>NZ_JAFGYL010000005.1:0-309507 GCF_017491835.1 Pseudomonas sp. 67(2021)
GGCCTGTTGGGCGCGGGTGGTGCGGCGGCCGCCGCCGCCCCCACTTCCGCCGGCAGCGGCCGCCGCACCACCCGCGCCCAACAGGCCAAGCCCGGCAATCGCCCATGCCGGCGTCGCGCCATCCACCACTCCGACGCCAGCGATCAGCTCGTCCAGCGAATTGATTTCGTCAAAGGTAAAGCCATTGAACGGCTCGGCGCTGTAGCGCGCCTGCCACAGCGTCGCGTCGTCACCCTGAAAGACAATGTCATTGGGCACGCCGTCAGGGCTGGTGACGAAGAAATTGGAGATTTTGATTTGCTCGCCAGACTTCAGATTGACGATCAAATCCTGACCGCTGCGACTGGTCGACGCCAATTGATCGGGCCGAACCGGCATTTGTACAACTGAAGGCTGACTGAGCTGAACATTGCCCCAGTTCTGGGCAGTGAGCTGAGAATTGGCTTTGTCGGCAATGACGATGTTGTCCATTACTACTCCCTGTAAATGGGTGGGGCGGACGTCCACGGATGGTTTTAAAACCATAGATAGGGAGTGTCAGATGAGGCTGCCTGATTTTTGACGAGCGCATGGATGGGCGATTTGCCCGCGTTTATCTATTTGAAAATAGGGTCTATTTATGTCGTTACCATTTGTCGGGTCGTTGGATCCAAGCGGTTTTTGGGTGCAACAAAATGTGTCGTTTTCGACATTGTGCAACAGAACGCTGGAAAAGGTCCGGGCGGAATCGCCGAGGGTGATGGCTAAGCGATATTGAATTTCTCAAAGCGCAGGCCACACTCCGCAGTTGCCTGTCTGCGAAGGTATTAATCAATAAGCGTGGGAGGGGGGAAAGGCTTTGTATAAGAAATCCCGTTGTACCGTTTCAGCTGTTCTTTCTATCCCTCAGCAGTTAATGCGCTAGCTATCGATCGCCGAAGTGATCGGACGATATCCAGCGCAGACTGATCGCTAACACTGCCGGGGCACTGATCAAACATATGCGGCGCCCCAGGGTAGACATGCAGTTCGACGGCAACCCCGGCGCGGGACAGACGCAGGGCAAATGCCACGTCCTCTTCCAGAAACAGATCCAGCGCGCCGACGGCCAGAAACGTCGGTGGCAAGTCACGCAGATCGTCTTGCAGGGCCGGCGAAAACCAGCCAATTGGCAGATCATCCAGCGCTTGGTCAGCGCGCAGGCAATCCCAGCAGAACTGGTTGGCTTGCGCTGGCCAGCCAATCACGCCGGTCGTGCTGTTCTGCTGAGGCGAGGCTGCGCTGCCCGAACGGTGATCGAGCATCGGATAAACCAGCACCTGACTGGCGATGGAATACTCGCCGCGATCCCGCGCCACAATGGCCAGCGCTGCTGCCAGCCCGGCGCCGGCACTGTGGCCCATGACGATTACTTTGTCGGCGTCGATGTTGAGCGTTTGCCGGTGGGCGAAAACCCAGCCGAGGGCCGTGTAGCAGTCCTCCAGAGGGACAGGGAAGGGGTGCTCTGGCGCGAGACGGTAATCGACGGCGACGATGATCGCCTTGAGTGCTTCGGCGAGGTCAGCCAGATAGTCATCGGCCATTTCGGGGCAACCGAGGACGAAACCTCCACCGTGGATGTACAGGATCACCGCTAAATTACCGTCCGCTGCTGCGGCGGTGGGCCGGTAAAGACACAGGCGCAAATCCTCACCGTCGTGGGCCTTGGTCCATAGGTTTTCTCCGAGCGCTTGTTCTCGGGATTTGAATGTCGCGTGAACACGCTCCCTGATCGCGGGCAGCGTTTCCAACGTCCAGTCTTCAGCGCCGGGGGTTAAAAAGCTTTTGAAGTCGGGATCCAGCAGTTCATGTGCTTTCACGTTCTGCCTCCTGTTTTCGAATGAACGAGCGCCTCGGATGGAGGCGCCGCTCACGGTGGAGTTACAGCCAGGCTTTGATCTGCGCACACACAGCCGGCGTCGAGATGCCGTAGCGATCATGCAGCGTCGGCAGGGCGCCGGCGTCAAGGAACGCGTCGGGCAACGCGATCTGTCTGAAGGTGGGCGTCACGCCATTGCGCAACAACAACCCGGCAACCGCCTCACCCAAACCGCCGATGATCGAGCTGTTCTCGGCTGTGACCACCAGACGCCCGGATTTGCGTGCTTCGGCGAGAATGGTTTGCTCATCCAGCGGCTTGATGGTCGGCACGTGCAGCACGGCCACATCAATGCCGTCGGCCTGCAATTGCTTGGCCGCTTCCAGCGAGCGCATGGTCATCAGCCCGGTGGAGATGATCAGCACGTCGTTGCCCGTGCGCAGTGTCTTGGCCTTGCCGATCTCGAATTTATAACCGTACTCGTCCAGCACCAACGGCACATTGCCGCGCAGCAAACGCATGTAGACCGGGCCTTGGTGAGCGGCGATGGCGGGCACGGCCTGTTCGATTTCCAGCGCATCGCACGGGTCGACAATCATCAGATTGGGCATGGCGCGGAAAATAGCCAGATCATCGGTGGCCTGGTGGCTCGGCCCGTAACCCGTGGTGAGGCCGGGCAGGCCGCAGACGATTTTGACGTTGAGGTTTTCCTCGGCGATGGCCATGCAGATGAAGTCGTAAGCACGCCGCGAGGCGAACACCGCGTAGGTGGTGGCGAAGGGTACGAAACCCTCACGCGCCATTCCCGCCGCAGCGCTCATCAGCAACTGTTCGGCCATGCCCATCTGATAGAAACGCTCCGGATGCGCCTTGGCGAAAATGTGCAGGTCGGTGTACTTGGACAGGTCCGCAGAGAGACCGACGATGTCCGCGCGCTGATCTGCCAGCGCTGCGAGCGCATGGCCGAACGGTGCCGAGCGGGTCGCCTGGCCCTCGGAAGCAATCGAGGCAATCATCGCCGAGGTGGTCAGGCGCTTTTTCACCGGCGCGCCAGTAGCAGTCGAAGGCGCAGTGTTGGCGGCGTTGCTCATTGGTCTTTTCCTTCTTCAAGGTTGCTCAGTGCCAGGTCCCATTCGTGCTCTTCGACGCGAATGAAGTGGGTCTTTTCCCGGTTCTCCAGAAACGGCACGCCTTTGCCCATTTTCGTGTCGCAGATGATCACGCGCGGTTGCCCGCCGGGGTGATTGCGCGCGGCATCGAATGCAGCGACCAGGGCGTCGAGGTCATTGCCGTCGACGCGCTGGGTGAACCAGCCAAAGGCTTGCCAGCGATCAACGATGGGTTCGAACGAGAGAATCTCGCTGGAGTAACCGTCGGCCTGCTGGTTATTCACGTCGACGATGGCGATTAGATTGTCGAGCTGCCAGTGCGAAGCCGACATCACCGCTTCCCAGGTCGAGCCTTCATTGAGTTCGCCATCGGACAGCAGGTTGTAAACGAACGAGGTCGAGCCTTTGCGCTTGAGGCCCAGGCAGGCACCGACCGCGATACCCAGGCCCTGACCCAGCGAGCCGCCGGTGATTTCCATCCCCGGCGTGTAGGCGGCCATGCCCGACATCGGCAGGCGGCTGTCATCCGAACCGTAGGTTTCCAGCTCGTCGAGCGGAATGATCTCGGCTTCGATCAGCGCTGCGTACAGCGCGATGGCGTAGTGGCCGATGGAGAGATAGAAGCGATCGCGCTGCTCCCATTCGGGATCTGTCGGGCGATGGTTCAGCGCATGAAAGTAAGACACCGCCAGCAGGTCAGCCGCGCCGAGGGCCTGGCCCACATAGCCCTGGCCCTGAACCTGGCCCATGCGCAGTGCATGGCGGCGAATGTTGTGCGCGCGCTGGGTCAGGCTCAGCGATGCAGCGTGTGCAAGATTAGTCGTCATGATGAAACTCCGTTGACTCAACGATTGACCAAAGCGGCAGGAATACGCAGGACCAGGCTCGCGCCGAGGAACAGCACGCCGGTAATCAGGTACATGCCGATGGCACTGGAACCGGTCAGGGTGGTGATCCAGCCGATCAGATAAGGCGAGCAGAACCCGGCGAGGTTGGCGAAGCTGTTGACCGCGGCGATGCCGGCCGCCGCAGACACCCCGCCGAGCAGCGTGGTGGGCAGCATCCAGAACAACGAGGTGGCGGACAGAATGCCGGAGGCGGCCAGGCACAGGCTGAGGATCGACAAGGTCGGATTGCCGCCCATCATTGCTGCCAGGCTCAAGCCGATCGCACCGGCGATCATCGGCACGATCAGGTGCCAGCGGCGCTCGCGATGTTTGTCGCCACTGCGGCCGACCAAGAGCATGGCGGCGATGGCGCACAGATAGGGCAGGCTAGTCAGGAAACCGATGTGCAGCGGGTCGGAAACCCCTGCATTACGTACCAGTGTCGGCAGCCAGAAGGTGATCGCATATTGGCCCATGACCACACAGAAGTAGATCGCCGCCAGCAGCCACAAGCGCCGGTCGCGAATGAACTCGCCGACCGAGGCGTGGGTGACCTTTTGCTGGTCGTCTTCGGCCAGCTCACGAGTGATCAAGGCTTTTTCCTCGTCATTGAGCCAGGTCGCCTGATGCACGCCGTCCTTCAGATAACTCAGCACCAGCAGGCCGACGACCACGGTGGGCACCGCCTCGAGAACGAACATCCATTGCCAGCCGGCCCAGCCGTGCACACCGGCAAAGTGGTTCATGATCCAGCCCGACAGCGGGCCTCCGACCATGCCTGACAGCGGAATGGCGATAAACCACAACACGGTCATGCGCGCTCGCCGATAGGACGGAAACCAGTAGGTGAGGTAGAGCAGCAGGCCCGGCGCCAGGCCGGCTTCAGCAATCCCCAGCAGAAAGCGTAGGGCATAGAACTGCCAGGCGGTTTCGACGAAGGCGAACAGCGCCGAGACGATGCCCCAGGTGATCATGATCCGCGCAATCCACACTCGCGCGCCGACCTTGTGCAGGATAATGTTGCTGGGCACTTCGCAGAGGAAATAGCCGATGAAAAACACCCCCGCGCCCAGTCCGTAGACCGTTTCGCTGAGGGCCAGATCGTTCATCATTTGCAGCTTGGCGAAACCGACGTTGACCCGGTCCAGATAGGCGCACAGGTAGCACAGCATCAGGAACGGCATCAGCCGCCATGCCGTTTTGCGATAGGCAGAAGAACGCACGGTCGAAACCGCTTCGAGCGACAGGGTAGTCATGGTCTGATCTCTTGTTTTTATTGACCGCCAGGCCATCAGGCCCGGCTGCGTCATCGATCCAGAACCGCACGGGTCACGCAGGCCCGCCCAGAGTTACTCAGTGAATCAGCATGCCGCCGTTCACATCGAGGGTGATGCCGGTCAGATAAGCGGACAGGTCGCTGGCCAGAAACAGCGCGGCGTTGGCGACGTCCTGCGCTTGACCCAGGCGCCCGAGCGGAATGCCTTCGATGATGGCGTGGCGGCGTTCATCCTGCATCAGGCCGCCGGTGATGTCGGTGTGAATAAGGCCGGGAGCGATGGAGTTGACGCGGATATTGTCCGGCCCCAATTCCCGCGCCATGGCCTTGCCCAGCCCCAGCACACCGGCCTTGGCCGCGCTGTAATGCGGGCCGCCGAAGATGCCGCCGCCGCGCTGGGCCGACACCGACGACATGCAGACGATGCTGCCGGAAGACTGTTGGCGCATCAGCGGAATCACCGCCTGGGACATGAGCAAAGTGCCGCGCAGGCTGACGTCCAGCACCTTGTCGTAGTCCGAAGGGCGAATATCCAGAGTCTTCAGTGGCTGGGTGATGCCGGCGTTGTTGACGAGAATATCGATGCGCCCGAAGTGCTCGATGATGGTGGCGACGGCTTGCTGAACCTGCGCTTCGTCGGCCACGTTGGCCGCCAGGCCCAGATGACCTTCGCCCAGTGCTGCGGCGGCGTCACGTGCTGCGGATGCATCCAGATCGAGGATGACCACGCGAGCGCCGTGTTGCGCAAATGTGCTGGCGGTAGCGCGGCCAATGCCACGGGCAGATGCGGCACCGGTAATGATTGCGACTTTGCCTTGAAGAAGCATGGAGGATTCCCTCGAATTGTTTTTATTGGGTCGGTGTGTAAGTAACCGATGACTCAGCTTGTCCTCCGGGGCGAGCGTGAGCAATAACGCGGAAGTCACTCAATGCTGAAAAAAATTCAGCACTCGTCAGGCCGTTTCGCAAATGCTTGAATGAAACCGGTCCGTACATCACAAGAAATCACCACGGAGTCCCCATGCGCTCTGACACTGAGGCATCGATCATCCTGCCACCGCTGAAAGCAATTCAGGCCTTCGAACAAACCGCGCGCTTCGGCAACGTCGCCAGGGCAGCAGAAGTGCTGGACCTGACACCCTCGGCAGTCAGCCATCAACTGGCGAAACTGGAAGGGATGATCGGCCGGCAATTATTCGTTCGCGCTGCTCGGGGCGTCTCGCTGACGCCGGTCGGCGAGCAGTACCTCAAGGAAGTCTCCGGGATTCTGCACAGCCTCGCCGTTGCCACCGAGCGTGCGGCCAGCGATGTCAGCCTCGATTGCCTGCGCTTGCACTCATCGCCAAGCTTCGGCCTGCTCTGGCTGATGCCGCGCCTGGAAGCGTTTCGCGCCAGTCATCCGGACATTCAGATCAACCTGTCGTGCTCCTATGAATCGCTGCACTTCAGTCGCGACAAGATCGACGTCGATATCCGCCATGGTCTGCCGAACTGGCCAAGCTATGAGGTGCGCACGGTCAGGAACGAGACGTTCGCGGTGCTGACCTCACCGAAACTGCTCGCGCAACGCCCGGTACGCGGCGCGTCGGATCTGCTGGAGTGCGATCTGATTCTGTCGGAAGCCACTCTGCTCAAATGGCCGCAATGGTTTGCCCAGCATGGTCTGGCGCGTCCGGAACGGCCTTACGCATTGAGCTTCGATCGTTCATACATGTCGCTGGAAGCCGCGAGTCATGGCTTGGGTTTCGCACTGGAAAGCACATTGCTGGCGCAAAAGTATCTGGCCGCGGGCACGCTGGTTGAAGTAGCGCCTGAATCTCTGAGTGCTGCGGTGGCTGCGCACCATCTGGTATTCCCCAAAGCGCATTCGAGCTTTCCACGGGTCAGGCGCTTTCTGGCGTGGATGGAGAGCGAATTGGGGCACGAATTCGCGTATTGAGTCGGGCTCAATTCTTTCAAACTCTCTGAACCGGCCAAGGTCAATCCATTACCGGTCACATATTCACGTCAGAGGCGAAGGAATGGATAACTACCACATCAACAAAAACCAGCAGCGCTGGGAACTGGTCAAAGAGGGCGCGCAGCGTGCGTCGAAAACGGCTGCAACCAAAGCCGAGATCACCCAGATCGCCAGCGACTACCTCCAAGACAAAACCGCCTCGCTGAAAATCCATAAAGAAGACGGGACGATCCAGGAAGAACGCACCTTTCCGCGCGCAGCCGACCCGCGAAAAACCAAAGGCTGAGCAGGCTGTTCTTTTCTGTGTTCATCGTTTCTTCAGAAGGGTCTGATTTATGGTCATTGCATGTCTGGGATGGGGCTCGCTGATCTGGAAGTCGGACGGCTTGCCGCTGGCCAGCGAGTGGTTTGCCGACGGGCCGCAGGTACCGATCGACTTCGTTCGCGTCAGTGACACTGGCGAGTTGACTACAGCCATAAGCGCGAACGCGCCGCCGTGCAAAGTGCTGTGGTCGGTCCTCGACGTGACCGATCTCGATCAGGCCCGTGAACTCCTGCGTATTCGAGAAGGCGTGCCGGAGGGCAGGGAGGATGGCATCGGCAGCTTCACCGTCGGTCCCTCGGCGATGGGCGTGCTTGCTGAATGGGCAATTCCTCGGCAACTCGATGCGGTGATCTGGACGGCGCTGCCCGGCAGATTCAAGAACATCGAAGGCCTGGTGCCGAATGTCGACGACGCAGTTTCTTATCTGGCCGGGTTGAGCGGCGCAGCGCACGAACAAGCGCGCGACTATATCGAACAGGTGCCGGCGCAGATCGACACGCCGTATCGCCGTGAAATCATTGCCAGGCTTGGGTGGAAATGATGAGTACCCGCAGCCAGGCGCAGATTGTCGCGATCTTCGATCAGCTGTTGGCACTGCGAGAGAGTGTCGACATTCTCCAGCACGTGGAGAGCGCTAGCGTCGAGTCGCTGCGTGGCCATCAGACCGTGGACGCTCCCGAGTCGTTGGATCTGGTGTTTCAAAAGCTGCAAGAAGACATCGCCAGCATGGAGGAAACCTTGGCGACGATTGCCGAGGCGACCGGGGACGTGTCGAAGTTGTGAGGGGGGCGCGGGGCTGGCATGCAGAGATGATGTGCCTGGTCTGGCGCTTTCGCGAGCAGGCTCGCTCCCACAGGGATTTGCGTCACATCCCGGAAATCAATCGATTCACAAATCCCATGTGGGAGCGAGCCTGCTCGCGAAAGCGCTGGATCTGGCACTTACTCTGTTGGATGTGCCGACGCTATCGCGAGCAGGCCCGCTCCTACAATGGGGCTGGATCCACGCGCAACGCATCCACCACCAGAGAAAACGCCGGCGACGGTTGGCGGCGGCTGGGGTAGTAGAGGTGGAAGCCACCGAACGGTTCGCACCAGTCTTCCAGCACTCTGACCAAACGCCCTTCGGCCAGATGCGCACCGAACTCGTCTTCAGGCAGGTAGGCAATCCCTAACCCGTTCACAGCGGCGTCGGCGATGTGCACGGTGGAGTTGAACACCAGTTGGCCGTCGACCCGCACTTTCAGCTTTTTGCCCTGCCGCTCGAATTCCCAGGCATCGACACCGTCGTAGGTCGGGAAGCGAATGTCGATGCAGCGGTGCGCCGCCAGCTCGCGCGGATGTTGCGGGGCGGGGTGCCGGGCAAAGTAGTCGGGCGAGGCGACGACGGCCATGCGCAGCGGCGGGCCGATCGGTACGGCGATCATGTCCTGGGCGACGGTATCGCTGAAACGCACGCCGGCATCGAAGCGGTCGGCAACGATGTCGCGGAAACCGTAGTTGATATCGAACTCGACCTTGATGTCCGGGTATTGCAGCAATAGTGGCGTCAGCTTGGGCAGCAGAGTGGTCTTGATGATGTTGTCGCCGCAGGTGATGCGCACCGTACCGGCAGGCTTGTCGCGCAACTCGGTGAGAGCGTCCAGCTCGGCTTCGATCTCATCGAAACGATGACCCACGGTGTGCAGCAAACGTTCGCCGGCCGCCGTCAGTGACACGCTGCGCGTGGTGCGGGTCAACAGGCGAATTTTCAGACGCGCTTCCAGCGCCGAGACTACCTGGCTCACCGCCGATTGCGTCACGCCCAGTTGCACCGCCGCGCGGGTGAAGCTGCCGCTGCGGGCAACGGTGACGAAGGCGAGCAGGTCGTTGAAATTGGGTTTGGCCATGGCGCAATGCTCAGGTTTATTGATTAGCAGTGTTTATAACCGCATTAAGCACTCATTAGCTAATCAAAGCCTCGAGCCTGCGCAACAATACCTTCATCCCGGCCACGCCTGGCTTCTCGATCAAGGACGCCCCCATGAAACGACTGTTCATACTGCTCGGGTTTCTCCTGAGTTCATTTACTGCATTCGGAGCTGACATGTCCCACGGTGCCGACAATTTCTTCAAAAGCGATAAGGTGACCGTGCAGAAGGTCAGCTTCAAAAATCAATATCAACTCACCGTGGTCGGCAACCTGTTTGTCCCTAAAGGACTCGACCCGGCAGCGCGCAGCGCGGCGATTATCGTTGGCCATCCGATGGGCGCGGTGAAGGAGCAGAGCTCCAATCTGTACGCACAGAAACTGGCGGAGCAGGGTTTTGTCACCTTGTCGCTGGATCTGTCGTTCTGGGGCGAAAGCGAAGGCGCGCCGCGCAACGCGGTGCTGCCGGACATGTATGCCGAAGACTTCAGCGCGGCCGTCGATTACCTCGGCACACGGCCATTCATCGACCGCGAGCGCATCGGCGTGTTGGGCATCTGCGGTAGCGGCAGCTTCGTGATCAGCGCGGCGAAAATCGACCCACGCATGAAAGCCATCGCCACGGTCAGCATGTACGACATGGGCGCGGCCAACCGTGATGGCCTCAAGCACTCGCAAAGCCTTGCGCAGCGCAAGCAGATCATTGCGCAAGCGGCCGAGCAGCGTTACGCCGAGTTCACTGGCGGCAAGGTCGCATACACCGGCGGCACGGTGCTGGAACTGAAGGCCGACACCCATCCTATCCAGCGTGAATTCTTCGATTTCTACCGCACCCCGCGCGGCGAATTCACCCCGGCCAGCTCGACGCCGCAACAGACCACGCGGCCGACGCTGAGCAGCAACACCAAGTTCATGAACTTCTATCCATTCGTCGATATCGAGAGCATCTCGCCGCGCCCGATGTTGTTTATTGCCGGTGCCAACGCGCACTCCCGTGAGTTCAGCGAAGAGGCCTTTCGCTTGGCAGGGCAGCCTAAAGAACTGGTGATTGTGCCGAATGCCGGCCATGTCGATCTGTACGACCGGGTCGAGCTGATTCCTTTTGCCAAGCTGACGCAGTTCTTCAAGAGCAACCTTAAGTAACTTTCAACGCGACGGAGCAAAGCGATGCGGTTTTTTGCCAACGGCTGGAAGGGATTCGTACTGATGGCATGGCTGCCCGTTGCTCTGTCTGCACCGACCGCTATGGAGGCCAGCACGATGTGGATGACCGTCGGAGAACAGCGTTTTGCCATTGCTCTGGATGACAACCCGAGTACGCGGCAATTGCGCACGCGATTGCCGCTGAGCCTGGAGATGACCGACCTGCACGGCAATGAAAAATACGCCACCGTGCAGCCGCCATTGCCCACCCAACCCTACCGGCCGGGCACGATCCACAGCGGCGATTTCCTTCTGTATGGCGACGATACGTTGGTGGTCTTCTACAAAACCTTCGATTCGTCCTACCGCTATTCGCGTCTTGGCCGCATCGAACGCCCGCAGGACTCGGCCGAAGTCTTGGGGCGCGGCGATGTGCGGGTGACGTTCACTCTGGAGTAGTGAGGAGACACATTGATGAACCTGAAAGCCCTGCATCATCAGCGCCTTCTTCGCATCGTCGCCCTCGGCTGCGCGGTCCTCGCCAGTGCAGCCTGCGTGAATCCCCTCTGCGCCAATCCTTCCCGATCACCGGAGAAACCGATCATGAAAGAACAGCCTCTGACGCCTAAACAACTGGCGATCGCCCCGATTGCCGCCAACGCTGCAATCGGCGACATGCCGCGTTTGCACGACGCACTCAATCGTGGTCTTGATGCCGGGCTGAGCATCAGCGAGACCAAGGAAATTCTGGTGCAGCTGTACGCTTACGCCGGTTTTCCGCGCAGCCTCAACGCTTTGTCATTGCTGATGAAGGTTTTGCAGGAACGCGCCGCGCGGGGCATCGAAGACGTGCCGGGACGCGAGCCGGGTCCGGTTCCGTCGGGATATGCGCTCACCGAACTGGGCACCGACAATCAGACCCGCCTGGTCGGCGCGCCAGTGTCCGGCCCACTGTTCGAATTCGCCCCGGCGATCGATCAGTTCCTGAAAGTGCACTTGTTCGGCGACATCTTCGCCCGCGACAACCTGGCATGGACGGATCGGGAACTGGCGACGGTTGGCGCGCTGGCGGCAATGGCTGGGGTGGAGTCGCAACTGGAGTCGCATTTGAAGATCAGTCTGAATGTGGGATTGACGGTTGAGCAGTTGCTGCAAGTAGCGCAGGAGTTGGAGGCGCGTGGGGATTTGCAGGCTGCTGAGCGGGTGGGCGCGGGGCTGGACAAAATCCAGCGGTGAGGGCGGCTCGGATTCATTGCCGCTCTGTTAATGCAATTCTTATAGTGCGCGCTGGCGCCGACTCGCTCCCGGTGAGCTTCCTGTTATCCGCTTGAACGCACGACTGAACGCCGCTTGGGAGGTGTAGCCCAAGCGCTGCGCCACTTCTTCGATTGGCAGTCTTTCCAGCGTCAGCCACTGACTGGCCAGGCGCATGCGCAGTTCGGTGGCGTAGCGCAGCGGCGGGGTGCCGAGGGTGGTCTGGAAGCGTTCGGCGAAGACCGAGCGTGAGGTGTTGCACAGCGTTGCGAGTTCGGCGACGCTCCAGTCGCGCCCCGGTTGTTGGTGCAGGGCCAGCAAGGCCTGCGCCAAGCGTGGGTCGCGCAGGGCGGCGACGAGACCGGAGGCATTGCCGCAAGCGCATTCGACCCAGCCGCGAACAATCATTGCCGCCACTACGTCGGCAAGGCGCGCGAGAATGCCGGCGAAGCCAATGCGCGCTGCGCTGACTTCGCGTTCCATGGTCGCAAGGATTGGCATAAGTCCCGGATAACGCTGGCCGCCAGCGTCGATCAGCATAAGACCCGGCATCAGCCGACCGAGGCCTTGCAGGCTGCCGAGTTCGAACTCCATACAGCCACTAAAGAGCAGGGCGCTATCGGGCGAATCGGCGCTGTGACCGACCTGCAAAGCGCAGACCGTATCGCCGAGTGGCGCGGCGACGGCGTTGTCAATGTCCTGCACCTCGGCGTTTGGGTGTGACAGCAACTGGTGCGCGGCACCGTGGGCGATGAACACTGCATTGCCCGCCGACAATTCGTACAGGCTGCCGTCCTCCAGTCGCAATACCGTCGATCCAGCGGCGACGAAGTGGAAATACGCATGGCCGGACTTGTCGCTAAAACCCAGACCATACGGCGGACCAGCGTGGATCCGACGATATTGCACGCCACGCAAACGCATGCTGCGCAGCAATTCAGTGATCAGGTCTGATGACAGTGAAAAGGGATCGGTGCTGCTCATGTTCGGGGTTTCGATCAAAAGTTCAAGACTATGCATCATAGATCATCCGGTTTGCCGCCAATAGACTGCCCTCTCGAAATGTCCGAGGGAGTCTTGAAATGAATGAACGTGTAGGTGATGGGCGAACTGACGGGGAGCCGCTGGTGCCTGCGTGGATGGCGGTGTTTTCACTGGCGATGGGCGTGTTTGGTCTGCTCACGGCGGAGTATCTGCCGGCCAGCCTGCTGACGCCGATGGCGCTCGATCTCGGCGTCAGCGAAGCGCTGGCCGGGCAAGCGGTGACGGTGACTGCGGTGGTCGCGCTGTTTGCCGGATTACTGGTGCCCGGGTTGACGCGCAGCCTTGATCGGCGCCTGGTCTTGCTCGGTTTCTCGGCACTGATGATCGCATCGAATCTGCTGGTCGCGTTGTCGTCCAGCCTCGCAGTATTGCTGATCATGCGCATCCTTTTGGGCATAGCTCTGGGCGGATTCTGGAGCATGGCGGCGGCTGTGGCGATGCGCCTGGTGCCGGCGGCACTGCTGCCCCGCGCGTTGTCGATCATCTTCAGCGGGATCGCCGTGGGTACCGTGGTGGCGGTGCCATTGGGCAGTTATCTCGGCGGTCAGTTTGGCTGGCGCAGTGCGTTTTTCGCAGCTGCGGCGGTTGGCGTGGTGACGCTGGTCTTTCAAATGTTCACGCTACCCAGTCTGGCGCCGCATCGTCCGTCACGCCTGCGCACGGTGCTTGAGGTGTTGCTGCGACCGGGCATTGCTATTGGCATGTTTGGCTGTGTATTGGTGCACACCGGTCACTTTGCGTTGTTCACCTACATCAGGCCATTTCTGGAAAGCACCACCGGCGTCGGCCCGCAGACGCTGGCACTGATGCTCCTTGGTTTCGGCGTGGCGAACTTTGCCGGCACGCTGTTCGCCGGCTGGCTGTTGCAGCGCAATCCACGCGCAACACTGGTGCTGATGCCGGTGTTGGTGGGTGTTGCCGCTCTGGCGTTGGTCGGGTTACCGGCGTCGGTCACCGGGCAGGCGTTGCTCTTGGCGCTGTGGGGGATGGCCTTCGGTGGCGTGCCGGTCGCATGGTCGAACTGGGTGGCGCGCTCGATACCCGATCAGGCCGAAAGCGCAGGCGGCATGGTTGTGGCGTCCGTGCAGTCGGCGATTGCCGCAGGCGCCGCCGCCGGCGGTTCGGTGTTCAGTTTCAGCGGTATCCATGGTGTGTTTGTAGCGGCTGGAATTCTGATGTTGCTGGCCGCGCTGCTGATTGCACTGAAGGTCAATGTCGATGTGCCGGAGCCGGGTTCGGCGCCGGTGGCACCGGTGCATTTGTGATTTGATCAATCCGCCTTACGCGTGACGGCAATGTCCCAGGTTTGCATGACCTGAGTGATAGCAGCATCAATGTTATCCAGCGCGGTGTTGTCTCTGGCGAGGATGGATATGCCCTGCAGGAAACTGTCGAATACCGTCGCCATCGCCGCCGCACTTGTGCCGCTGGCCAGCTCGTCGGCATTCACAGCGCGTTCGACGCAGGCTTGAATGCCGGCACGGGTGCGCTGCCTTGAGTGGGTCAGGGCTTGCGCCACATGGGCGGTTTCCGGGCTCGGTGCGCTCATGACGCCGAGGGTAACCATGCAGCCCTTGGGGTGTGTGTCGTCGCACTGCATGCGTGCCGACTGGCGCAAAGCGGTCTCGATCGCCTGGCGTGGTGGCAGGCTGTCGTCCCACAGGCACTCGGTGACTTGCGCATAGGTGGTTAAATAACGCTGCACGCATTCATCGAACAACGCTTCCTTGGAACCGAACGCGGCGTAGAAGCTAGGTGCAGAGATACCGCCACCCAGGCCTGCCTTCAATTGGGCCAGCGATGTCGCGTCGTAGCCGTGTTGCCAGAACAGTTGCAAAGCCTGATCGACGGCGTCGTCGCGATCAAACTGACGGGGGCGACCGGTTCTCGCCATGACCTGACTCCTCATTGATTTAATATAAAGACTAGTCGATACAGAAATTGTTGACAACGCTGCGCATGCACCCTCAGGATCTAGATCGATCGGTATTTAAATCTGAGTCGGTTTTTCGAGGAGCTTCCAGTGACACCTTCAATCACGTTAACGGCTACGCCAAAAGGTCTGCCCATCGGCGCTTTGCTGGCGCTGGCCATGACTGGCTTCATCTGCATCGTCACCGAAACCCTGCCGGCGGGCCTGTTGCCGTTGATCAGTGAAGGCCTGGCGATTTCGCCGTCCATGGCCGGGCAAATGGTTACCGCGTACGCATTGGGTTCCGTACTGGCGGTGATCCCGATGACCATCGCCACCCGGGGCTGGCGGCGCCGCAACGTGCTGCTGCTGACGATTGTCGGTTTCCTGCTGTTCAATTCGATTACCGCGCTGTCGTCGCACTACGGCGTTACGCTGGTCGCGCGGTTCTTCGCCGGGGTTGCAGCGGGTTTGGCATGGAGTCTGTTGGCCGGCTATGCGCGACGCATGGTTGAGCCCGAACAGCAGGGCAAGGCGTTGGCACTGGCGATGGTCGGCACACCGATTGCGCTGTCGCTGGGCGTGCCTCTGGGTACGTGGCTCGGTGGGCTGGTCGGTTGGCGCACTACATTCGGCCTGATGTCGGCGCTGACCTTGGTACTGATCGTCTGGGTGCTGGTGAAAGTGCCCGACTACCCGCCGCAGCCGGCCCATCAACGCCTATCGCTGAGCAAAGTCTTGACTACCCCGGGCGTGCGTCCTGTGCTTGCAGTGGTGATCAGCTGGATGCTGGCGCACAACATTCTCTACACCTATATCGCTCCGTTCGTGGCGCCGGCGGGCATGGCCGAGCGGGTGGATGTGGTGTTGTTGATCTTCGGCATCGCCGCGCTGGTCGGGATATGGCTGACGGCGAAGCTGGTCGAGCCGCTGCTGCGCTCGACTGTTCTGCTGAGTTTGGCGACCTTTGCCGCGGTCTGCGTGGCGCTGGGTTTTGGCGGACGCAACCCAGAGGTGATTTATCTCGGCGTGGCGGTATGGGGTTTGACGTTCGGCGGCGCGGCGACGCTGTTGCAAACGGCGCTGGCTGACGCGGCGGGCAACGGAGCGGATGTCGCCTTGTCGTTGAATGTAGTGGCGTGGAACAGCGCGATCGCTGGCAGCGGTGTCGTCGGCGGCGTGCTGCTCGATCAGTGGGGCGTTGCCTCATTTCCGTGGGCCATGCTGGCACTGGTCGCTATCGCCTTCGCCATTGCCTGGGGTGCCCGGGCCCACGGTTTCAAGTCGGGCCCGCGCTCTGTAGAAGCTTCGGTGGTGGCGGGGCATTGAACCCCGCCAGCAGTTTCTTCAACCGCGCTTCGGCAGTTTCCAGTTAGGCCGGATGAAATGGCAAGTGTAGCCATTCGGAATCCGCTCCAGGTAATCCTGATGCTCGGGTTCCGCTTCCCAGAACGGCCCGGCCGGTTCGATTTCGGTTACCACACGGCCCGGCCACAGCTTCGAGGCGTCGACATCGGCAGCGGTGTCTTCGGCGACGGCACGCTGCTCGTCGTTGAGGTAGTAGATCGCCGACCGGTAGCTCGGGCCAAGATCGTTGCCTTGACGGTTGGGCGTGCTCGGGTCGTGGATCTGGAAGAAGAACTCGAGGATCTGCCGGTAGCTGATTACCGCCGGATCGAATTCAATCTCGATGGCTTCGGCGTGGTTGCCGTGGTTGCGATAGGTCGCATTCGGCACATCGCCGCCGGTATAGCCGACGCGGGTTTTCAGCACACCCGGATAGCGGCGCAACAGATCCTGCATGCCCCAGAAGCAGCCGCCGGCGAGAATGGCAGTTTCGGTTTGAGTGGTCATGGTGTGTGCTTCCTCTCGAGACGATGTGGGGATACCCACTGTTATGAGGGCGGGTTGAGAGAATCCAAGGTTACGCTCATCAGAATCGACCGCTGGCCTGCTGATCAAGCGGCATGCAGGCGTGTCAACCAAAGCCAAATAACGAACGCAGCCTGCTCGGTGACTTGCGTTCGTAGAACGGTTTGGTCTCCCTGAGGAAGTAATCACTCAGCCCGGCTTGTCTCGTCAGCACGCGGCAAAAATCAACTGGTCCGCCATCGGGGGCTGTGTCCGCAGCGACATTGCCGGCTTCGCGCATGACCTGTTCGATATCGCCATCCGCTTCGATGCCGACGATCAAGTGCGGTTTTTCATCAATCGAGGGGTCGTGCATCAGCGCCAGGAATGCGCGTTTCACATTGGCGTGTTTGGCCAGCAATTGCGAGAGCGAATGGACCATCGTCGATGGGTAGTCCGAAGGCTGTCCAAGCAAGACGTTGGTTTCTTTTTCGACGGTACGCTGCGTGGCGGGCCGGCCGATTTCGCCTGAGAGCAGGCGTTGCACTTCATCCGGAAGGAATTCCTTGCCGTACGGCGACTTAGGATTCAGAAAGAGCAGCGCGCCCAGCGTGATTTCGAACAATGATCGGGCAGGGATTTCTACATAGCTCTGCTCGCTGTCGATGGATTGTTGCAGCGTTGGCAGTGAGGAGAAGAACGGAATGACTGGCGTGCCATCGGGCTTCTGCCAATGGGCGATGCTGATGTTGCTGCCGGCTTCGAGATTGACATGACCTTGCGCCGCACCGGCGGTGCCGAGGATGTAGAGGGTCGAGTCCAGAAGGGTGCGATAGAACTCAGGGCGATGCGCGGGTTCGTCCGCGGCCAGCCGGAGCGATGTTTCCAGAGGGTTTTCTTGGGAAGTATCCATGAGGTCAGTCCGTTATTTTCAATGGAGAACGATGATTACCTGGTCGGTCCGAGGAGACGTGCTGTCACGATGATACTCGTCCAGAGATTCGAACCCTGCGTTGTTCTAACCAACACCACAAAGCCAACTGTGGGAGCGAGCCTGCTCGCGAAGGCGTCGTGTCAGTTGAAATAACTCACGGCTGATACACCGCTTTCGCGAGCAGGCTCGCTCCCACATTTGAATTTCGCGTTGGGTCTTATAGCAAACTCCACGAAACCCCAACATAAACCCCCATCCCTTCACCCGGGGTCGACCGCGCGGCATCCAGACCTTTGTCGTCATACCCCGGCGTGACCGTTGCCGCATAACGCTTGCCGGTCAGGTTGCGCATGTCGACCCAGCCTTGCCAGTCGCCCTTCGGCGCGTTGTAGCCCAGCGTGGCGCCGAACAGGGCGTACGGGTCGGCGTAGTAGCTGTTGGCGTAGTCCACGGCAACTTTGGACACCAGTTGCGTATTCACGGCGGCGAAGAAGCCCTGCGGCCAGTCGTAACGCAGTTCGCCCTGGTAATAATGCATCGGCAGGCCCGGCAGGCGGTTGTCGCCGAAGCGTTCGTCGTCGCGGTAGTGGAAGTCGCTGAAGGTGTAGGCCTGGCGCAAGCTCAACTGGCGGCCGTCGGCGGCGGTCCAGAGTTGGCTGTTGAGGCTGGCTTCGATGCCTTGGTGCACGGTCGGGCTGGCGTTGAGTTCGTATGGCGTGACGGCGTTGGCGTCCGGCAGTACCGAAAGCAGTTCGTGACGAACTTGCGCGTAGTACCAGGCCAGGCTCCATTCGCCCAAATGGCTGTCGCCCCGGCCACCGAGTTCCAGAGTGGTTGCAGTCTGGTTTTGCAGTTCGACCGGGTCGCGCTGGGTGCCGGTGGCGGCGCCATTGCCGGCAGGGAAGCGCACGTTGGAGCTGTAGATCAGCGACCACGGGTGCGGTGCTTCGACGGAGCGGCTGAGGTTGCCGAACACTTGCACGTCCGGGGTGATCTGGTAGCGCAGGCCGATGCGCGGTGCATAGTCCCAGTCGCTGAGACTGGTTTTGCCGCCGCCCTGCGGATAGGTCACGGCGCTTTCGCGGCGGGTGTAAATGGCGGCGAGGCCGGTGGTCAGCCAGAGGTCGTCGGCAATTTCCAGGTCATTGCCGAAATGCAGCACGGTGTCCGAACCCTGATAAGTGAAGTTGCGCATCCGCGTGCCCGGGGCATAGCTGGCGGTGTTGCCACTCGGGATGCGCACGAACTCGCTGGCGCCATCGTTGGGCAGGTGCTTGGTCACGCGCAGGCCGACATTGCTGCGGCTTTCCATGCCGAACAGCGTGTCGCGGCGCTTGTAGTCGAAGGTGCCGCTGACGTCGGTATAAGCCACTTTCAACCGGTTCGGGCCTTCGCGCAGATCCATCGGGTAGTCGTGGTAGGCGAGGCCGGTATGGATGCTCGAATCGTCGTCGAGGTAGAACGTGGTTTTGTTGCCGATGAAGGTACTGCCGGGCTGCTTGCGGCTGTCATCGCGGGCCACATACGCCGGATTGGCTGCCCGTGGGCTGTGTTCGATGGAATGCTTGGTCACGCGACCGGCGAGGTCGTTGTCGGTTTCGCGATAGCGAAAGTAGAAGCGGGTTTCCAGATTCGGGTTGAAGCGATAGCCGAAGTTGGCGATCATGCCTTTGCTCTCGCTGGCGGTGTGGTCCTGATAGCCGTCGGCGTTGGCATCGGTCAGGGACACGTAATAATCGAAATCGCCCAGCACTTGCCCGGAGCTGACCTGGCGCTGCTGATAGCCATGGCTGCCGGTGGCGTAACGCACTTGCAGTTTCGGCGCGGTGTAACCGGTGTGGCTGACGTAATCGATAGCGCCGCCCAGCGCCAGCGCACCGCGATCGAAGCCATTGGCGCCGCGCAGAACTTCGACATGCTCGACCCACAGTGGCTCGAGCAATTCATACGGTGTGCCGCCGGGGCCGGTGAGGGGCAAGCCATCCAGCATCGTGTACAGCCCCGAGGCGTGGGCGCCGGGCGCGCGGTTGATGCCTGAACCACGGATGGAAATTTTCACGCCTTCGTTGCCCGCCGACTGCGCATACACCCCCGGCTGATAGGCGAGCACATCCTGATTGCTGGCAACGCGGCCCTGCAACGGCTGGCGCATGTCGACCACGTTGGTGCCGCCGGGAACCTGCTCAAGGCGTTGCCGCGCTTCTTCGACCGCTGCATCGCTGCTACTGCGCTGATCCGCCGAAATCAGCACTTGCCCCAGCTCCAGACCTTGGGTCTCGGCCATCGCCGGGCAGGCCAGGGCCAGACCGAGCAGGGCAGTGGGCAATGATTTGGACGACGGCATCGAAAAAACTCCAGCAAACAGGGGATCGGGCAATGAACAGTGCGACGTCGGAACAATCTCAGGAAACACATGGCGACAAGGCTTTTTTGCCCGGCAATGGCAAACAACCGGGCGTGAACTAACCTCACGGATCAGGCCCTTCGGGTCAATAAACAAATTCAGCGGGCTGTTGAAGCGCGAGGACAGGTTCATGGCGAAAGACAAGAAGAAACCTGCAAAGGCAATCGAACGTCCACGCTTGAAAAACAAGGACTATCTGGAACAGCTGCGCAAGCTGCACATTGAACTGGTCAAGCTGCAGGAGTGGGTCATCGCCAAAGGTGTCAAGGTGTGTATTGTTTTCGAAGGGCGCGACGGTGCAGGCAAGGGCGGGGTGATCAAGGCGATCACCGAACGCGTCAGCCCACGGGTGTTCCGCGTGATGGCATTACCGGCGCCAACCGATCGCGAAAAGAGCCAGATGCATGTGCAGCGCTACCTGCCGCATCTGCCGGCGGGCGGCGAGGTGGTGATTTTCGACCGCAGTTGGTACAACCGCGCCGGTGTCGAACGGGTCATGGGCTTTTGCACCGAGGAGCAGGCCGACAAGTTTCTCAAGTCGATTCCTTGGGTGGAGAACGCCATCGTTGATTCGGGGGTGATCCTGCTCAAGTACTGGCTTGAGGTCAGTCCGGAGGAACAGACCCGCCGGCTCGAAGCGCGAATCAATGACGGGCGCAAGACCTGGAAATTGACACCAATGGATCTGAAATCCTACAGCCGCTGGTATGACTACTCACGGGCGCGGGACGAGATGTTCAAGCATACCGATACCGATTGGGCGCCGTGGAGGGTTGCCGATTCCAACGACAAACGTCGTGCACGGCTGAACATCATCACTGATCTGCTCAGTCGCATCCCCTATGAGGAGGTTGAGCGCGACAAGGTCGAGTTGCCGAAACGGCAGAAGCCGGGCAAGTATCGGGAGCCGGATTATCCGTACAAGCGGGTGGCGGAGCGGTTTTGACATTTGCGGTTTTTTTGGGGCTTGGCGGCCTTTGGGCCGACCAGGCTTTGGTTGGTTTGGGTGAATATCCGTTTTTTGCGGTGTGGCGGTTGGCGGTTTCGCCCTTACGGCGAGTCACCTTTTTCAGACGCCAAAAAGGTAACCGAAAAGGCTTGCTCCTACGTTCGGCCCTCGCAGGCTCGGGTTCCTTCGCTACGGGACTGATCCGGGCGCAGCGGCTACGGTTTGCTTCGCTGCACCTCCTTCCGCTGTGTTCGACTTCGTCGAACGGTCGCTGCGCTCCCACGCCCGGATCAATCCCTCCACTCAGCCTTCCGACGTCGCCGGTGGATCAAGATCAAGAGCACTCGAGCTTGCGCTCATTGTTGAGTGGGGCGGCTTCGCCGCGGGCAGCTGCGCTGCTTTGCTTTTGTGGGAGCGAGCCTGCTCGCGAAGGCGGCCTGACAGCCGACCTGTTCTTGAGGTGGTACGCGATCCAACAAGGAGCTGCCGAAGGCTGCGATCTTTGGATTTTGCTTTTCTGTGGGAGTGAGCCTGCTCGCGATGACGGAGGAGCATTCAAATTTAATTTGACCGATATACCGCTATCGCGAGCAGGCTCACTCCGACAAGGTTTTGCGTATCAACCGTCCATCCGTCGTCTGCCCTGAACCTCTGTCGCGCTGTTTTTTCTACCGGGTAAGTCCCTCAGGAGATACCCGTATGTTCGATCAGCAAAAGAAGGCATCACTGGCGGCATGGCGCAGGATGGCGGAGCAGGCCGAGGGCGATCTGGATCCGGAACAGCAATATGACGAGTTGCTCAAGGCTGCGGATCAGATGGAGGAGCAAGGCCTGATCACCAGTGCCGAATGGCGCCAATTGGTGCGTGACGCCGGCAATGTTTTTACCCTGAACGAGGAACAGCCACAGCGCTGACAGCTGCCATCGGAGGAGATCCCATGCTCAGTTATCTGTTTATCGGCGCCAACGATGTCGAGCGTTCGGCGGCTTTTTACAAGGCGATCCTGACGCCGCTTGGCTACCGGCATGACCGTGAAGAACACTACTGTTTCTACTTGCCCGATTGCGCCGACAAGTCCAACGGGCCCGGCAGTGTGCACATCTCGAAACCGTTCAATGGTGAGCCGGCGACCCCGGGCAACGGCATGATGCCGGCATTTCGCGCCGACTCGCGGCACCAGGTCGATCAGGTGCACAAGGCCGGGCTCGACAGTGGCGGCAGCAATGAAGGACCGCCGGGCACGCGCGAAGCCTATACGCCGGACTTTTACGTGGCCTATCTGCGCGATCCCGAAGGCAACAAGCTTGCTGTGTTCTACAGCGGCTGATGGATGGAGCCTGTTGATTCGGCCCTGATGGCCGCCCGCGCTCAGTTCGCGATCACGATCAGTTTCCACATCGTGCTGGCGGCGTTCAGCATCGGTCTGGCGAATTTCCTCATGGTGCTGGAAGCGTTGTGGTTGAGGACCGGGCGCCAGGTTTATCTGGATGTCTATCGCTACTGGCTCAAAGTGTTTGCGCTGAATGTCGCAGTGGGCACCGCGTCGGGATTGATTCTGGAATATCAGTTCGGCCTCAATTGGTCGCGGCTGTCGGTGCAGGCCGGCGATGTCCTCGGTCCGCTGATGTTCTATGAAGTGATGGCGGCATTTTTCATCGAAGCGGGATTTCTCGGCATCATGCTGTTCGGCCTGAAGAAGGTCGGTCCGCGTCTGCACTTTTTTGCCACGTGTGCGGTGGCGGTGGGCTCGCTGATCAGCGCGTTCTGGATTCTTTCCGCCAACTCATGGATGCAAACCCCTGCCGGCTATTCGATTGGCGCGGACGGGCGTTTCCTCGCCGAGGACTGGTGGGCAATCATCTTCAATCCTTCGTTTCCCTATCGCTTGGCGCACATGCTGCTCGCCGTGTTCATCGGCAGCGCGACGCTGATTGCCGGGATCAGCGCCTGGCAATTGCGCAAGGCCCCAGAAAATCCGCGTGCTCGCCTGCAATTCTCCATGGCGCTGTGGGTGATTGCGCTGCTGATGCCGGTGCAGATCGTTGTCGGGGACCTGCATGGCCGGCACAGTTTGCAAGCCCAGCCGCAGAAAGTGGCGGCGATAGAAGGTTCATGGACGCGCCCGGCTCAAGGGGCAGGGGAGCCACTGCGCCTGTTCGCATGGCCGGATATGCAAGAGCGCCGCAACCACTGGGAGGTGGCGATTCCGCGCATTGGTTCCCTGTACCTGCAGCATGACCTGACCAGCACCATCGCCGCGCTTGATGAGTTCCCGGCTGAGGACATCCCGCCCGTGGCGCCGGTGTTTTTCGCGTTCCGGCTGATGGTCGGGCTGGGGCTGTTGATGCTTGGGCAGGGTGTGGTCAGCCTGATCCTGCGTCGACGTAATCGCCTGTACACGGCGCGGCGCTGGCTGGGCGCGTGCGTGCTGCTGGCGCCGGCCGGATTTCTGGCGATGCTCAGCGGCTGGGTCGTCACCGAAGTGGGGCGACAGCCGTTTACCGTTTACGGATTAATGCGCACGGCGGACAGTCTGTCGTCGGTGTCGAGGGCTCAAGTCGTCGGGTCGACCTGGTTGATTCTGCTGTTTTATCTGCTGATCTTCGGCATCGGTCTGTGGGTGTTGCTGCGCCTGTTGCGCGAGCCGCCGCAGGAGGATCAACCCGGGCCGCAGCCCACGCTTGCCGACGAAACCGGGCACTGAGGAGTCGCAGACATGGACACCGACTGGCTGACGCTGTTGTGCGCTGCCGCATTGGCGTTCTCGGTGATGAACTACGTGCTGCTCGACGGCACCGATCTGGGCGTCGGCATGCTCATGGGGCTCACGGCTTGCAGCAAGCAGCGCAGGGTGATGGCGGTGTCGATTCTGCCGGTGTGGGACGCCAACGAAACCTGGCTAGTGCTCGGCGGCGGCGGGCTGCTGGCGCTGTTTCCGCTGGCGTACGCGATCTTGCTGCCGGCCTTGTACGTGCCGTTTATCGTGATGTTCCTCGCCTTGATCGCGCGGGCCATGGCGCTGGAGTTTCGCGATTACGCACCGAACGAGCGACGCAAGCGCATCGTCGACGGCGTATTGGCCCTGGCTTCGCTGCTGACCGGGTTTGTCCAGGGCATGGTGCTCGGCACCCTCGTGCAAGGCGTTGCCCATCAGGGCGGTCAGTACCACGGCGATGGCCGCGACTGGCTGAATCCATTCCCGGTGTTTTGCGGTTTGGTGCTGGTGCTCGGTTACGTCTGGCTGGGGACGTGCTGGCTGTACTGGCGCACCATGGATGAATTGCAGCAGCGCTCGGCCCGCCAGGCCCGCGTGCTGTCGCTGGTCGTTGTGGCGTTATTGCTGGTGCTGATCGCATGGACGGCGACATTGCAGCCGCAATATGCCCGGAGGCTCGCCGATATTCGGCTGTGGTTGCCGGCAGGGCTGATCGTCAGCGCTCTAGGATGGGTGTTCAGCAAAGGTTTTCACGAGCGCTTTGACTGTGTGCCGTTGTTCGCCGCATTGGGCGTTTTCGTGCTGGCTTTCGCGGTGATGCTGGTCGCGCTGTATCCCTTCATCATTCCGCCGGATCTGACTTTGAGCGAAGCAGCCTCAAGCCCCACCAGCCAGATCTTCATGTTGGTCGGATTCGCCGTGCTGATTCCCATCACCCTGGCCTACAACACCTTCGGTTTCCGCGTGTTCAGCGGCAAGGTGCGCGTTGCCAACGATGGTTGAGATTCACGTCACCCGACCTTTTTTGCTCACCAGCGACAGTCGCGAAGCTCGTAGCAGATCAGCAAAAGCCGCCTTGTCGATCGGCCGACTCATGAAATAACCCTGCACCTCGTTGCATTGATCCTTGCCGAGAATCGCCAGTTGCTCCTCGGTCTCGACGCCTTCGGCCGTCACCGTCAGCCCCATGGCTTTGCCCAGACCGATGATCGCTTGCACCACGGCACGGTCGTTGGTGCCGCTGCTGATCGAGGCGATAAAGCGTTTGTCGATCTTGATCCCGTCGAATGGATAGGCGCGTAGGTAACCGAGCGACGAATAACCGGTGCCGAAGTCGTCCATGTTCAGACGCACGCCGAGCTCCTTCAGCTGATTCATGGTGGTCAGCGCGCCGTCGGTGTCGTTGAGCATCACGTTTTCGGTGATCTCCAGCTCCAGACGGCTGGCCGGGAAACGCGTTTCCACCAGCACTTCACGAACATCTTCGACGACATCGCTGAGGGCGAACTGCGCAGGCGATAGGTTGACCGACAGCAGAATGTCATGGGGCCATTCCAGCGCGGTTTCGCAGGCTTCGCGCAACACCCAGCGGCCCAGCGGTACGATCAGGTCGGTCTGCTCGGCCAGCGGAATGAACACGTCCGGCCCGAGCAAGCCCTGGGTCGGATGCTGCCAGCGCACCAGCGCCTCCACCGAAACGATGTGCTTGCCGTCGACCTTGTAGCGCGGCTGGTAGTGCAGGACGAATTCGTTGTGCTTGAGCGCATGGCGCAGGTCATCTTCCATTTGCCGGCGCGTCTGGATCTGGTCGCTCATGTGCGCTTCGAAATAGCACCAGGTGTTCTTGCCGTCGGATTTGGCCTGATACAGCGCGATGTCGGCGTAGCGGATCAGATCGCTGGCGACGAAACCGTGCCGGCGACTCAGGGCGATGCCGACACTGGCGCCGATATGCAGCGGATGCTGTTCGTAGAGGATCGGCTGATGCAGGCTGCCGATCAGCCGTGTGCAGAATTTGTCGATCTCGTTATGGCTGTCCATGCCATTGAGCACCACGACGAATTCATCACCACCGAGGCGGGCGACGAGGTCGTGCTCGCGGGTGCATTCGCGCAGACGCGTGGCGACTTCCTGGAGTACCGCGTCACCGGCAGGATGGCCGAGGGAATCGTTGATCGGTTTGAAGTTGTCCAGATCGATCATCAGCAGCGACAGCGGTGGCGAGTGTTCTTTCAATATCAGCACTTCATCCAGATAACGCGCCAGTTTGTTGCGGTTGGGCAGACCGGTCAGGGCGTCATGCATCGACAGGTGCTGGATCTGCGCATGGGCGGCGACTTCGTCGGTGATATCGCTGGCAGTACCGCGATAGCCGACGACGCTGTCCTTGTCGAAAATCGGCCGCGCCGAGAGCCGGCAGTGGCGTGGCTGCCCGGAGTGATCGCGATAAGTGCAGCGCAAATCGCCGGCGCTGTTTTCTTCGCTGAGTTTGCGCAGCCACAGCTCCAGTGGCGTGGTGTCGCAAGTCAGTAATTCGCCGATGTCCTGGCCCAGCCACAGGGCTTGCGGGTAGCCGGTGACTTCGCTGAAGCGCGCCGACAGATAGGTCAGCGCCAACTGATCATCAACTTCCCAGATCCAGTCCGACGCCGCTTCGGCCACGGCGCGGAAGCGTTCTTCACTGGCTTCGAGCGCATGATTGGCGGCTTCCAGGGCCTGATTCGAGGCCTGCATGGCATGGATACTGTTGTCGACGTATTGCGATGAGCGCAGGGCGTGGCGGAAGAAGTATGCCGTCAGCAGCATCAGCACCAGAAACGTCGCGCCGAGCGGTGGCACCAGCGTCCATAGCAATTGCTGACCGGGTCGTTGCAGGTCGGCGACCAGGCTGTAGCCGGTGCTGTCGAGCGGCACGCTTGGATGGCCTTTTTCAATGGTGTCGTCCGGGACCAGGGTCAGGTTCGTCAGGCCATAACCGCTGCCGATCTTGCGCAGTTTGGTCGGGGTCAGCTTGTCGACGAACACCAGCACCGAGGTGTTTCTCAGTTCATCCAGCGGGCGCTCGTCGTTGGGAATGATCGCGGCAGCGGTGATCAACGCCGGCCAGCCTTCGAACAATGAATAGCGGCTGATCGGCTTGGTCAGATCAGGCTGGCTCAGCACCTGCTCGACCAACGCCGAGGCGGGCGCTTGCAGTACGCTGGATACGTCGGTTTCAACCATCTGCCCGCGAATCACCGCGTACTTGGTGCGATTGCGATCAAGGACGAACACGCCGTCGTAGCCGTCGCTGGTGAACAGGGTCTTGCCCATGTTCTGTTCGGTGTAGGCCCAGTTGACGTCGATCGGCCCGCTCAAGGCCTCATAGGCGCGGGTCCAGTAGGCATAACTGGTGATGTAGTTTTTCGACGCGGTGATGCGGTTTTCCACGGCGCGCACGGAATAGAACTGGTTCTGTTCCAGATCCTTCGCGTCAAGGGTATTGGCGATGCCAAGCAGGGTGCTGATCGCGGCGATGACACCCGCAACGAACAGTGCGCCAACGGCGATGGCCAGGCGCCGGGTCACGGCGCGTTGCGGGGTGGGGATTGGCTGCGCAGGGAGAGTAACGGCCATGTGCTCGTCCTTGATCCGGTGTCTTCTGAATCTAGAACAATGGCGAGCGCACAATGTTCAGATTGTTGTTATTGGTATCGCCTGGATTTTTTCAAAGTGTAGCGAATCCGTTGGAATTTCCAGCAGCGCCGGCCAGCGGCGAATCCCGAAAGGGCGAGACTTCCCGCACAAAAACCGGATAATGGCCGCCATTCGTTTAGCCGTATTCTGGTAATCCCGCATGGAAATCAAGGTCAACTTTCTCGACAACCTTCGACTTGAAGCCAAGTTCGACGACTTCACGGTGATCGCCGATCAGCCCATTCGCTACAAGGGCGATGGCTCGGCACCGGGGCCGTTCGACTACTTCCTGGCGTCGTCGGCCTTGTGCGCGGCTTACTTCGTCAAGCTGTACTGCGACACGCGCAACATCCCGACAGAGAACATTCGCCTGTCGCAGAACAACATCGTCGACCCGGAAAACCGCTACAACCAGATCTTCAAGATCCAGGTCGAATTGCCCGCCGACATCTCGGACAAGGATCGCCAGGGCATCCTCCGTTCCATCGACCGCTGCACCGTGAAGAAGGTGGTGCAGACCGGCCCCGAGTTCATCATCGAAGAAGTCGACAACCTCGACGCCGATGCCCAGGCCTTGTTGATGCCGCAGTCCGATTCCCAGGCAGGCACCTACATCGCCGGCAAGGACCTGCCGCTGGAACAGACCATCGCCAACATGTCGAAGATTCTTGCCGACCTCGGCATGAAGATCGAAATCGCCTCGTGGCGCAACATCGTGCCCAACGTCTGGTCGCTGCACATTCGCGATGCGCATTCGCCGATGTGCTTCACCAACGGCAAGGGCGCGACCAAGGAAGGCGCACTGGCGTCGGCGCTGGGCGAGTTCATCGAGCGCCTCAATTGCAACTTCTTCTATAACGACCAGTTCTGGGGCGAAGACATCGCCAACGCCGAATTCGTCCATTATCCGGACGAGAAATGGTTCAAGCCGGGTCCGAAAGACGAATTGCCCAGCGAAATTCTCGACGACTACACCCTCGGCATTTACAACCGCGACGGCGAACTGCGTGGCTCGCACCTGTACGACACCAACTCCGGCAACACCCAGCGCGGCATCTGCTCGCTGCCGTTCGTGCGCCAGTCGGACGGTGAAGTGGTGTACTTCCCGTCCAACCTGATCGAAAACCTCTACCTGAGCAACGGCATGAGCGCCGGCAACACCCTGGCCGAAGCGCAGGTGCAGTGCCTGTCGGAAATTTTCGAGCGCGCAGTCAAACGCGAAATCCTCGAAGGCGAAATGGCCCTGCCGGACGTACCGCAAGAGGTACTGGAGAAATACCCGAGCATCCTCGCCGGCATCAAAGGCCTGGAAGAGCAGGGCTTCCCGGTGCTGGTCAAGGACGCCTCGCTGGGCGGTGAATTCCCGGTGATGTGCGTGACCCTGATGAACCCGCGCACTGGCGGCGTCTTCGCTTCCTTCGGCGCGCACCCGAGCCTGGAAGTTGCGCTGGAACGCAGCCTGACCGAACTGCTTCAGGGCCGCAGCTTTGAAGGCCTCAACGACTTGCCGCAGCCGACGTTCTCGGGGCAGGCAGTCACCGAACCGAACAACTTCGTCGAGCACTTCATCGATTCCAGCGGTGTGGTGTCGTGGCGCTTCTTCAGTGCCAAGCCAGACTTCGAATTCGTCGAGTGGGACTTCTCAGGCCAAGGCGAAAACTCCAACGCCGAAGAAGCCGCGACCCTGTTCGGCATCCTCGAAGACATGGGCAAGGAAGTCTACATGGCGGTCTACGAGCACATCGGCGCCAAGGCCTGCCGCATCCTCGTGCCGGATTACTCGGAGATCTACCCGATCGAAGACCTGATCTGGGACAACACCAACAAAGCCCTGCAATTCCGCGCCGACATCCTCAACCTGCACAATCTCAGCAAAGTCGGCCTGCGCAACCTCGTTCAGGGGCTGGAGCGCAGCGAGCAGGACGATTACACCGATATCACCACACTGATCGGCATCGAGTTCGATGACAACACACCGTGGGGCAAGTTGACGATTCTGGAACTGCGCCTGCTGATCTACCTCGCGCTGCAGAAGTTTGACGAGGCCAAGGATCTGGTCGAGGCATTCCTGCAATACAACGACAACACCGTTGAGCGTGGCTTGTTCTATCAAGCGGTCAATGTGGTGCTGGAGATGGAGCTGGACGAGGATCTCGAGCTGGAAGACTACGAGGCCAACTTCCGCCGGATGTTTGGTGACGAGCGTATGGATGCGGCGATTGGTTCGGTCAATGGCAGCGTACGGTTCTATGGCCTGACACCGACGAGCATGAAGCTGGAAGGGTTGGATCGGCATTTGCGCTTGATCGAGAGCTATAAAAAGCTGCATGCGGCGCGGGCGGGTGTGGCGGCTTTGTCGCGTTGAAGAGCTGGCTCACGTTTCGCTTTCGGCTTGAGTGTGGCTGCGTGGCTTGAACCGCAGCCCCTCACCCCAGCCCTCTCCCGAGGGAGAGGGAGCCGATTTTCAAGCTTTTCAGAATTTGTGTTCGACTCGGTTTCCCAGGTCGGCCTATTTCCACCAGACACTGCGGTCAGTTCCCTCTCCCTTTGGGAGAGGGCTAGGGTGAGGGGCTTTGGCTTTAGCGGCCATGCGCTGCATCCGCCAACTGCCCCGTATCCACCCGCACAAACACCGAATCACCCACTGCCGTCAGCACTTCCCCTGCATACACCTCGCAAATCACCCGGGTCTTGCGCCCGACTTCACCTTCGACCCGTGCACGCAAGAGCAGCGGTACGCCCATCGGCGTTGGCTTGATGAACTTGATCCCGAGGTTGCCGGTGACGCAGTCGATGCGCGGCAGGCTGCCGGCTTCGCGGTTTTCTGCGCGGTAGTGCCAGGCCATGGCGGTCCAGTTGGAGTGACAGTCGACGAGCATGGCGATCAGCCCGCCGTAAACCAGATCCGGCCAGCCGCAGTATTGGGCGTCGGGCAGATGCTCGGCGATGACGTGGCTGCCGTCCTCATCCCAACGACTTTTCACGTGCAGGCCTTGGGGATTGCGGCCGCCGCAGCCGTAACAAACGCCTTCGGGGGCGGCGAGGTCTTGCAGCGGGGTGGCGTGGCTGGACATGGCTGGGGTCATCCTGGAGTGGCGAGGCCGGACAGGCGCAAGCGGTTGCGGCCGCCGCGTTTGGACTCATAGAGCGCGGCGTCGCCAAGTTCGATCAGCGCCGCGAGACTGGCCGGCGGTTTGTCGAACAGTGTGGCGCCGATGCTCAAAGTCACCGCAGCGGACGTGGGATAGGTGTGCGACGCCAAGGCCAGAAACTGTTCGCGCAAGGCGTTGCCCAGTTCAAGGATAGCTTCGGCTGAGGCATTGTTGAGCAGCATCAGAAACTCGTCGCCACCCAGCCGCGCCGTCAGCGCATGGGGCGGCAGCTGGGCGCGGATCATCTCGCTCAGGGCAATCAGCAAGCGATCACCGGCAATATGCCCGTACTGGTCGTTGACCAGTTTGAAGTTGTCGATATCGATCAACAGCAGCGCACCCGGTCTTTGCGCGGAGACACCAGCCAACAGGCGTGGCGTGCGTTTTTCCAGGGCGCGGCGGTTGTAGAGGGCCGTGAGTGGATCGCGCTCGGCGAGGCGGGCGATCTGCTTTTCCCGGCGATAACGCTCGGTGCCGGTCATCGACAGGGCGATCAACATGATCGCCATCGCGCCTTCGACCAGCGAGATCTGAATGATCTCGCCACGAAACGCCGCCAGATCGATCAGCGTGCCGGGGATCACCACGGTCAGGGCCTTGGCCACATAAAAGATGCCGTGGCCGAGCAGCACATAGCGCAGTTGCACCGCGCCAACGCTCAACGACTTGCCGTGTGGACGCAGCAGCGAACTGGCCTTGAGTGTCGGGATCGCCACCAGCAGCGAGTTGGCCACCAGCATGGCCTTGGACCACAGCGGGCCGTCCGGCAACATCAACATGATCAGCCACGTCGCGAAAATCAGGTACCACGCCGGCGACAGTCGGGTCTGGGTGAAGCGCGCCACGCCGAGGAGGAAGAAGAAGTGCGCGGTCACCAGCAGGCCGTTGGCGAACCAGATGCCCAGCAGCAGAAAACCGCTGCTGCGCAGCAGAGCGAGGGTGGAACCGATGGTGATGGTGGCGAAACCGGCGCTCCAGAACAGTAGCGAAGGCTCACGGATGCTGCGCCACTCGACCGCCAGGTACAGCGCGGCAGCGGCTGCGAGGGCGATCGTGATGGTCAGCATCGTTGGCGGGTCGAGCGGCATTTCCGGGCAGGCCTGTCTGTATGGCAATAGGCCTGCGATTGTAAGCGTTTGGTCAGGTTTTTCGCAGGGGGCGCGTTGCCGGGCAGACCACTGGCGCTCCAGCGGTCACTCTTGCGGGCTTAGCCAGGTGTCTACCACGCGGCGATCGAGCTCTTCCCAATAGGCCATGCCCAGCACCCGCGTGGTGTTGAGCCCGCGCAGATAACCGCGCAGTTGCTGGGCAGTGTCGCGGATCAATTGTGCATCGCGGGCGTTTTTGTCCAGCAGGACGCTTTCGTACTGCATCAGGTATTCGGCTACGCGATCGCGATATTCGGGCAGCACGGCGTCACGGATCAGATCAAACGTTCTCAAGGCGAGACCCTCATCATTTTTCTTGAATGTGCTCAGTGTGCATCAGTCTGCGCGACGCGCAACTATTGCTGGAAGTAATAGTGACCATCAAGAAACGCAAGTTCTGCTTTGCCGGCGATCGGCGGAAAATCGCCTCCATCGAAGACGCAGCTCAAGGAAATTGCGCGATGAACATTCTGACTCGACTGGCAATGATCGCCCTGCTGATGGGCGGGGTGGTTACTGCACCGGCTTACGCAGACGACGCCCGGTCGTGTCACCTGCAACCCATCGCCGCCAGCGCCTCGGCGTTGCAGCACACGCAGACCGTGGGTGTGTTGTTGAGCGAAAACACGTTGCAGAACCTGCAATACCTGGAGCGCTACCACGACATGGCGCTGAACGGTGCGAAAGACGCACTGGACTCGCGAATCCGCGACGCCTTTGTCGGCAGCTCCGACCCGGAACTGGCCCTCGACTGGCTGGTGAGTTCGCTGCAACAGCAGTTCGTCTCGGTGACCGTCTACGACAACCTCGATGCGCTGGTTCAGGCCCATCCGGACGTGGTGGTCAAGCTCGACACGTTCAACCGCTTGCTGACTCAGCGTAACAGTTTGGTCGAGGCGCGCTTCTCTGCACGGTTCTACGACGCCGATCTGCAGTACATCGGCAAGGCCGAGGGGGCGATCGAGCAAGAATTGCCTTCGGTCTGGGTGCACAACCAGGCGGCGCCGCAGATCGCCGCGCAGATCAATCAGCAGCGTGACCTGCAACTCAATGCGCTGAAGCAATTCGATGTGTCGCTCAAGGCCCTGGTGGCGTCGAGCTGATTCTTAAAACGTAAATGGCAACGGCGGCGCCGTGAAGTCGAACCGTTGCCGGTTGAACCGAACCTTTATTTTCAGGATTTACTCCATGCGTCCTTTATTCGTGCCAGCCATGGCTTTTGTTTCCCTGTTGCTCGCCGGTTGCGCTTCGGCGCCGAACGATCCGACCCTGACCTTGCAGACCAGCAAGACGCCGGCGCAGTACGCCGATTGCGTGGTGCCGAAATTGCAGGGCAGTGCCTTGAATCCGACGGTTTCGCAGAGTCAGCGCAGTTATCGGATTGTGGTGCCGAGCAAGGTGTCGGCGGATAACGTGCTGGAGGCGTACAAGGCGGGGAAGGGCGGCAAGGTGTTCATTTATGAGCGGCATTTGCTGGCGTCGAATTTGTTGCCTTCGAGTTTTGAGCGGGCGGCTCAGGAGTGTATTTGATCTGAGCGCTTGAATGGTTTTGACAGAGCTCCTTTGGTTGGCCGCAACCAACCAATTTTTTGGCCCCACACTGGTTTTCGGTTGTGGGGTTTTTTTTGGGGGACTTGGCGGCCTTTGGGCCGACCATGCTTCGGGGTTTTTGGGTGTATATCCTTTTTTGGTGGTGTTGCGGCTGGCGGTTTCGCCCTTACGGCGAGGCACTTTTTCCAGACGCCGAAAAAGTACCCAAAAAGGCTTCGCCCTGACGTTCGGCCCGCTCGCTGGGGCTCGGGGTTCCTTCGCTCCGGGATCGATCCGGGCGCAGCGGCTACGGTTTGCTTCGCTGCACCTCCTTCCGCTGTGTCTGGCTGCGCCAGACGGTCGCTGCGCTCCCACACCCGGATCAATCCCTCCACTCAGCCTGCCGACGGGCTCCAGGATCAAAAGCTACTCGAGCTTGCGCTCATCGTGTTGGGTGGCGGGACGGCCTGCTTGGTTTGCTTTTGCTTTTCTGTGGGAGCGAGCTTGCTCGCGAAGGCGGCCTGACAGCCGACCTGTTCTTGAGCGGAACGCGATCCAACTGTAGGAGCTGCCGAAGGCTGCGATCTTTTGATCTGGCCTTTGCTTTTGCTTTTCTGTTGAGAGCAAGCCTGCATTGGACGTTGGGTGTTGACCAGTTCCTGTCTACGCCACAAAAACCTGTGGGAGCTGGCTTGCCAGCGAAGGCGGCCTGACAGACGCCCCATTTCTCACTGAATGTACGCAATCAAACCTGTGGGAGTGAGCCCGCTCACGAAGGCGGTGTATGCCGCAATCGTGAACGGCGCTGCATTACGCGTTCACCCCGTCACACACCCAACCGGCACTTTCCCCGCAAACGTATCAACCAGACTCGCCACCACCATTTCCCCCATCCGCGTGCGTGTCTGCAATGTTGCGCTGGCCCGATGCGGTTGCAGCACCACTTGTTCATTAGCAAACAACGCTTCAGGCACAGTCGGCTCATCAACAAACACATCCAGCCCCGCCCCGGCGATTTCCCCAGCCGAAAGCGCGGCAACCAGATCCGTCTCATTCACCAGTTTGCCCCGGGCGACGTTGATCAGATAACCGTCCTTGCCCAGCGCTTGCAGCACTGGCGCGTCGATGATCGCTTCGCCCTTGTCCGCTGCGGCGGCGAGGATCAGGGCGTCGCTGTCGCCGGCCAGTTGTTTGAGGTCGGCGACGAAGGTGTGGGGGACGTCGCTCATCGGTTGCAGGTCGGTGTAGCTGATCGGGCAGCCGAAGGCGGCGGCGCGGGTGGCGATGGCGCGGCCGACGCGGCCCATGCCGACGATGCCGATGCGCATGCCGGAGACTTGTCGGGCCAAGGGCAGCGGGGCGAGTGGGGTCGGGCTTTGTGGCCATTGGCCGGAGCGCACGTAGCGGTCGCTGGTGCACAGGCCGCGACAGACCGAGATGAGCAGGCCGATGGCGAGGTCGGCGACGTCTTCGGTGAGGGCGCCGATGGTGGCGGTGACGCGGATGCCGCGGTCGCGGGCGTAGGCCAGATCGACGGCGTCGGTGCCGACGCCGTTGACCGCGACGACTTCCAGGTTCGGCAGTTGCGCCATCAGCGCCTGGCTGATGCCGGTGTGGCCGCCGGTGATCACGCCACGGATGTTGGCGCCGTGTTCGTTTATGTAGGCGGGTTTGTCCGCTTGCTGGTAGTAGCGGCGTACGGTGAACAGTTCGTCCAGACGCGCGTTGATTGCCGGGATCAGGATCGGGCTCAGTTGCAGGATTTCTGGCTTCATGGCTACCTCGTTACGCAATAAAAAGGCCGGCTCAACCGCGGCCGGCAAACGGCATGGCGCTGGCCATGACGGTCATGTTCAGGACGTTGGCTGACAGCGGCAGGCCGGCGATGTAGCGCACTGCATCGGCGACGTGTTTGACGTCGACCATCGGCTCGACGGCGATGCTGCCATTGGCCTGGCGCACGCCTTTGGTCATGCGCACCGACATTTCCGTCAGGGCATTGCCGATGTCGATCTGGCTGCAGGCAATGTTGAATTCGCGGCCGTCCAGCGCCAGCGATTTGGTCAGGCCGAGCACGGCGTGTTTGCTCGCGGTGTAGGCGCTGCTGAACGGGCGCGGTGTGTGTGCGGAAATCGAACCGTTGTTGATGATTCGTCCGCCCTGCGGCTGTTGTTTGCGCATCAGCCCGAAGGCGCCGCGAGCGCAGAGAAAGACACCGTTGAGGTTGGTGTCGATCACGTTGCGCCACTGCTCGAAGGTCAGCTCGTCCAGCGGCACGGCGGGGGCGTTGACGCCGGCGTTGTTGAAGACCACATCGAGGCGCCCGTAGACCTCGGCAATGGTCGCGAACAGCACGTCGACACTGGCCGGGTCACGCACGTCGGTGGGCACCGCCAAGGCTTGATAACCTTGGCTCTGCGCCAGTTCGGCCAACGCTTGCAAGGGCTCGGGCCGGCGTCCGGCGAGCACGAGGGTGAAACCGTCAGCCATCAGGCCCAGCGCCACGGCGCGGCCGATGCCACTGCCGGCGCCGGTGACCAGCGCAACTTTCAAAGAGGTCGTCATATTGTTGTTCTCCTTTTTTCTCAATCCGCTGGAATCAGGGCCGTGGGCCGACGCGCATTTGCAATTGGCCTATGCCGTCAATGCCAGCGTTGATCACATCGCCCGGTTGCAGGCTGTCAACGCCGGCGGGGCTGCCGGTCATGATCAGGTCGCCGGCGCGCAGGGCCACGGATTGCGAGATGCGGGCGATTACTTCACTGACCGACCAGATCTGGCTGTCGAGGTTGTCGCGTTGGCGTTCTTCGCCGTTGACGTTCAGCCACAACTCACCCTCGGGATGGCCGCTGCGGCTCACCGGGACAACGGCAGTCATCGGCGCGGCGCCGTCGAACACCTTGGCGCCTTCCCACGGCAAGCCGTTGCTCTTGGCCGCGCGTTGCACATCGCGGCGGGTCAGGTCGAGGCCGGCGGCGTAGCCCCACACGTAGGCGAGCGCTTGATCCTCGGGGATATTGGCGCCGCCTTCACCGATGGCGACGACCAGTTCGATTTCGTGAACGAAGTCCTCGCACACTGTCGGGAAGGCGATGTCGCCGACAGCATCGACCACGCAGCTTGCCGGTTTCATGAAAAACACTGGCGGCTGGCGCGACTGGCCTTGAGTGTCCGGCCATGGGTAGTTGCGGCCGACACAGAACACCCGGCCAACGGGGAAGCGCTGCTCGGTGCCGAGTACCGGCAAGGTCACGGGCAGATCCGGGGTAAAGACGTATTCAGTCATGTTCATCCTGCGGGTCATCCTGTTTGAAAGGGCAGCGTACGGCGGCTGGCGTCGGTGAAGTTGGACGAAAGCCGCCTGCGTTTGGACAAATCCGGGTTCTTGCCTCAGCGCACCTTAAGCTCGATGCGATACAGGCGTCCGAGCAGTAACGAATAGGAGAGGGTGCCGATCAGCGCGACGCCGCCAATAAACCAGAAGGCATAGGCGAAGGTGCCGGTGGCGTGGACGATGGCGCCGATCACGATCGGCGTGACGATGCCGCCGATGTTCGCCGCCAGGCTGGTAATGCCGCCGGTGAGGCCGATCAGCTCTTTCGGCGCCACTTCCGATACCGCCGCCCACGACGAGGACGCGATGCCTTGGGCGAAGAAGGCGATGGTCAGCACGGCAATACAGATCAGGTTGGAGTCAGTGAAATTCACCAGCACGATCGACATGCCCAGCATCGAACCGACCACCAGCGGCAACTTGCGCGCAAACGACATCGAGTAACCGCGACGGATCAGCAAGTCGGAAACGATGCCGGCCAGCAGAATCCCCACCGTGGCACCCACGAACGGCAGCACGGCGAAGATCCCGGCCTTGATCATGGTCAGTTTGCGTTCTTCGATCAGGTAGGTCGGGAACCAGGTGAGGAAGAAGTACAGCGCCGAGGTGCTGGCGAATTTGCCGATGCAGATCGCCCAGATCTGCCGGTAGCTGAACAGCTCGGCAATTTGCCGCCAGTTGAAGCGGGTGCGCTCCTGGCTGCTCTTGACCAGGCCGCCGCCGGTTTCGATGTACTTCAATTCTTCCTGACTGACCTTCTTGCAGTTCAGCGGATCGCGATACAGGTACAGCCACAGCACACCGAAGACGATGCCGAGTGCGCCGGTGCTGTAGAACACGTGGCGCCAGTCAAAAGTGGTCGCCAGCCACAGCAGCGCGCCGGTGAACAGCGCTGTGCCTAGGTACTGACCGCACACGTAAATGCTGCTGGCCATCCCGCGTTCCCGCGCCGGGAACCACACCGTCACCGCGCGGCTGTTGGCCGGAAAAGCCGGGGCTTCCATGGCGCCGACCGCCAGGCGCAGGCCGAACAGCGAGGCAAACCCCGTGGCGAAACCCTGGCAAACGGTGACGGTCGACCAACTGATCAGCGAAACGCCGTAGGTGAAGCGCGAGCCAAACCGGTCAGCGATGAAGCCGGCCGGCACCAGCGCCAAGGCATAGGTCCAGGCGAACGCGGAAAAGATCAGGCCCATCTCGATCTTGTCCAGGCCCAGGTCCTTGGCCATGAACGGCGCGGCGATCGAGATGTTCACCCGGTCGATGTAATTGATGATCGTCGCGATCAGCAGCAACGACAGCATGAACCAGCGCCGCCGGGTAGGCAGGCGCTGCGCCGAAACGGCATCGCGTGCACCGGCTATCACCGGCGGCACCGTGGCACTGGAAGAATGGGAGTTGGACATGCGGAGACCTCGTTATTGTTAGAAGAGTCGAGATTTTTCGAGCAGCCGATGCCGTTGCCCGCAACGTGTGGGGCAAGGCAATCGAACGGGTTGCAGCGCGGCTTTCAGACGTTCAGGAACGTCTTTGTGCAATTGATTTCAAGGGGAGGTCGGGCGGGGCGGCGAGGGGAAATAGCAGGATCATGACGTGCGCACCTTTGATTGTTTTTGAAAGAGGTTGGGCTGCGTTGGTCATTACAGTGGTCGTACAACGGTTCTAAATCAACCGATGGGTTAGAACGTTTTTTCTTGAAAAAAGTGGGTTTGGCGAACGTGTCCAAAAAGATAAATACAATTTGTCTTGAGAATAAAGATCAGGTTCATATCCCAAAATACTGAAAAATAACGACTATCTTGATTTTTGTAGTAATGCGGTTTTTGGACAGGCTCATCGCGAGGCTTCTTTCAAAAAAAACAACGTCATCGTATGACTCATTGCCGCCCACCTCCCAACCCTGCAAGATGACAGGCGTCACCTCACTGCCCGGAGGACCTTCTGCCCATGTCTTCACCCAGCCGTATCCCGACCTACGTCATGCAGCAACGCAGCGAATTGACCGATTTCTACATTCGCGACAAAAAGGGGCGGCGCGCCGAAACCGCGCCTCACCGGCACGAGTACTTCCAGATTCAGATCAATCTCGGTGGCGACACCGTGCAGCACATCGGCAGCGTCCAGCGGCCATTCCCGCGCAACACCCTGGCGTTCATCCTGCCGCACCGCGTGCATGTGATTCCGCATCCCGCGGACAGCAATTTCATCGTCATCAATTTTTCCCAGACGTTTCTCTTGCCGCATCTGCAATGCGACCCGATGGATCTGGAAGAGGTGTCGATCCTGCTCGCGCCGGAGCTGTCGCCGTTCCGCTTTCAGGAACATCTGGATTTCATTTTGGGCGATGAGGATTTCGCTCAGGTCTGCGGCCTGATCGAACAGATGCGCGCACTCGATGAGAACCGTCAGTTCGGCACGCGGGAAATGCTCAAGGGCTTGTTGCTGCAGATGATCGGTAGCGTGTGTTTTCTCTACGCCGAGCCGCTCAAGCGTCTGGCGGAAGAGAATGCTGCCGAGAACAGTCGTCGCGACGCCTTGAGCCGCATGTTCGAGTATTTGCGGAAGAACATCGCCGATCCTGATCTCAACCTGATCAAAGTCGCCGCTGCGACCTATCTGTCACCGACCTACCTGACGCACTGGCTGCGCAAAGAGATCGGCAAGACCTTCACCGAGCTGGTGCTGGAGCGGCGCATGCACGCGGCGCGCAACTTCCTCCTCAACAGCACGCGCTCGGTGGGCGAGGTGGCGCGGTTGTGCGGGTTCGCCGATGAGGCCTATTTCTCCCGGCGGTTTCGCCAGATTCATGGCCAGCCACCGGGGCAGTTCCGCCGCCGCCAGCTCAACCCGGACACGCCGCAGACGCCACTGAATACTTAGAGCGGCGCTCAGACCCACTTGAAGCGGGCAGGGAAGCGCGCGACAAAACAGGTGCCCGTTTCACGGTCGGATGTCACGCTCAAGGTGCCGTTGTGCGCATTGGCAATCTGCCCGGCGATGTACAAGCCCAGTCCCAACCCTTCATGACGCTGGCCTGCTTCGGAACGGGAAAACGGTTCGAACAGCAGCGGCATCAGCGCAGGCGGGATCGGCGTGCCCTGATTGGTCAACGAAATAACGATTTCGTCGCCCTCGGCAAAGGCTTTGAGCACGATCGGTTCGGCGGTGGAGCCGTGGGTCACGGCGTTGCCCAGCAGATTCGACAACAACTGGCTGATCCGCAGCGGGTCGCAATAGACCCCGGCCGGCACCTCCAGCGAATCGATAAACTTCGCCTGCGGGTAGGCCACCTGGATTTCTTCCAGGGTCTGGCGCAGCGTTTGCTGCAAGTCATCGACCAGTTTGCGCTGTACCGGGATGCCACTGCCGAGCCGACCCCGAGCGAAGTCGAGGATGTTTTCGATCAGCACGCCCATGCGCACCGAGCTGGTGCGAATCGCCGACAGCAGAGTGCGCGAGCGCTTGTCCTCGACTTTGCTGTCCAGCAGATCGGCACTCATGCGGATGGCACTGAGTGGCGTGCGCAAGTCATGGCCCAGCACCGCGATGAACTGCTCGCGCAGACGGCCCATTTCGTTGGCATCGGCCAGCGCGGTTTTGGTCGCGTGCAAATGGCCTTGGGTATCCAGGCTCATCGCAATCAGTTGGGCGAAGAGGGTGAGGGTCTTTTCGATGGCCGGGTCGTCAAGGTTCGCCGGCACCGAATCAATGGCGCACAGCGTGCCGAAGAATTCGCCATCGGCCTTGATGATCGGAATGGAGATGTAGCTTTCCAGACCGTAGGTTTTCGGCGTGTGGTGCGTGGAGAACAGCGGGTGCTGGCTGGCATGGCCGAAGATCACCGGCTGATGGTGCTGACGGATCTCATGACAAATCGTCGATTCCAGCACCAGTTCGCCGCCGGGCAACAGGCCGAAGTCAATCGAATCATCCACGGCGCAGGCGATCCACTTGCTCTCGGTGACCCGCGCTACGGCGGCGAAGCGCATACCGGTGATGTGCTTGACCATGCTCAGGATCACCGGCACAGCGTCAATGCTGCCGATGGCCTGGAGGTCGGAGGAGAAATCTGTCTGGGGCATGGCCGGTGCTTCGCGAAAGTGTCGCCAGAGACTATCGGTAATTGCCGGCCTTGCCTAATGAACCTGCAAAAAAGGGCACCGGGAAAACTCCCGGCGCCCTGTGTGGTGCTTGCTGAGCGCTATCGCCTCAGAACTTGTACTTGGCCGTCATCATGTAGCTGCGCGGGGTGCCGTAGTTATCGGTCGAGCCCCAGGTCACGTCGGTGCCGATGGAGGAATAGTACTTGCGGTCGAAAATGTTGTTGGCGTTGACCTGCAGGTCGAGGTGCTTGTTGACCTCGTAACCAGCCATCAGGTCGGTGACCGCGTAGCCGCCCTGTTCGAGGCGATAGCTGCCGCCGTTGGCCAGAGCGATGTCGTTGTACATGCGGCTCTGCCAGTACACGTTGCCGCCCACGCGCAGTTTTTCCAGCGGGCCTTTGAAGCGGTACACGGTGGAGACCTTGAACAGGTGCTCGGGCATGTCGGTGTCGAATTTCTGGTTATTGTTGGCCGGGTTTTCGTCCTTGATGTAGTGGGCGCGGGTGTAGGTGTAGCCGGCGCCGACTTGCCATTGCTCGGTCAGCGCACCTTGCAGTTCCATGTCCACGCCTTGGGCGCGAACCTTGCCAGAGGTTTCGTAGCAGGTCAGTTCCGGGCAGCCTAGCTGGGTCGCTGCCTGAGTGGCGCGGTTGGTCTGGTCCATCTGGAACACTGCCACGCTGCCGTTCAGCGCGCCGTCGAAATATTCGCCCTTGATACCGACTTCGTAGTTTTCACCGACGATCGGCTCAAGCACTTTGCCGCCGAGGTCCTTCTGGGTTTGCGGGGTGAAGATGTCGGTGTAGCTGGCGTAGACCGAGTGATGGTCATCGAGTTTGTAGATCAGGCCGGCGTAACGGGTCAGGTTGCGGGTGACTTTGAAGTCGCCGTCGGCGCTGCGATCGTCGTAGTCATACCAGTCCAGACGACTGCCGAGGATCAACGTCAGCGGGTCGGCCAGGCTCAAGCGCGTGGTCAGGTAAACCGCGTCCTGAGTGGTGACGTTGCGCGATTTGCCGCTACGCACGAAGTCAGGTTTTGGCGCGGCGATCGGCAGGCCGGTGTCGTAGGGCGAGTATTCCTTGGTGGTGGCGTCGTACACCCGATTGCTGGCGCCGACTACCAGTTCGTGGGTACGGCCGAACGCTTCGAACGGGCCGCTGGCGAAACCATCGAAGGCGCGTTGCTTGTCGGTGTGGTGCGATTGGTAGGCGGTGGTTTCCAGCGGGCCGTCGTAGCGCGACAAATACGTGCCGGAGAATTCGCCTTCGGTTGTCGAAGTGGAACCGCCGAGGTGCAGTTTCCAGTCGTTGTCGAAACGGTGTTCGACTTCACCGAATACGGTGTCGACTTGCAGCTTGCGGTTTTCCCAGTCGGTGCCCGGGTAAGTGGAGCGGGGCAGGTCGAGGTGGTGGCCGTCTTCGCCGATCGGCAGGCCGCCCCAGAAATAATTGGTCTGATCGTTCTGCCGGGAGAAACCGAGGGTCGCCGTGGTGCTGTCGCTCAGGTCGGCTTCACCGATGGCGTAGAACAGGCCGTGATCGTTTTCTTCCTTGTCGCGAAAACTGTCGGCGCCCTGATACGACGTCACCACCCGGCCACGCAGGGTGCCGCTGTCGTTCAGCGGACTGGAGGCGTCGACCTCGCCACGGTAGTCATCCCAGCTGCCGGCGGCGCCGGTGAGGGTCACGCGCTGATCGGCGGTCGGGCGTTTGCGCACCATGTTGATCGCCGCCGACGGGTTGCCGGCACCGGTGACCAGGCCGGTCGCGCCACGGACGATTTCCACGCGATCAAACATCGCCAGGTTCGGTTGCACCGCCAGGGTGTACGGCGAATACGAGCTGGGCAGGCCGTCGTACATGATGTTGTCGATGTCGAAACCACGCGCCTTGTAAGTCTGCCGCCCCGGGCCGCTGGCCTCGCTGAGAAACAGCCCCGGCGTGCCACGCACCACGTCGTTGACGCTGGTCATGTTCTGGTCGTCCATGCGCTGGCGAGTGATCACCGTCACCGCCTGCGGCGTTTCGCGCATGGTCAGCGACAGCTTGGTCGCGGTCTGCATCGGGCCGGTGGTGTAGGACTGCGTGTCTTCGGTGGTGCTGCTCATCTGCGTAGCGCCGATTTCGGTCGCTTGCAGTTCCAGCGGGCCATTGGTGGGCGCAGTGGCTGCGGTTTCTTCAGCCAACGCAGGAGCGATGCTGGCCATGCCGATGGCGATTGCGAGGAGGTTAGGTGAAAGGTTCGAGCGGCGGTGAATGGTGTGAAACGACATCTATCTGCTTCCCCAAGATTTACCCAAACGAAACTAATGCGAGTGCATGTAAGAATTATTCGCATTAGTATGTCGGAAGTTTCCGGGGGAATAAACCCGTACGAGTCAGTTAGTTAATGATTTTTTCACAATTGGATTTGAGCGGTTGCGCAAACAAATGTGGGAGCGAGCCTGCTCGCGAAGGCGGTGTGTCATTCAACAGATGCGTTGTCTGATACTCCGCTTTCGCGAGCAGGCTCGCTCCCACAGGGTGATGCGATTTTTCTGAAATCAGTCCAGATCCTTCGCCTCATGCCGCTCCGGCACCTGACTGTCTTCATCACCCCAGGTGCGATTCACTCGCTGCCCACGCATGACCGCTGGCCGCTTGGCGATTTCTTCGGCCCAGCGCTGCACATGGGTGTACTCGTGCGCCGCGAGAAACTCCGCCGCCGAGTAAACGTTGTTGCGCACCAGTTGCCCGTACCAGGGCCACACGGCGATGTCGGCGATGGTGTAATCGTCGCCGGCCAGATAGGTGTTGTCGGCGAGACGGCGGTTGAGCACATCCAGTTGCCGTTTGGCTTCCATGGTGAAGCGGTTGATCGGGTATTCGAGCTTCTCCGGCGCATACGCGTAGAAGTGCCCGAAGCCCCCGCCCAGATACGGCGCCGAGCCCATTTGCCAGAACAGCCAGTTGAGGGTTTCGGTACGACCGGCCGGATCCTTGGGCAACAAGGCGCCAAACTTTTCCGCGAGATACAGCAGGATCGAGCCGGACTCGAACACCCGGATCGGCGGCTCGACGCTGCGATCCAGCAGCGCCGGGATTTTCGAGTTCGGGTTGACCTCGACAAAACCGCTCGAGAACTGATCGCCCTCGCCAATGCGGATCAGCCACGCATCGTACTCGGCCTCGCTGTGGCCAAGTGCGAGCAACTCTTCGAGCATGATGGTGACCTTGACGCCGTTGGGCGTGGCCAGCGAATACAGTTGCAGCGGATGCTTGCCGACCGGCAGTTCCTTATCGTGGGTCGGCCCGGCGATCGGCCGGTTGATGCTGGCGAAATGGCCGCCGGAAGGAGCTTCGTGTTTCCAGACCTTGGGCGGAACGTAAGACGCATTGCTCATGAAACGGACCTCGTCGATGCTGGGAGAGAACAGGTAGACACCGTAGGGAAAATTTCCGGCGGGTGCCAGCGGTGAGTGCGGTTATTCATATTGAATGATGCAAACCGATCTGCCGCCTTCGCGAGCAGGCTCGCTCCCACAGGGGTATGTATTGGACAGAGAAACAGGGTTCACCCGTATTCATTGTGGGAGCGAGCCTGCTCGCGAAGCGTCGGCAGTGTCGCCGCGCCTAATGGCTCCAATACCGCCCAACCGCACCCCCGATTCCCTGCACCGGATCTGTCTCAGGAAACGCCAGCCCCGCAATCCGCGCCAACTGCGCATCACTCGGCGCGGCCCGGCAAATATCCGCCTGCTGACCCGGCGGATAAGCACCGACCACCAGAAAATCCTCGCTCGAGCCCAGATTGCAGTGCCCGGTCCCGGCCGGCAGCAACAACACATCCCCAGCACCGACGTCGACGACTTGCCCGTCAGGCCCGCCCAACATCAACCGCGCCTGACCGGCCGCCACGCCAAGCACTTCGTGGCCTTCAGTGTGGTAGTGGTGATAGTCATATATGCCGTAGCGCCACTGCGCCGGCCAGCCATTGGCGCCGAAGGTCTGCTCGAAGCGCGCCGCCGGATCGTCGCCTTCGATGGCCAACGCGCGGCGGTAGATCAGCACTGGCAGACGCGGATTGTTCGGCACCCAGCCATTGCGTTCCAGCAGCAGGGTTTGCACTTCAGTCATGGTCAATCCTCCTTCGCTCGATTTATCAGTCGACCGCAGCGCAGGGCAATCGCCTCAAAAAATCATTGCCGCGCAAACACGGTGCCTGAGCCCATGCCCGTGCAATCCAGCGAAACTTCATCGCGCAGCGGGCTGTCCAGACCCTTACATGTCCATGCAGCGGTAAATGGCGAGGGTCAAGATGACGATGACAGTTGGTGATTTTCTGGTTGAGCGGCTCAGCGAATGGGGCGTCACGCGGATTTTTGGTTATCCGGGGGATGGCATCAACGGCGTGTTCGGCGCCATGAGCCGGGCCAAAGGCAAGATCGAATTCGTTCAGGCACGGCACGAGGAAATGGCCGCGTTCATGGCCTCGGCCCACGCCAAGTTCACCGGCGAACTGGGCGTGTGCATCGCTACTTCCGGCCCCGGCGCTTCGCACCTGATAACCGGCCTCTACGATGCGCGCATGGACCACATGCCGGTGCTGGCCATCGTCGGCCAGCAGGCGCGCACGGCGCTGGGCAGTCACTACCAGCAGGAGCTGGACCTGGTGTCGATGTTCAAGGATGTCGCCGGTGCGTTTGTGCAGCAAGCCTCGGCGCCATCGCAAGTGCGCCATCTGCTTGATCGCGCGGTGCGTACCGCTGTCGGCGAGCGCCGCGTCACCGCGCTGATTCTGCCCAATGACTTGCAGGATCTGCCTTACGAACAACCGGCGCGCGCCCATGGCACCGCGCATTCCGGCGTCGGCTACAGCAAGCCTAAAGTCGTTCCTTATGCCGCCGATCTGCAACGCGCCGCCGAGGTACTGAACAGCGGCGAGAAAGTCGCGATTCTGGTCGGTGCCGGCGCGCTGGAGGCGACCGATCTGGTCATCGCCGTGGCGGAAAAACTCGGTGCTGGTGTCGCTAAAGCCTTGCTGGGAAAAGCGGCATTGCCTGACGATTTGCAGTGGGTCACCGGCAGCATCGGCCTGCTCGGCACCGAGCCCAGCTACAAGCTGATGAGCGAGTGCGACACCTTGCTGATGATCGGTTCAGGCTTCCCGTATTCCGAGTTTCTGCCCAAGGAAGGCCAGGCGCGCGGCGTGCAGATCGACTTGCAGCCGGACATGCTCAGCCTGCGTTATCCGATGGAGGTCAATCTGGTCGGCGATTCAGTGGAAACCCTCGCCGCGTTGCTGCCCTTGCTGGAACAGAAAACCTCGAACAAATGGCGCAAGAAGATCGAAGGCTGGCGCAGCAGCTGGGAGAAAACCCTGGAAAAACGCGCCATGGCCAAAGCCGATCCGGTCAATCCGCAACGAGTGGTCTACGAGTTGTCACCGCGCTTGCCTGAGAAGGCAATCATCACCAGCGACTCCGGCTCCTGCGCCAACTGGTTCGCCCGTGACCTGAAAATCCGTCGCGGCATGAAATGCTCGTTGTCCGGTGGCCTGGCCTCGATGGGCGCGGCGGTACCCTATGCGATCGCGGCGAAGTTTGCTTACCCGGAACGCCCGGTCATTGCCTTGGTCGGCGACGGCGCGATGCAGATGAACAACATGGCCGAGCTGATCACCGTCGCCAAATACTGGCGGCAATGGCAGAGCCCGAAATGGATCTGCGCGGTGTTCAACAATGAAGACCTCAATCAGGTCACCTGGGAGCAGCGGGTGATGGAGGGCGATCCGAAGTTCGAAGCGTCGCAGAGCATCCCGGACGTGCCGTATCACCTGTTCGCGATTTCCATCGGCCTCAAGGGCATTTTCGTTGATCGTGAAGAAGAGGTCGCCGCTGCGTGGGAACAGGCGCTCGCCTCGGAAGTGCCGGTGCTGATCGAGTTCAAGACCGACCCGAACGTGCCGCCGCTGCCACCGCACATCAAGCTTGAGCAAGCGAAGAAATTCGCCACGACCCTGCTCAAGGGCGATCCGGACGAAGCCGGGGTGATCGTGCAGACCGCCAAGCAGGTGTTGGGCGCCGTGTTGCCCGGGAAGAAATGACGGTGTGCGCTTGAACGAGTCAACCATCTACATCGGTTGCGCCGGCTGGAGTCTCGGGCGCGAGCACTGGCCGGCATTCCCCGCCGAAGGCACGCACCTGCAACGCTACGCCGCGCGCTTCAACTGTGTGGAAATCAATAGCTCGTTCTATCGCCCGCATCGGCGTCAGACCTACGAACGCTGGGCCGACTCGGTAGCGCCGCACTTTCGCTTCGCAGTGAAAGTGCCGAAGCTCATCAGCCATGAACAGCGGCTGGCGGACAGCGCGGCCGCGCTCGATGAGTTTCTCGGCCAGTGCCAGGGCTTGGGTGATCGACTCGGCTGCCTGCTGGTGCAACTGCCACCAAAACTTGCCTTCGATGCGCCGGTGGCCGAGGCGTTTTTTCATGCCCTGCGCGAGCGGTTCACGGGCAGTGTAGTGCTGGAGCCGCGACACGAATCGTGGATTGAGGCTGAGGCAATGCTGGTGGATTTGCAGATTGCCCAGGCGGTGGTCGATCCCTCGCGGATCAGCACCGACACCGCACCGGGTGGCTGGCAAGGCCTGCAGATTGGCGCCTGCACGGCTCGCCACGGATTTATCACAGCGCTTATGAAGCGGCCTATCTGCAACAGCTTGCTCAGAACCTGCGGCGCGCGAAGGCCGACGGCAGAGACATCTGGTGCATCTTCGACAACACCGCCAGCGGTGCCGCCACCGCCGATGCGCTGGCTTTGAAGGCGTTGATCGAAGGCGTTGAACGCTGAACGACGACGCTCTCGCCACCCACACAAACGATCCGGCTACAGGTAAACTCCGCGCACTTTTTCAAGGAGTTCACATGAGTTACTACCAGCCGGGCATTCTCGCTACCCCTGTTCCTGCGCAAGCACGTCATCTGTTTTTCGCCCTGGCGTCGGTTGAAGCCTTGCCGCAAGCGATCGACAGCCTGCTGATGCTGGTGGATGGCAAGTCGGCGGTGGTTGGCTTTGGTGAGTCGTTGACCAAGGCGCTGAATGTCGAAATCGCCGGCCTGCGCAGCTTCCCGGCGCTGACCGGCGTTGGCGTGAACAACCCGTCGACCCAGCATGCCCTGTGGATCTGGCTGCACGGTGTCGACCGTGGTGAACTGCTCAACCGCTGCAACGCTATCGAAGCCGCGCTGGCCCCGGCCTTGCGTCTGGTCGAGATGCAGGAAGCCTTCCGCCACATGGAGGGCCACGACCTCACCGGTTACGAAGACGGCACGGAAAACCCCCACGATGACGCCGCTGTCGCCGCCGCACTGCTAAGCAGTGGCGCGGACGGGCTGGTCGGTGGCAGCTTCGCCGCGATCCAGCAGTGGCAGCACGACCTCAAGGGTTTTCATCGCCTGTCTGCCGGCGCCAAGGACGACATCATGGGACGGCGCTTGAGCGATAACGAAGAAATCGACGACGCGCCGATCTCCGCCCACGTCAAACGCACCGCGCAAGAGAGCTTCGCCCCGGAAGCGTTCGTCGTGCGCCGTTCGATGCCGTGGATCGAAGGCGATCGTGCCGGTTTGATGTTCCTCGCTTTCGGTTTCTCCCTCGATGCCTTCGAAGCGCAGCTGCGCCGTATGAGCGGTCTGGAAGACGGTATTGCCGATGGCTTGTACCAGATCAGCCGGCCAATCACCGGCGGCTACTACTGGTGCCCGCCGCTCAAGGATGGACGCCTTGATCTGCGCGCGTTGCGCATCGGCTGAGGACTGCACATGAACGTGGTGCGCTGGGGCATGATCGGTTGCGGCAGTGTCGCTGAACGCAAGAGCGGACCGGCCTTTTACAAGGCGCCCGGTTCGGCACTGGTCGCAGTGATGGGCCGACGTCTCGAAGCGGTGACCGACTACGCCGCGCGCCACGGCATCAGCCGCGTCTACACCGATGTCGATGCGCTGATCAACGATCCCGAAGTGGACGCGGTGTACATCGCCACACCGCCCGACAGCCACCACGCCTACAGCCTGAAAGTCGCCGCCGCCGGCAAGCATTGCTGCGTGGAAAAGCCCATGGCGCTCAACGCCGGGCAAAGCCGCGAGATGCAGCAAGCGTTTGCTGCTGCCGGTCTGCACTTGTTCGTCTCCTATTACCGCCGCTCGCTGCCGCGCTTCGCTCAGGTGCGGCAATGGCTGGAGGAGGGTCGCATCGGCGATGTCCGCCATCTGAGCTGGACGCTGACCAAAGCGCCGTCGCCGGCTGATCTTGAGGGTCGCGATAATTGGCGCACCGACCCGGCGGTGGCTGGCGGCGGCTACTTTGCCGACCTGGCCAGCCATGGCTTGGACTTGTTCCAGTATCTGCTTGGCGACATCGTTGAAGTCGCCGGTTTCACCGCGCGTCAGGCGGGTCTGTACGCGGCGGAAGATGCGGTCAGCGCCACCTGGCGGTTCGCCTCCGGAGCGCTGGGCATGGGCTGCTGGAACTTTGTTGCGGACCGGCGTGAAGATCGGGTCGAGATCATCGGCAGCAAAGGGCGCATCGGGTTTTCGGTGTTTGACGAGCATCCGGTGCAGCTGGATGCCGATGAGCAGATCAGCCTGGAGATCGCTCATCACCAGCATATTCAGTGGCATCACGTGCTGGGGATGAATGCGCATATTCGGGGTGATTCACAGCATCCCGCCGTGGCCGAGCAAGCCGTCAAGACCGATTGGGTAATGGACGAGATCCTCAAACGCTGAATAGCTCACGATCCCCTGTGGGAGCGAGCCTGCTCGCGAAAGCGGTGTGTCAGTCACGGAGGTATTGACTGACAGAATGCTTTCGCGAGCAGGCTCGCTCCCACAGGTCTTCCGGCGCAACGCGCATCTAAGGTTATGCCCAAACAATATTTCTCAACCTCGTCATAACCTCTCTAAGATCACGTCATAACTCGTTATGACAAGTGATCCGACGATGACCGATAACGTTCTCTCCCTCAGTAGCGTTCCGCTGCATACCCAACTGCGCGATGTCCTGCGTGCGCGGATTCTCGACGGTGAATACCCGCAAGACAGCCAGATGCCTTCCGAAAGCGAACTCGGTGCACTGTTCAAAGTCAGCCGCATCACCGTGCGCCAGGCGCTGGGTGATCTGCAAAAGGAAGGCCTGATCTTCAAGATCCATGGCAAGGGCACCTTCGTCGCCAAGCCGAAAACCTTTCAGAACGTCAGCAGCCTGCAAGGCCTCGCCGAGTCGATGACCGGGCGCGGCTACGAGGTGATCAACCGCCTGCGCAGTTTCAAATTCATTCCGGCCGACAAGCGTGTCGCCGAGCGTCTGCAGGTGGCCGAAGGTGAGATCGTCGCGCAGATCAAACGCGTGCGCCTGATCAACCGCGAGCCGATTTCGCTGGAAATTACCTACCTGCCCAAAGCGGTCGGCGAACGGCTGGAGAAGGCCGACCTGGTCACTCGCGACATCTTTCTGATTCTGGAAAACGACTGCGGCATCGCCCTCGGCCACGCCGATCTGGCCATCGACGCAGTGCTGGCTGACAGCGACCTGACCCAGGCGCTCAACGTCGAAGCCGGTTCGCCAATCATGCGCATCGAACGTCTGACCCACGACGCACAGGGCCAGCCGCTGGACTTCGAACACCTTTACTACCGTGGCGATGCATTCCAGTACCGCCTGCGGATCGACCGGCAAAAAGGGGAGCAGGCATGACCCGCAACGTTCTAGAACAGGAATACGACATCGTCGTGATTGGCGGCGGTACGGCCGGGCCGATGGCGGCGATCAAGGCCAAGGAGAAGAACCGCGATTTGCGCGTGTTGCTGGTCGACAAGGCCAATGTCAAGCGCAGCGGCGCGATCAGCATGGGCATGGATGGCCTGAACAACGCGATCATTCCCGGCCACTCGACACCGGAGCAGTACACCAAGGAAATCACCATCGCCAATGACGGCATCGTCAATCAGGCGGCGGTCTACGCCTATGCGACGCACAGTTTTGAAACCATCGAACAACTCGACCGCTGGGGCGTGAAGTTCGAGAAGGACGAAACCGGTGACTACGCGGTGAAAAAGGTCCACCACATGGGCGCCTATGTGCTGCCGATGCCAGAAGGGCACGACATCAAGAAAGTCCTGTATCGGCAGTTGAAACGTGCGCGGGTGAGCATCACCAATCGCCTGGTCTGCACGCGTTTGCTGACCGACGAGGAGGGCGCGGTCAACGGTGTGATGGGCTTCGATTGCCGCACCGCCGACTTCCATGTGATCAAGGCCAAAGCGGTGATTCTCGCCTGCGGCGCGGCCGGACGCCTTGGTCTGCCGTCGTCGGGCTACCTGATGGGCACCTACGAAAACCCGACCAATGCCGGTGACGGCTACGCGATGGCCTATCACGCCGGCGCCGAACTGGCCAATCTCGAGTGCTTCCAGATCAACCCGTTGATCAAGGATTACAACGGCCCGGCCTGCGCGTACGTCACCGGCCCGCTGGGTGGCTACACCGCCAACAACAAGGGCGAACGCTTCATCGAGTGCGACTACTGGAGCGGGCAGATGATGTGGGAATTTCACCAGGAACTGGAAAGCGGCAACGGTCCGGTGTTCCTCAAACTCGATCACTTGGCCGAGGAAACCATCCAGAACATCGAGGAAATCCTGCACAGCAACGAGCGCCCGAGCCGTGGCCAGTTCCACGCCAACCGTGGCACCGACTACCGCACGCAGATGGTCGAAATGCACATTTCGGAAATCGGTTTTTGCAGCGGCCACTCGGCGTCCGGCGTGTGGGTCAACGAGCGTGCCGAGACTTCGGTCAAGGGCTTGTACTCGGCGGGAGACATGGCTGCGGTGCCGCACAATTACATGCTCGGCGCGTTCACTTACGGCTGGTTCGCCGGGCACAACGCCGCGGACTTTGTTGCCGGCCGCGAGTTTTCCGCACTGGACAGCGAGCAGATCGCCAAGGAGAAAGCCCGGGTCTACGCGCCGCTCGATCGCCAGGACGGTCTGCCGCCGGCGCAGGTCGAATACAAGCTGCGGCGCTTCGTCAACGACTACCTGCAACCGCCGAAAGTGACCAAAAAAATGCAGATCGGCCTGCAACGCTTCAGCGACATCGAGCGCGATCTCGAGCAGATGAAAGCCAACAACGCTCACGAACTGATGCGAGCGATGGAAACCAGCGTGATCCGCGATTGCGCCGAAATGGCCGCCCGCGCTTCGTTGTTCCGCGCCGAAAGCCGCTGGGGCCTGTACCACTATCGCGTCGATCATCCGCAGCGCAACGACGCCGAGTGGTTCTGCCACTGCCATCTGAAGAAGGGCGAGGACGGCCAGATGACCAGTTTCAAGAAGGCCGTCGAGCCTTACATCATCCCGCTCGACGCCGAGGAAATGCAGGCCTACGACCGCCTGCGCGTCGGCGCTTTCGCCGCTTGAGACATCATTTTTCAGAGAGTCCGAACCATGGCTTACCAAGCTCAGGAAATCTTCTTCCGCTCCAACGCCCCGGTCACCGTCGACGAGGACAAATGCATCGCGGAAAAGGGCTGCACGGTGTGCGTCGACGTATGCCCGATGGACCTGCTGGCGATCAACCCGGCCACTCAAAAGGCCTACATGGCGTTCGATGAATGCTGGTACTGCATGCCGTGCGAGAAGGATTGCCCGACGGGGGCGGTGAAAGTCGAGATCCCCTATTTATTGCGTTGACCCCAAATCCATTGTGGGAGCGAGCCTGCTCGCGAAAGCAATCGTTCATTCAACAATGATGGTGACTGACCCGCCGCCTTCGCGAGCAGGCTCGCTCCCACGTTGCAATTGTGATTATCCAATAGCCATCCGGTGAACCCCGGACGCTGAATGCAAAACACCCCTCGTTTCCCACCGCGCCCTGATCGCGGCGGAGACGAACTTCAAACCAATGATTCGAGGGGAAACACTCATGTTGCGTGCAGCACTCGCCGGTCTGGTACTGGCTTCATTCACCTTGTCGGCCTCGGCCGAAACCATCCGCATCGCCATCGGCACTCAGGACACCACTATCAACTGCGCCGCCGGCGGCCTGTTGATCCGTGAACTCGGTCTGCTGGAAAAATACCTGCCCCACGATGGAGCCTACAAAGACGCGAAGTACGACGTGCAGTGGAAGAATTTCACCAGTGGCGCGCCGCTGACCAATGAGATGGTCGCCGGCAAACTCGATTTCGGTGCCATGGCCGATTTCCCCGGTGCGTTCAATGGCGTGGCATTCGAAACGGCGGGCAAGCACAGCCTGTTCATCAGCGTGCTGTCGGGCAGCATTAAGGGCAGCGGCAATGGCATCGTCGTGCCGAGCGCTTCGTCGGTGCAGAGCTTGAGCGAACTCAAGGGCAAGACCATTTCGGTGCCGTTCGCCTCGACGGCTCACGGCATGTTGCTGCGCGCCGTGGCAGAGCAGGGCTGGGACCCGCTCAAGGATGTCAACATCATCGCCCAGCCACCGGAAGTCGCCGGCTCGGCATTGCAGGCCGGCAAGATCGACGCCCACGCCGACTTTGTGCCTTTCGCCGAGCTGTTCCCGAGCCGTGGTTTCGCCCGCAAGATCTATGACGGCGCTCAGGCCAACGCACCGACTTTCCATGGCGCACTGGTGGATCAGGCCTACGCCAAAAAGTACCCGGAAATCGTCGTCGCCTACCTGCGTGCGAGCATCGAAGCCAACCAACTGCTCGCCACCGAACCGGAGAAGTACAGCGAACTGATCGCCAAAGTCACCGGCGTCGATGCCGAGGTCAACTACCTGTTCCATGGCCCGCTCGGCGTACAGACCCGCGACCTGAGCTGGAAGCCTGAATATCGCCAGGCCGTCGGTACCGCCATCGATACCCTGAAGCTGCTGAAGAAAGCTGATCGCGGGCTCGACCTGAACAGCTTCATCGACGACCAGTACATCCGCGCCGCGTTCAAGGCTGCGAACCTCGATTACACCGCGCAACTGGCCAACTACGCGCAGACGCCGTTGCCGGGTGTGGATGCGGCGACGGGCAAAGCCATCACCGACGTCAGCCATGTCGCGGAAATCTGGGTGCGTGGCGAGGAAAAAGTCCGCCGTTACGGCTCGGCTGAAGCGGCGTTCACCGCGTTGGCAGGGTTGAAGCAGGAGGGCAAGAACATTCGTGCGGTGTATGCGCAGGCCAGTGACAGCGGGATCAAGTTGCTCGCTGAACAGGCGTGGTTTGCCAGCGACGACAAGGGCCGCCTCAGCGCATTTCTGCTCAAGGGCCAGGCCCAGCAATACGCTGCGGGGCAGGGTGGCAAGGTGTTCGACTTCAGCGATGCCACTGCGCAGGTTGTTGCCAATCGTTAACTCAAACGTAGATCGTTCCCACGCGCAGCAAAGGAATGCCTCAATGGGCGCTCTGCGTCCGCTTTGGATGTGACGCGGAGCGTCACGGGATGCATTCCCACGCAGAGCGTGGGAACGATCAGAGGTGATATATGTTTCCACGCTGGATCCCCCGGGCCGCCTCACTGCTGCTCTGCCTGCTCTTCTGGCAACTCGCCGCCAGCCACCACTGGAACCTCGGCCTGGTCACCTTTGCCAACGTGCCGACGCCACTGGCGGTGATCGAAGCTGCGCTGGGCCTGGGCGACTCGGGCAAACTCTGGCAGCACTTGAGCAGCAGCCTCGGCCGGGTCTTCGCCGGTTACTTGGCGGCGTTGATCATCGGCATCGCCCTGGGCCTGGCCATCGGCCGGTCGAAATGGGCCGAAGACATTCTGCTGCCACCACTGGAGGTCCTGCGCCCGATCCCCGCCGTGGCGTGGATTCCGCTGGCGATCCTGATGTTTCCATCCTCGGAATTGTCGATGGTCTTTATCACCTTCACCGGCGCGCTGTTCCCGATCCTGCTCAACACCGTGCACGGCGTCGAAGGTGTCGATCCACGCCTGATCGCCTCGGCAAAAAGCCTCGGAGCAGGGCGTCGGGCGATTCTGCTGGAGGTGATTCTGCCAGGCGCTGCGCCGAGCATCATTACCGGTCTGGCGATCGGCATGGGCACTTCGTGGTTCTGCCTGGTGACGGCGGAAATGATCTCCGGGCAGTTCGGTATCGGTTACTACACATGGGAGTCCTACACCATTCAGAACTACGCCGACATTGTCGTCGGCATGCTCCTGATCGGCGTGTTGGGCATGGGCAGCAGTTGGCTGATCAAACGCCTGGGCAGCTTGTTCACGCCTTGGCATCGACCACGAGGCAAAGCCTGATGAGCGTCATGCAAACCCCGGAAGGGCGGATCGACATTCGCCAGTTGTCCATCGTCCTCGGCCAGGGCCGCGAAGCTTTCGAAGCGGTGCAGGGTCTCGATTGCCAGATCGAACCCGGCCAGTTCGTGTGCATTCTCGGCCCGTCCGGATGCGGCAAGTCGACCTTGCTCGGCGCTCTGGCCGGGCACTTGAATGGGAGTACCGGCAGCTTGAAAGTCGACGGCAGCGCGGTGACCGGCCCGTCGCCGCAGCGCGGCATGGTGTTTCAGCACCACACGCTGTTCCCCTGGCGTACGGTGCGCGACAACGTCGCCTTCGGCCTGAAGATGCGCGGCGTCGGCAAGACTGAGCGCCGTCTCGCCGCTGACGACATCCTCAAACTGGTCGGCCTCGAAGGCTTTGCCGAGCGCTGGCCCGATCAGCTTTCCGGTGGCATGCAGCAGCGGGTGGAGATTGCCCGGGTGCTGGTCAATCGCCCGCGCCTGTTGCTGATGGACGAGCCGTTCGGCGCGCTCGATGCGCTGACCCGCTTGAACATGCAGGAACTGCTGCTGGACATCTGGACGCGCATCCGCACCACCGTGGTTTTCGTCACCCATGACATCGAAGAGGCGCTGTTTCTAGCCGATCGCTTGCTGGTAATGAGCGCGCGACCAGGGCGAATCATCGAAGACCTGCGTCTGGACTTTCCACGCCCGCGCACCAGCGAACTGGTGACCAGCCCCGAGTTCGCTCGCCTGAAACGCCATTGCCTCGACCTGCTGCGCCACGACAACGACCGACCGCTGCCGCGCCTCAATCCGCTCGGCCTGCCTCCTGAAAACCCTTTGCCGCGATTTGCCCTATGACCTCTATTTTTGCTGTGACCGACAACGAAGACATCCTCGCCCTGCAACCGCGCCTGACGGCTGAAGACGCTGGCGTGCGGCGCATTGCCCTGATTGATCTGGCTGATCTGGAGGAATCGGATGGTTTGCTCTGGCTGGTTGATCGACTCCGGCAGGATCCCGCCGAGGACGTCCGCGCTGAAGCCGCACGATTGCTTGAAGCGTGGGAGGATGAAGCGGTCGTGCAAGCCTTGTGCGAAGCGCTGACGGATTCGGCGCCCGCCGTGCAATCGGCGGCGGCGCAAAGTCTGAGCCTGCTCAAGACTGCGGCGGCGGGGCGGGTCATTCTGCCGTGGACCGCACATGCCGATGTCAGTGTGCGCATCGCCGCCTTTCGGGCGTTACGCGAATTGCGCTTCGCCGAGGCCGCGCCGGCTGCCGTCGCAGCGTTGGAGGACACCGATGCCAATGTCCGTCGCGAAGCGGTCGGTGTGCTCGGCTGGCTCAAACAGCTCGAGGCGCTGCCAGCCCTGGCGCAACTGGCCAGCGACGACCCGGACACCGAAGTGCGCCGCGCCGCGACGGGTGCGCTGGGTCTGGCCAGTGGCGCCGAAGTATTGCCAGCGTTGCGCCAGGCTTTCCGCGACCCTGCCTGGCAAGTGCGCGAAGAAGCTGCGACCACGCTGGGCAAGGTTGGCCACAGCGACGCCGGCCCGGCCTTGGTCGAAGCGCTGAGCGATGATTACTGGCAAGTGCGCCTGCGCGCCACCCGAAGCCTCGGTCGCTTGCGCTTCGTCCCGGCGCTGGACGCGCTGATCGACACCCTCGGCCACCGCATCAGCAATCTGCGCAAGGAAGCCGCGCTGGCCCTCGGTGAATTGAACGATCGCGGCGCCGTGGCCGCGTTGCAGGCGGCGCAGGACGACGGCGACCCGGAAGTGCGCAAAGCCGTGCGCATCGCTCTGAGTCAATTGCAATGAGTCCGCTGGCGGTGGGCAACTCGCAGAGTGCACGCACGTTGCGCCTGAGCTGGCCGGACGGGCGCGAATCGTTGCTCAGGCATGCCGATCTGCGCCGGCAATGCCCATGCTCGCAATGCCGCGCATTTCGCCTGCGCGGCGTCACGCCGCTGGTTGATGATCGCGTGCGCCTGATCGAGGTAAATCCACAGGGTTATGGTGTGCAACTGGTGTTCAGCGATGGCCATCAACGCGGGATTTACCCGTGGGAGTACCTGGCGCAACTGGGTTCCTGACCTTATCCGATGATCGTTCCCACGCTCCGCGTGGGAATGCAGCCCGTGACGCTCCGCGTCACTGGACGCGGAGCGTCCCTTGAGTCATTCCCAAGCAGAGCGTGGGAACGATCAGATCGCAGCCTTCGGCAGCTGCCTGCGTCGGCTTGCGCCGACTGGCGGTTCTTGTCAGGCATTTCCCACAGGAGTACAAATGTACTCCATGACAAACCTCACTCCCCGCCGTACCGCCATTCTGACCTTTATCCGCGATCGCATCGCCGAGCACGGTCAGCCCCCAAGCCTCGCTGAAATCAGCGAGGCTTTTGGTTTTGCCTCGCGCAGCGTGGCGCGCAAGCATGTACTGGCGCTCACCGAAGCCGGTTTCATTGAGGTCAATCCGCATCAGGCTCGGGGCATTCGCCTGCTAGGTCAGCCACCGCGTCCGGAATTGCTGGAGATCCCCGTACTCGGTCGCGTGGCTGCCGGCGCACCGATTGGCGCCGATGCCGATATCCATAACCGTTTGCTGCTCGACCCGGCGCTGTTCTCCCGCACCCCGGATTACATGCTGCGGGTGCAGGGCGACTCGATGATCGAAGACGGCATTCTCGATGGCGATCTGGTCGGTGTGCGGCGCAATCCCGAGGCGCTGAACGGCCAGATCGTCGTTGCGCGTCTGGACGGTGAAGTCACCATCAAACGCTTCGAACGGGTCGGGGATGAAGTGCGCCTGCTGCCGCGCAACCCGGCCTATCAGCCCATCGTTGTGCGTAACGATCAGGATCTGGCCATCGAAGGCGTGTTCTGTGGTCTGGTGAGGCAAGGCTGATGGGCGCCGTCGTTGCGTTGGATACGCTGTTCAATGGCGGCCAGGTGTGGCGCGGCAGGCCTGCGCCACCGGCGGCGAGTCCGCAGCCTACCGGGCATGCGGGACTGGACGCAGCTCTGCCCAGCGGCGGCTGGCCGGAAGCGGCGCTGAGCGAAATCCTCCTCGCCGGCCCCGGTGTCGGCGAGCTGCAGCTGGTCTGGCCAACCCTGGCGCGATTGTCCGCGGCCGGTGAGCGCATCGTGCTGGTGGCGCCGCCGTTCGTGCCGTACCCGCAGGGTTGGGCCAATGCCGGAGTCGATCTGCGCCAGTTGTCGGTGATTCAGGCCAGCGAGCGCGATGCCTTGTGGGCGGCGGAGCAATGCCTGCGCTCGGGCAGTTGCGGCGCGGTGCTGTGCTGGCCGAACAAGGCCGATGACCGAGCCTTGCGGCGTTTGCAGGTAGCGGCGGAAACCGGCCAGACCCTGGCCTTTGCCTGGCGCCCGTTGAGCGAAGCGGTCAACCCGTCACCGGCAGCGTTACGCATAGCCATCGATGCCAAACCGGCGCAGCTACGTGTGCTCAAGTGCCGTGGCGGCCTGGCGCGTGCGACTCCGATTGCCTTTGCCGTGGGGCACTGATTGTCATGCGCTGGGTATGTATCCTGTTTCCGCAATTGGCCCTCGACGCCGTGCTGCGTCAGCGGCCCGACCCTGAAGAGCCGCTGGTCCTGCTCAGCGGCCCGGCCCAGCGGCGGGTGCTGCAAGCGGTAAATCCGGCGGCACGCAAACTCGGCCTGCGCCCTGGCATGTCGATGACCGCCGCGCAAGCCATGAGCAAAGGCTTTGCCACCGCCGATTATGAGGTGGCCGAGGTCGAGCACTGGCAGCAGTTTCTCGCCGCGTGGGCCTATCGCTTCAGCGCGCAGGTCAGCGTGCATTACCCGCGTACCGTGGTCTTCGAGATCGAATCCAGCCTCGGACTGTTCGGTACCTGGCCGCAATTTGAAGCTCGCCTGCGCCAGGAGTTGAAAGACCTGGGCTTTCGTCATCGCATCGTCGCCGCGCCGAACCCGGTGGCTGCGCGAGTGCTGGCCAATGCCTACGATGGCTTGGTGGTGCCGGACGGTGAGGCTTTGCAGCATCATCTCGGGCAATTGCCTGTTGATCGTGTGGGGCTGGAGCCGAATGTCGCCACGGCGTTGTCGCGCATGGGCCTGCGCAATCTCAGTCAGGTGCAAAGCCTGCCACGCCAGGCACTGGCCCGGCGTTTCGAAGCGCAGATGCTCAAGCACCTCGACACGCTGTTCGGCGCACGCCCTCTGGCGCTGGCGTTCTATCTGCCGCCCGACCGTTTCGATATCCGCATCGAACTGAATTTCGACGTGCAATCCCATCAGGCCTTGCTGTTCCCGTTACGGCGCTTGACCGGCGATTTGTCGGCGTTCCTCTGCGGGCGCGACAGCGGTGTGCAGCGCTTCGATTTGCTTCTGGAACACGCCGGGCTGCCGGACACAGTGATCAAGGTCGGCCTGCTCAGCGCCGAGCGTGACGCGGCGATGCTCTTCGAACTGGCCCGTGGCCGGCTGGAACAAGTCCAGGTGGAGGCACCGGTGCGTGGTTTTCGCTTGCGCGCCGAAGACCTGCCGAGTTTCGTTCCGCAGTATCAGGAGCTGTTCGACGACCGCCCGCAGCAGACCTTGCCCTGGGAGCAATTGCGCGAACGTCTGCGCGCACGGCTGGGTGATGACGCGGTGCAGGGGCTGCGCTTTCAGGCCGATCATCGCCCTGAGTGCGCGTGGCAGAACGCTGCCGATAAACACCTTTGCACGGGGTTGCCCAGCGTGCAGCGTCCGGGCTGGCTGCTCAACGAACCGCAAAGCGTGCCAGAAGGTTCGGCGCGGATTCTCATGGGGCCGGAGCGCATCGAATCCGGTTGGTGGGACGGTGGCGACGTGCGGCGTGATTACTACCTGATCCAGAACCGCGCCGGTCAGCAGGGTTGGGCCTGGCGGGCGGTGGGTGAGGGCGGTCCGCTGTGGCTGCAAGGCTGGTTCGCATGAAGGCCGATTACGCCGAACTGCATTGCCTGTCGAACTTCAGTTTCCAGCGCGGAGCCTCGAGCGCGCTGGAACTGTTTCAGCGGGCGAAAAAGCACGGCTATCAGGCGCTGGCGATCACCGACGAATGTACCCTGGCCGGCATCGTTCGTGCGTGGCAAGCGGCGAAGTCCGTTGAGTTGCCGCTAATCATCGGCAGCGAGATACGCATCGACAACGGCCCGAAACTGGTGCTGCTGGTGGAAAACCTTGCCGGTTATCAGGCCTTGTGCGGCTTGATTACCCAGGCCCGGCGGCGTACGCAGAAAGGCCAGTATCAGGTGCTGCGCGAAGACTTCGCCGAAGCGCTGCCGGGTTTGCTGGTGTTGTGGGTGCCGGATTCAGTGGATGACCGGGAAGAAGGGCGCTGGCTGAAACAAACCTTCGGCGACCGCCTGTGGCTCACGGTGCAACTGCATCGCGGGCAGAACGATCAGCAGCGACTATCGGCATTGTTGGCTCTGGCGGCTGAGTTGCAGATTCCAGCCGTGGCCAGCGGCGATGTGCACATGCACGCCCGGGGGCGCCGTGCCTTGCAGGACACCATGACCGCGATCCGTCATCACGTCCCCGTGGCCGAAGCGGGTCTGCGCCTGCACCCCAATGGCGAGCGGCATTTGCGTTGCCTCGATGAGCTGCGCGCCCTGTATCCGCCGGACTTGCTCGAAGCGTCGCTAAAACTGGCCAGACGCTGCACTTTCGATCTGAGCGAGCTGCGCTATCAGTACCCGAAAGAGCTGGTGCCCGAGGGCCACAGTGCCAGTTCCTGGTTGCGCCATCTGACCGAGGAGGGCATTGCCTGGCGCTGGCCGAAAGGGCCTCAGGCCAAGGTGCTCAAGCAGATCGATGACGAGCTGCAATTGATCGCCGAGCTCGGCTACGAAAGCTATTTCCTCACCGTGCACGACGTGGTGCGCTTTGCCCGCACACAGAAAATCCTCTGTCAGGGCCGTGGTTCGGCAGCCAACTCGGCGGTGTGTTATGCCTTGGGCATCACCGAAATCGACCCGGAGCGCACCACGCTATTGTTCGAACGTTTCATGTCCAAAGAGCGCAACGAGCCGCCGGACATCGATGTCGATTTCGAGCACGAGCGCCGCGAAGAAGTCCTGCAATACGTGTTCAACCGTTACGGCCGGCGACGTGCGGCGTTGACGGCGGTGGTCAGCACCTATCACGCCACCGGTGCCGTGCGCGATGTGGCCAAGGCCCTCGGCCTGCCGCCGGATCAGATCAACGCGCTGGCCGACTGCTGCGGGCGCTGGAGCGATGAGACGCCGCCGCTGGAACGTTTGCGTGAAGGCGGCTTCGACCCGGACAGTCCGGTGCTGCGCCGGGTGCTGAGCCTGACCGGGCAACTGATCGGCTTCCCCCGGCATCTGTCGCAGCATCCTGGCGGTTTTGTGATTTCCGAGCAGCCGCTGGACACCTTGGTGCCGGTCGAAAACGCAGCGATGGCCGACCGCACCATCATTCAGTGGGACAAGGACGACCTCGATGCGGTCGGCCTGCTCAAGGTGGATATTCTCGCCTTGGGTATGCTCAGTGCGATTCGCCGCTGCTTCGATCTGCTGCGCCGGCATCGCGATCTGGACCTGACCCTTGCGACGATCCCCGCCGAAGACAAACCGACCTACGCAATGATCAGCCGCGCCGATACCGTCGGTGTATTTCAGATCGAGTCGCGGGCGCAGATGTCGATGCTGCCGCGCCTGAAGCCTAAGACCTTCTACGATCTGGTGATTGAAGTGGCGATCGTCCGGCCCGGGCCGATTCAGGGCGGCATGGTTCATCCGTATCTGCGCCGACGTAATAACGAAGAGGCGGAAACCTATCCATCGCCGGCGCTCGAAGTCGTACTCAAAAGAACCCTGGGCGTGCCGTTGTTCCAGGAACAGGTCATGCAGATCGCCATCGTCGCTGCCGACTATAGCCCCGGCGAGGCCGATCAGTTGCGCCGCTCAATGGCAGCTTGGAAACGCCATGGCGGACTGGAGCCGCACAAGGAACGCCTCGCCGCCGGCATGAAAAAGAACGGCTACACACCCGAATTCGCTGCGCAGATCTTCGAGCAGATCAAGGGCTTCGGCAGTTACGGCTTCCCCGAATCCCACGCCGCCAGTTTCGCCTTGCTGACCTACGCCAGTTGCTGGCTCAAGTGTCACGAACCGGCGGCGTTCGCCTGCGCATTGATCAACAGTTGGCCGATGGGCTTTTACAGCCCGGACCAGATTCTGCAGGATGCGCGTCGGCACCAATTGCAGATCCGTCCGGTGGACGTGCGCGCCAGTGACTGGGATTGCAGCCTCGAGCCGCTGAGTGCCGGGCAACCGGCGATTCGCATGGGCCTGCGCATGATCAAGGGGTTTCGCGAAGAAGATGCCCGGCGCATCGAAGCCGCGCGCCGCCACGGGGCGTTTGCCGATGTTGCCGATTTGGGCGAGCGCGCCGCCCTCGACAGTCGTGCGCAGGCCTTGCTGGCAGACTCCGGGGCCTTGCGCGGTCTGGCCGGGCATCGCCATCGTGCGCGTTGGGAAGTGGCCGGTGTGCAGAAACAACTCGGCCTGTTCGCCGGCCTGCCCAACGAAGAAGAAGTCAAAATCGTCCTGCCCAAACCCAGCGTTGGCGAAGACTTGCATGCTGATTACGCCACGGTGGGGACGACGCTGGGGCCGCACCCGTTGGCATTGCTGCGTGGCGAGTTGCAGGCCCGGCGCTGCCGCAGCTCGCGCGAGTTGATGGATATCGAACATGGCCGGCCGGTCAGCGTGGCCGGTCTGGTCACCGGCCGACAGCGCCCCGGTACGGCCAGCGGCGTGACGTTCGTGACCCTGGAAGACGAGTTCGGCAACGTCAACGTGGTGGTCTGGCGTGACCTGGCCGAGCGTCAGCGCCAAGTGCTGGTGGGGTCGCAATTGCTCAAGGTCGACGGCCGCTGGGAACGCGAAGGCGATGTGCGCCACCTGATCGCCGGGCGCATGAGCGACCTGAGCCCGCTGCTCAATGGCATTCACGTGCAGAGCCGCGATTTCCACTGACCTTTGTGGCAGCGAGCCTGCTCGCGAAAGCGCAGTCTCAGGCGATGACGATATTGACTGTGCCGCCGCCTTCGCGAGCAGCCTCGCTCCCACAGAGATTTTGGTTGCGATGAAGATGGTTGATCGGCCCCGGGATCATTGTGGGAGCGAGCTTGCTCGCGAAAGCGCAGTCTCAGGCGATGACGATGTTGACTGTGCCGCCGCCTTCGCGAGCAGGCTCGCTCCCACAGGGATTTTGGTTGCGATGAAGATGGTCGATCTGCCCCGTATCAGTGTGGGAGCGAGCTTGCTCGCGAAAGCGGACTGTCAGGCGATGACGATGTTGACTGTGCCGACGCCTTCGCGAGCAAACTCGCTCCCACAGGGGTTTTGGTTGCGATGAAGATGGTTGATCGGCCCCGGATCAGTGTGGGAGCAAGCTTGCTCGCGAAAGCGGACTGTCAGGCGATGACGATGTTGACTGTGCCGCCGCCTTCGCGAGCAGGCTCGCTCCCATTTTGGTTGCGATGAAGATGGTCGATCTGCCCCGGATCAGTGTGGGAGCGAGCTTGCTCGCGAAAGCGGACTGTCAGGCGATGACGATGTTGGATGTGCCACCGCCTTCGCGAGCAAGCTCGCTCCCACAGGGGTTTTGGTTGCGATGAAGATGGTTGATCGGGCCCGGATCAGTGTGGGAGCGAGCTTGCTCGCGAAAGCGCAGTGTCAGGCAATGACGATGTTGAATGTACCGCCGCCTTCGCGAGCAAGCTCGCTCCCACAGGGATTTTGGTTGCGATGAAGATGGTCGATCTGCCCCGTATCAGTGTGGCAGCGAGCCTGCTCGCGAAAGCGCAGTCTCAGGCAATGACAATGTTGACTGTGCCGCCGCCTTCGCGAGCAGGCTCGCTCCCACAGGGATTTTGGTTGCGATGAAGATGGTCGATCGGCCCCGTATCAGTGTGGGAGCGAGCCTGCTCGCGAAAGCGCAGTGTCAGGCAATGACGATGTTGACTGTGCCGCCGCCTTCGCGAGCAGCCTCGCTCCCACAGGGGTTTTGGTTGCGATGAAGATGGTTGATCGGCCCCGGATCAGTGTGGGAGCGAGCTTTCTCGCGAAAGCGGACTGTCAGGCGATGACGATGTCGAACGTGCCGACGCCTTCGCGAGCAAGCTCGCTCCCACAGGGATTTTGGTTGCGATGAAGATGGTCGATCTGCCCCGTATCAGTGTGGCAGCGAGCCTGCTCGCGAAAGCGCAGTGTCAGGCGATGACGATGTTGAATGTACCGCCGCCTTCGCGAGCAGGCTCGCTCCCACAGGGATTTTGGTTGCGATGAAGATGGTTGATCGGCCCCGGATCAGTGTGGGAGCGAGCTTGCTCGCGAAATCGCAGTGTCAGGCGATGACGATGTTGACTGTGCCGCCGCCTTCGCGAGCAAGCTCGCTCCCACAGGGGTTTTGGTTGCGATGAAGATGGTTGATCGGCCCCGGATCAGTGTGGGAGCGAGCCTGCTCGCGAAAGCGCAGTGTCAGGCAATGACGATGTTGAATGTGCCGCCGCCTTCGCGAGCAGGCCCGCTCCCACAGATTTTGGCTGTTTATTCAAAATCGAGATAAATCAAAAGGCTGCACCTTTGGGCCGAAGGCAGATATTCTGCGCTTCACACCGGTACGGGAACCCGATCAACTCCATGGCCAGCCACTGCCAGGATGAATTGCCCGACGCCAAAGGAGTGTTCGAATGAGCGAAAAGAAGCTGGAAACCACGGTCGATCGCGTCTACCAAGGGGTTTATGCGGCGATCAGCAAGCGTTCGTTGCGCCCGGGCATGAAGCTGGGTGAGGCCTCGCTGGCCGAGCTGTTCAATGTCAGCCGCACCTCGGTGCGGGCTGCGCTCAAGCAATTGGAAGCCGATGGTCTGGTCACCACTGAGCCCAACAAAGGTGCATCGGTGTCGCTGCCCAGTGACGCAGAGCTGCGTTCGTTGTTCGAAACCCGGCGGCTGATCGAGATCGGCATCGTCACCGAACTGTGCCGGCGTAGAGACAGCGTTGCCATGCAGGACCTGCGCGAGCACTTGTTACTGGAAGATGCCGCGCATGCTGCCGGCGACCATGAACGACTGATCCATCTGCTCGGCGAGTTCCACCTCAAACTGGCGCGCAGCCTGAACAATCCGGTATTGCTCGACTGGTTCCAGAAGCTGATCTCGCGGGCCTCGCTGTATGCCGCCGCGCTCGATGATGACAGTCATCAAGCCTGCCGCGACGATGAACACCTGCGTTTGCTCGAGTACATCGAAGCCGGCGATCAGAGCGCCGCGATCGAACTGACCTGTACGCACCTCAACGGAATCGAGAAGGCGATCCTCGACGTCGCGGCGAAAATGAAAACCGGCTATCACCCACTCAAGCACTTGATTGGCGTCTGAATGGCTCTGCGTCGCAAATCGGCTATACCTGCGATGAAACCAATGCGTTTTCACAGCCTCGAAACACACGGGCGTCGCGTCGTTGTAGCGTTGCGATAGATCGGAAAACCGCAAAAAAGGACACTGAGTCAGGCGATGCAGTTTTTATCCGAAAGCCACGGCTGTGAAGGCTGGAAAGGCGAAATGGCCGAGCGCATCCGTGCGTTCGACTGGAGCCACACGGAACTTGGCGCGCTCGCCGAATGGCCGGCCAGCCTGTGCAACACCGTGCAACTGATGCTGGCTTCGCCGTTGCCCATGGTGATGCTGTGGGGCCACGCCGGCTACATGATCTACAACGACGCTTATTCCGAATTCGCCGGCGGCCGCCACCCCTATCTGCTTGGCGTCCCGGTTGAGCTGGGCTGGCCGGAAGTCGCCGAATTCAACCGCCACGTCGTTGACACCTGCCTGGCCGGTGGCACCTTGTCCTATCGCAACAAAGAGTTGGTACTGCTGCGCGACGGCGTGCCCGAAGACGTCTGGATGGATTTGTATTACAGCCCGGTGGCCAACGACGAAGGCGTGCCCGGCGGCGTCATGGCGATGGTGGTCGAAACCACCGAACTGGTGCATTCCGAGCGCCTGCGCCAGGCGGCCGAAGATGCCTATCGCGCCGACAACGAGCGCGTGCGTCTGGCGCTGAATGCCGGCGCACTGCTTGGCTCGTTTGTTTGGGACATCAAGAACAATCGCTTCTCCGCTGACGAACGTTTCGCCCGCACCTTTTCCTATCCGCCGGATCAGGACTTGAGCGATCTGCAACAAGAGATCGCCGAATCGCGCATTCATCCCGACGACCACCCATGGGTCCAGGAGCGGGTCGCCCATTGTGTGCGCACTGGCGAGCCCTACAACGCCGAGTACCGTGTACAGCGCGGCGATGGCCAATATCTGTGGGTGCTGGCCAGTGGTGCCTGCGAGTTCGATGAAGACGGAAGGCCGTTTCGCTTCCCCGGTGTGCTGATCGACATCCATGAGCGCAAGAATGCCGAAGAATCACTGCTCAAATTCACCCGCAACCTCGAACAGCGCGTGGCCGCCGAAGTGGATGCGCGACTGGCGGCCGAGGAACAGCTTCGCCAGTCGCAGAAACTCGAAGCCATCGGCGGCCTGACCGGTGGCGTTGCCCATGACTTCAACAATCTGCTGCAAGTCATCGCCGGCAACCTGCATCTGCTCGCTCGGCATGAGCCCAACAATGCCAACGTGCAGCGCCGGGTCGGGGCTTCGCTGGCGGCGGTCGAGCGCGGGGCCAAACTGTCTTCACAATTGCTCGCGTTTGCCCGGCGGCAACCGCTTTCACCCGCCGTGTGCAACCCAGAACAGATTTTCGAAGGCGTTGGCGAGTTGCTGCAACGCGCCTTGGGCGAAACCATTCAGATCGACGTGCAACTGCCGCCGCAGCCGTGGCATATCAACGTAGACCGCAATCAACTGGAAAACGCGATTCTCAATCTGGCCATCAACGCCCGCGACGCGATGAAAGGCGAGGGCGTCATCGGCCTCAGTGCCGCCAATGTCTGCCTGGACAGCGAATACTGCGCCGGCAAGGGCATAGCGGCCGGTGAGTATGTTCGCGTGGCGGTCACCGACACCGGCGTGGGTATTGCCCCACAAATGCTGGAACAGGTCTTCGAACCGTTCTTCACCACCAAGGCCGACGGCCAGGGCACCGGGCTCGGTTTGAGCATGGTGTTCGGCTTCGTCAAACAGAGTGGCGGCCACGTCGAGATCGACAGCAAGCTCGGCGAAGGCACGCGGGTGCAGTTGTATTTCCCGCGCAGTCTGCGTCCGGTTCGCGAAGAGACCGCCAGTGTCGGCGAACGCAAGAGCGGCGGCCACGAAACCATTCTGGTGGTGGAAGACAATGACGCGGTGCGCGCTTCGGCGGTGGAGTTGCTGCGCGAGGAAGGCTATCGGGTGATGACCGCGTGCAATGGCGACGTGGCCATGCAGATGTTGCTGGAAGGCATCGAGATCGATCTGATCTTTACCGACGTGGTCATGCCCGGCCTGATCAAGAGCTCCGATCTCGCTGCTTGGGCCAAGGTGCAGACGCCGCCAGTGCCGGTGCTGTTCACTTCCGGGCATACCCGCGACATCATTTCCCGCGACCACCAGCTCAGCCCCGATACGCATCTGCTCGGCAAACCCTACAGCCCGCAAGCGTTACTGCAGATGATTTGCGAGGTGCTCGGCACCTGATGCCGAGCGCTGCCCAGTTTTTCAATCAAGGCAGGCCGATGATTTCCAAGCGCAATTCCAAAGCACCCGCCGGCATGGTTCGTGTGCGCGGCGCCCGCGAACATAACCTGAAGAACGTTGATGTCGATATTCCACGCGATGCGCTGGTGGTGTTCACCGGCGTCTCCGGTTCGGGCAAGTCGTCGCTGGCGTTTTCCACGCTGTACGCGGAGGCCCAGCGGCGTTATTTCGAATCGGTGGCGCCGTACGCGCGGCGGCTGATCGATCAGGTCGGCGTGCCGGATGTCGATTCCATCGAAGGACTGCCGCCCGCCGTCGCTTTGCAACAGCAGCGCGGCACGCCGAGCGCGCGTTCGTCGGTGGGCAGCGTGACGACGTTGTCGAGCCTGATCCGCATGCTCTATTCCCGCGCCGGCAGTTACCCGCCGGGGCAGCCGATGTTGTATGCCGAAGACTTTTCACCGAACACGCCGCAGGGCGCCTGTGCGGAGTGTCATGGACTTGGTCGCGTCTATGAAGTGACCGAAGCGCTGATGGTGCCGGACCCGAACCTGACCATCCGCCAGCGCGCCGTGGCGTCTTGGCCCTTGGCCTGGCAAGGGCAGAACTTGCGCGACATCCTGGTGACCATGGGCATCGATGTCGACATTCCGTGGAAGAAACTGCCGAAAAAGCAGCGCGACTGGATTCTCTTCACTGAAGAGACGCCGACGGTGCCGGTGTACGCCGGGCTGACCCCGGAAGAAACCCGCGTCGCGCTCAAACGCAAAATGGAACCGAGTTATCAGGGCACCTTCACCGGCGCGCGGCGCTACATCCTGCACACCTTCACTCACTCGCAAAGTGCGCTGATGAAGAAGCGTGTTTCACAGTTCATGCGCGGCAGTCCCTGCCCGTTGTGCGAGGGCAAACGGCTCAAGCGCGAGGCGTTGTCGGTGACCTTCGCCGGTTACGACATCGGTGAGTTGTCGCAGATGCCGTTGTTGCAAGTGGCCGAAGTGCTGCGGCCTGTAGCAGCGGCGAATTATCTGGAACAGGCCGAGGAGAGCGGCGATATCCTCAGCCATGCGCAAACCCGCGAGGCGCGTCAGCAGCGTGTCGCCCATGGCGCGAGTGGTCATGCCAGCGCACCGGACGTGCGCCACACGCCGAATCTGTCGCTGGAGAAACGCTTGGCGGCGCAACGCATCGCTGAGGATTTGCTGGAGCGGGTCAGCACCCTGACCGATCTCGGCCTGGGGTATCTGGCGCTGGAACGCAGTACGCCGACCTTATCGTCGGGCGAGTTGCAGCGTTTGCGCCTGGCCACGCAATTGGGTTCGCAGCTGTTCGGGGTGATTTATGTCCTGGACGAACCGTCTGCCGGTCTGCATCCGGCGGATGGCGAGGCGTTGTTCGAGGCGTTGCAGCGCTTGAAGGCCGACGGCAACACGCTGTTTGTGGTCGAACACGATGTCGAAACCATGCGCCGGGCCGACTGGCTGATCGACGTCGGCCCGGCGGCGGGCGAAAAGGGCGGGCGCGTGCTGTACAGCGGTCCGCCTGCGGGACTTGCGGATATTGCAGCTTCGCAGACCCGCGCCTATCTGTTCGCGGAAAACCAGCGCCCTGAGCGCGCCGCACGCAAGCCGAGCGGCTGGCTGAAGCTCGACGGCGTGACGCGCAATAACCTGAATAATCTCAGCGCCGAATTCCCCTTGGGCTGTTTCACCTCGGTGACCGGCGTATCGGGTTCTGGCAAATCGAGTCTGGTCAGTCAGGCCTTGCTGGAACTGGTCGGCGCGCAGTTGGGCCGTCCAGTGGCCGAGGCCGAGTCGGACGAACCGAGTCTGGAAGATGATACGCCGCCGCCCAGCACCGGGCAGATCAGCGCCGGCCTGGAGTCGATCAAACGCCTGGTGCAGGTTGATCAGAAACCCATCGGACGCACGCCGCGCTCCAATCTGGCGACCTACACCGGGCTGTTCGACAACGTGCGCAAGCTGTTCGCCGCGACACCTGAGGCACAAGCGGCGGGCTATGACGCCGGGCAGTTTTCCTTCAACGTCGCCAAGGGCCGTTGCGCTACTTGCGAGGGTGAGGGGTTCGTCAGTGTGGAATTGCTGTTCATGCCCAGCGTGTATGCGCCGTGCCCAACTTGCCACGGCGCGCGATATAACCCGCAGACGCTGGCGGTTCTTTGGCAAGGCTTGAGCATCGCTCAGGTGCTGCAACTGACTGTCGATGAGGCGGTGTCCGTGTTTGCCGAGCAGGCAGGGATTCGTCGTTCGCTGGAAGTGCTGCGCGATATCGGCCTGGGTTATCTGCGCCTGGGACAACCGGCCACGGAGCTCTCCGGCGGTGAGGCGCAGCGGATCAAACTGGCAACCGAATTGCAGCGCAACCAGCGTGGCGCGACCTTGTATGTGTTGGATGAACCGACTACTGGATTGCATCCGCGAGATGTCGATCGACTGCTCGAGCAGCTGGATACGCTGGTGACGGCGGGGCACACGGTGATTGTGGTCGAACACGAAATGCGTGTCGTCGCGCAGAGCGACTGGGTGATCGACATCGGCCCAGGAGCCGGCGATCAGGGCGGCAGGATTGTCGCCGCCGGCACACCACAGAAAGTCGCCGCGAGCAAGAAAAGCAAGACTGCGCCGTTTCTGGCTCGGGCTTTGAGCCGATAACTGCAGCGCCTTGCTGGCCGCCATCGCTGGCAAGCCAGCTCCCACAGGAATTCAAGTTGTTGCCGAAAGTGTGCGCACACTGATGCCCCCTGTGGGAGCTGGCTTGCCAGCGATGACGCCAGTTCAGGCGCCATCCAGCGTGCGGCGGACCTTGTCGAGCAGTTCGCTGATCTGGAACGGTTTGACCAGCATGTCCATGCCGGTGCCGAGGAAGACCTGGCGGTTGAGCGCGGTTTCGGCGTAGCCGGTCATGAACAGGATCGGCAGCCCTTCGTGCCAGCCACGGGCAACATCCGCCAGTTCACGGCCGCTCATGCGCGGCAAGCCGACGTCGGTCAGCAGCAGGTCGATCGACGGGTCGTTCTGCAAGCGCTCCAGCGCCGATTCGATATCCGCCGCTTGCGTGCAGCGATAGCCGGCGTCTTCCAGCACTTCGGTAACGAACAAGCGCACCGTGGCCATGTCCTCGACGATCAGCACGTGCTCACCACTGCCTTTGGCATCAGGCACGGGCACAGGCGCGTCGGCGCCGGTCGGGTCGTTGGTGCCGGGCAGCATGATCGTCACTTCGGTGCCACGGCGGGCAACGCTGCGAATGTGCGCGTCACCGCCGGACTGGCGGGCGAAGCCGTAAATCGTCGACAGACCGAGCCCGGTGCCCTGGCCCAGCGGCTTGGTAGTGAAGAACGGCTCGAACACCTTGTCGATCACGTTGTGTTCGATGCCGGTGCCGTCGTCGCGTACCGACAATGCCACGTACGCGCCATCGGCCAGATTCGGATCGCCGTGGGAATAAGCGGCGTAAGTATTGACCCAGATATTGCCGCCGGAGGGCAGGGCATCGCGGGCGTTGATCACCAGGTTGAGCACCGCGCTTTCCAGCTGCACCGGGTCGACCAGCGCAATCGCCGGTTTGTTGGTCAATTCCAGCTTGAGGGTGATGCGCTCACCGATGGTGCGCACCAGCAATTCTTCCAGCGAGCGGACATGCTCGTTGATGTCCACCGGCCGTGTATCCAGTGGCTGCTGACGGGCAAATGCCAGCAGACGATGGGTCAGCGAGGCCGCGCTCATCGCTGAGTTCAGCGCCGCTTCGGTATAGAACTGCACCTTGTCCAGACGCTCATCGGCCACGCGTTTCTGGATCAGTTCCAGACTGGTGATGATCCCGGTGAGCAGGTTGTTGAAGTCGTGAGCGATACCGCCGGTGAGCTTGCCCAGCGCATCCATTTTCTGCACTTGCAGCAATTGCGCTTCGGCGTGCACGCGCTCGGCGACTTCCTTGGCCAGCTGCGTGGTGGTGTCATCCAGCCGCGCCAGATGCGAGCGCTCGCGGTGGCGGTGTTCGGTGACGTCCTCGACGAACACCAGGCTCAGCTCTGGCGTGCGATACGGCGAAATCTGCCATTGGGTCTCGCGAATCTCGCCCTGCACGCGCATGTTCAGCGTGCCTTTCCAGCGCTCGCCGTCGACCAGACGCAGACGCAGTTCATCGAGGATCGAGCATTGATCTTCGGCGAAGCATTCACGCAGCGCCTGCGGATCGCGGTTATCGACGATCAGCTGGGCAAAGGCGTGATTGCATTCATGCACTTTCAGATTGGCATCGAGCACGGCGATCGGCGCCGAGACGTTGGCGAAGATCTCGCGGAAACGCGCCTCGCTTTCGCGCAGGGCATTTTCCGTGTCGCGCACCCGCAGCAGGGTACGCAGCGTCGCCAAGAGCACATCGGGGTCGACCGGGTGAATCAGATAGGCATCGGCGCCCGCGTTGAGGCCGGTGATGATGTCGCCGGTCTGGATCGACGCCGCTGACACATGAATCACCGGCAGCAGCGCAGTGCGCGGGTCGGCGCGCAACAGGCGGACAATGTCGAAACCGCTCATGTCCGGCAGGTTGACGTCGAGGATCAACGCATCGAGGGCTTCGCTCTCGATCAGGGCCAGGCCGTCGCTGCCGGTGCCGGCTTCGAGCACCGTGTAGCCGTGGCGCTCCAGGCGTCGGCGCAGGGCGTAACGGGTGGCGACGTTGTCATCGACGATCAACAGGCGGATGTCACGATTCATCGACGTTCTCCAGAGCGATTGCCAGCGGGATGATGACAAAGAACGTCGAGCCCACGCCCGGCGTACTGTCTACCCCGACTTCACCGCCGAGCAGGGCGGCAAAACGCTTGCATAGTGACAGACCCAGACCGGTGCCGCGCAGACGTTTCTGCAATGGCGAATCGACTTGGGAGAAGTCCTCGAACAGCGTGTCATGCAGCTCGGCCGCGATGCCGATGCCGGTGTCGCTGACGGCAAAGCGCACCTTGTCTTCACCTTCCAGTCGCGCCGACACGCGCACTTCGCCACGGGTGGTGAATTTCAGCGAGTTAGAAATGAAGTTGCGCAGGATCTGCCCGAGCTTCTTGTCATCGGTATACAGGCGCGGCAGGCCCAGCGGCTCTTCGAAGATCAGATCCACCGCCGAAGCATCGACGATTGGCCGGAACATCCCGCGCAGGGCCGAAAACAGGTCGAACATGTCGAACCAGGCCGGCGAGATGCTGATTCGCCCGGCTTCGATCTTCGCCAGATCGAGCAGGTCATCAACCATGTCGCTGAGCTCGCGGGCAGCGGTGCTGACGAAGGCTACCTGCTTGTGCTGTTCAGGGCTGAGCGGGCCGTCCAGTTCGTCAGCGAGCAGACTGTTGATGCTCAGGATCGAGCCCAATGGCGTACGAAATTCGTGGCTCATGTACGACAGGAAGCGGCTCTTGAGATCCGATGCCTGACGCAGTTCTTCGGCCTGATTGTCGAGCTCGGCGTATAGCGCCAGAACACCCTGGTTGGTTTCATCGAGTTCTTCGCGCAGGGCAGTGGTTTCGCGCTGCAACTGAGCGATGAGCGCCGCCTGTTCGGCATGGCTCAAGGTAGTCGATTCAGCCATGGGCGACCTCCAGAGCAACGACCAGTACCGTCACGTCATCGCGACCACGACAGAAGTCGCGGTGCAGGACGCTGGCTATCACGGACGGATGGCGATGCACCAGGCCGGGGTAGTCTTTGAGATTCCAACGGGACTGTAAGCCGTCGCTGTACATGATCAATAAATGTCCGTTCACGTGAGCATAGTCAAAGGGTTTGGCTTTACGGTACTGGCCGCCAACGATGCCGGGGTGCGAGGCCAGGCCACGGGATTTGCCAGCCTCGAGCAGACTGGCGCCAATGTTACCGACACCGGCGAACGTCAGACCATCGCGCTGGCTGTCGAACTGCGCGAAAGCGACGGCGCCGCCACGGGTGCCGAGCATTTCCTGATGCAGGTCTTCCATCAATACCACTGGATCGGCAAACGGTGCCCGGGCGAATGCCTGGGCCCCGGCCAGGCCTGCGCGCTCGGCGTCTTCGCCATGACCGAGGCCATCGACCACCAGCGCGCTGATCCGCGAGCCTTCATACGTCAGATGCCAGACATCGCCGCAGGCTGGATCGGCATGCAGCGAATGCTGGCTGACGCCGAAGCGGATATCGGCCTGACGATCGCTGCGCGGAAAAATTCGCGCCAGCAACACCGCGCCACGGTGGTCTGCGTAGACATCGAAGACATTGGTCTGCCGCGACACCGCGCCAAGGCCGATGCCCTGCGTACCGCCAGTGGAAAAGCCATCCGCCAGACAGGCATCCAGGTCAAAGCCCTGGGCCCGATCCACGGTCTGCATTTCGATGCCGAAACCGTTATCCGGACGAGTCAGCACACGCAGATGAAACTCGCCGCGCTGGGCATGCTTGAGCACGTTGCTTGCCAGTTCCGTCGCGACCAGTGCCACGCGGCCGGCATCGTTTTCGTCGAAGCCATGCTGCTCGGCGAGTTTCTGCGCGGTGCGTCGGGCGTGGCCGATCTGGCTGCTGTCCTCGATCGGCAGAACCTGGGTCAACGACCCGGTGATATTCATGTCCATCGTGTGATCGTAATGCGCGTGCCTTTGCCGGGCTCAGTGTCGAGTTCGAATTCGTTGACCAGTCGTTTGGCGCCGGTCAGGCCGAGGCCTAGTCCGCTGCCGGAAGTCCAGCCGTCGGTCATCGCCAGTTTGATATCGGGGATGCCCGGGCCTTCGTCGCGGAACGTGATGCGCAAACCGACCCGGCCGTTTTCCTCGAGGATCTGCCAATCCATGTCGCCGCCGCCGCCATAGACCATGGTGTTACGCGCCAGCTCGCTGACGGCGGTGACCAGTTTGGTCAGGTCGATCAGGCGCATGCCGCATTCGGTGGCGAGCTTGCGCGTGGTCTGGCGGGCCAGTACCACGTCCTGTTCGATCAGGATGGGTTGAGTACCACTGCTGCGTACGGTCATTGCAGGCGTACTCGATCCTGCAGCAGTTTCATTCCGCGTTCGACGTTGAGGGCGGTGCTGACGCCCGGCAAGGTCATGCCCAGCTCAACGAGCGTGATCGCCACGGCCGGCTGCATGCCGACCAGCACGGTTTCGGCGTCCATGATTTTCGACAACCCCGAGATGGTGCCGATCATGCGTCCGATGAACGAGTCGACCATGTCCAGCGCCGAGATGTCGATCAGCACGCCACGGGCCGAGGTCCGGCTGATGCGCTCGGACAGATCGTCCTGCAGGGTCATGGCGAGCTGGTCGTGCATGTCGACCTGAATGGTCACCAGCAGCAAATCGCCCATTTGAAGAATCGGAATACGTTCCATCGGCTCAGACCGCTTTGCCGAGGCTGATGCCCAGGCGAGTCAGGGCCAGTTTCAAGGCGTCGGCCAGGTTGGCCTTGGTCACAACGCCTTGCAGATCCAGACCCAGGTGAACGATGGTTTGGGCGATCTGCGGACGCACGCCGCTGATGATGCAATCAGCGCCCATCAGGCGAATGGCGGTCACGGTTTTCAGCAGGTGCTGGGCGACCAGGGTGTCGACGGTCGGCACGCCGGTGATGTCGATGATGGCGATCTCGGAACCGGTGTCGACGATGCGTTGCAGCAGCGATTCCATGACTACCTGGGTGCGTTGCGAATCGAGGGTGCCGATCATTGGCAGGGCGAGGACGCCATCCCACAGCTTGACCACCGGCGTCGACAGTTCCAGCAGCTCTTCCTGCTGACGCTTGATCACCGCTTCACGGGATTTCTGGAAGGTGCCGATGGTGTGCATGCCGACCGTGTCGAGCAGTTCGGAAACTTCCAGCAGTTGCTCGGCGAGCAGTGCCGGCTGGTCCTGATAATGGTTTTGCAGCAGGGCGAACAGCGGACCTTTCAAGGCGAAGATGAAGTTGGCGGTTTGCTGGGAATCCTGGCCGAGCAGGGCGCGGCTCTGCGACAGCTTTTCAAGGAACTGACGGGTGTCTTCCCAGCCTGCGGCGGCAATCTTGCTGCCGTTGCCGTTTTCCAGACCGGCCAGCAGCAGGCTGAGGAAGTCGCGGGTTTGCTGCGCGAGGTCGTGTTCTTTGAGATTGCGCGTGGCGCCGCTGGCTTCGAGGCGTTTGGTCCATTCGCTCAGCAGTTGAGCCTGGTTGTTCCTGATTGCTTCAACTGTGCTGTTCTGCAGTGCTGCCATGTGCGTGTCGCTCCGTTACGTAATGGTGCCGGCTCAGCGAAATGACCGGCGCGAATTGACTGACATTTGCCGCTTGAAATAGTTGTTCATTAAGAGGCGAATTTTTCTGCCTGCCGCGTCGAAGGCCCCGGTAACTCTAGTCGGCGTGGCAACAGGCAGCGATCTTTTGAACGAATCTGCGGCGTCAGGCTTCGAATCTGCATGCCCGACGTTTTCCAGTCGTGCTGGAAGAAGGAGGCAGGACTATGAATGAGGTGGATATGAACGAGCAAGCGCCGCAACAGCAAAATCAGTCCTCAGAGTCAATTAACCGCAACGACCCGGCCATCGACCCGCAGACACCGGGACAAAATACCCCTGCGCCGGCTGAACAAGGACAGGCGGACAGCGCGGCTGCCGAGGTCGATCAGAAGCAGCATCACAGTGACAACAGCAACGACTTCAGCCCCGGTTTCAAGCCTGACCCGGACCGTCCTGAACCCGGCGAGAGCACCGACGCCGATATCGACACCGATGGCGGTTGATCGCTGAAACGCAAAAAGGCCGCATCGAAGGATGCGGCCTTTTTATTGCCGGGCGGTTACTTGCTCGGATGTTTGGCTTGCAGCTCTTTGGCGTGGGCCAGGTGTTTTTCCAGCGCTGGCAGCATCTTCTGCGCGAACGCTTTCAGTTCAGTGGCGCCTTTGGCCTTGTCATCGGTCACGGTGTTTGCCTGTTTCTTGAACAGCTCGATGGTTTCTTCGTGAGCCTTGACCTGGTTGTTGGCGTAGGCCGCATCGAAGGATTCATCGCGCATGTCGAGAATCTTTTCCTTGGCCTGTTTGACCAGGGTGGTGGTGTCCGGGACTTCGATGTCGTTGGCCTTGGCAATTGCTGCCAGCTCATCGTTGGCTTTGCTGTGATCGGTGATCATCTGATTGGCAAAGGCTTTGATGTCAGCTGACTGGCTTTTTTCCAGAGCCAGGCGGCTGGTTTCGATTTCAGCGATGCCACCGGCGGCGGCGTTATCGACAAAGTCATTGTCGGTCGCGGCAAAGGCGCTGCCCATGCCGACAGACAGTGCAACAGCCAGAGCGAGATGACGCAGGTTGAATCCGTCCATTGGGTATCTCCACGCAGGTTTTTGTGAGCGTTATCCAATGGAGCGAAGGCACAAGCCAAAGGTTTTATCGCATTTACGACAGGGCGACGAACGGCAACCGCTGGTCTGACAGGGTGTCGACAGAAGCCATTGCGCAAGGCCATGCTGATAACGAGTCAGCGCATCGGTCGCGCTGGTTGTCGATCAATTTGATGGAGGTGTTTCATGCCGGTTTCACATGATCTGTATCAGGACCTGGGCTGCAAAAAGGAAGAGATCGAGCAAAAACGCTCCGAGGATGCGAAGCTGGATTCGCTGCTCAACAAGTATTTCGAGGTGGATGCTGAAGTGGTCGAGGCCGAGAACGCCCAGTCAGACGCCCCTAGTGACGACGAATTGAAGAAGCTCAAAGAGAAGCGGGTGATCGTCAAGGAGCAGATCGTCGCCCGGTTGGCCGGACAGCCGCTGACCGGTCAGTAATTACCTGACCCGTGGTCGCCATCCGAAGGGAACGGCGACCACCCACGGCACCTCCAATGTGCAGAGTCTGCAAACCATCGACTCGTTGCGAGGTGCCTCATGAACGATCCGAAATTCCCCAGTGAAGAGCAGGGCGGCTTCGACCCGATTCCGACCCGCCCTGAACCCAACAGCCCGGCGCATACCACAGCGCATCCGGAAAAAACCGTGAAAGAACTGCCGGAGGATGAAGATCCGGAGAAGTTCGACCGGTCCGGCAACTGACAGGCCGCCTTCGCGAGCAGGCTCGCTCCCACATTTGGAATTCGTTTCCCCTGTGGGAGCGAGCCTGCTCGCGAAGGCGCAAGTCCATTCCCCCGCAAATCCCGCAGGCTCACTTCAGCGCCGCATCCAGCCCCATCCGCCCCATATGCCTCGCCTTCAACGATCCGAAATACAACCACTGCCCATATTCGCGCACCGTGGTAATCGGCGAATAATTGCCTTCGCTCGCGTCCTGCAGATTGGCTATCACCTTGCCGTCCAGATCCAGCCCCAGCACAAACCCACGCTTTTCGACAGGCTTGGGCAAAACCGTCAACGCCCGCACGATCATCTTGCGTACGAACGGGTGCTGCGCGGTGCCATCGAGTAACGCGTTGCGGGGCGCGTACAACGCTACCCAAAAGCGATTGCTGCCATTGAACGAGAGGTTGTCCGGAAGCCCCGGCAAGTTGTCGATGAACACATCATGGGTACCGGCCTTCGGCCCGCTCAGCCAGTAGCGGCTGATGCGATAAGCACCGGTTTCATTGACCAGCACATAGGCTTCGTCGGGGCCAAGGGTGACGCCGTTGGCGAACTGCAACTTGTCGAGCAAGACGCTGGTCTTGCCGCTCTGAAAGTCGTAACGCAGCAAACGGCCGTCGGCGCCGTGCTCGATGATCGCCTCACCGTCATGGCCATAGCCCCAGCGGCTCGAGGCATCGCTGAAGTAGGCGTAGTGGCCTGACTTGTCGACCGCCACATCATCGGTAAATCCAAATGGCACGCCGTTGGCCTCGGTGGTCAAGGGGATCACGCGGCCTTGTGCATCCAGCGACAGCAAACCCTTGATCGCATCGGCGATCACCAGCATGCCGTTCGGATGACGGGCCAGGCCCAAGGGACGGCCACCGGTGTCGGCGAGGACCTTGCGCTGCGTGCCGTCGAGGCTGCTGCGGATCAGCCGGCCGTCATGCAATCCGGTGATGAGAAATTCGTCTTCCAGCAGCAGCGCCTCAGGCCCTTCGATGTCGCTCGGCCCGACCTTCACCACAGCTTTGAGGCGCTGGTTGTCCGCGTAGATGCCTTCCTTCAGCGAGGGCGCCGGTGGCGGTGTCCAGGCCACTGGTTCGACCTTGGTCGGCAGCAACAACAAGAAGGCGATGACCAGAGCGATCAGCAGGCACAGCACATAACGTAATTTCACGCGCTGGCCCTCGCCGCGCCGATGTACTGCGCGGTCGTGTCGCGCAGGGCAAGCATGGACGCGGCAGACTCGCGCTCGATGCGCCGCTTGAGCAACAGGCGATTAGCCAGACGCATGAGCAAACCGTCAAAGCGATATTCCAGCGTACGCACGAATCGCGTGCCACCAGCCTCCGCCGAGCACTCGTAAGTCAAACGCAGGGACAGGCCCTGATCACTTTGCGCGCGTGCGCACCAGCGCCGGCCCGGCAGATATTCAGTGACTTCCCAGCGCAAGTGACCGGCACGTCCGCCGGCATGGATGTCCTCTTCGAAGCACGCACCGGCATGCAGTGGACCTTGCGGACCGTCAATCTTCAATGAGGAGGGATGCCAGTCCGGCCAGTGACTGACGCTGGCGGCATAGGCCAGCACAGCGACCGGCTCGCCGGCGATATCGATCTGGTGCTGCATGCGCGTCATGGGCATTTGCGAATTACTCAAAGGGGCGGGTTCCGGCTCGCGGTACAGCGTGCCGAACAGGTAGTCCATCAAGGGCAGAACGATGTTGAAATTGCGCTCCTGCATGCGCTCGCGGCGGTGATGCAGTTCGTGCAGACGGCGCATCTGGCGGATCCACGGCAAACGAGTCAACGGATTCTGCGGCGGCAGATGCTCACAGGCATGGAACACCTCATACAGCAGATAACCGAGCACCATGCACCCGGCGAAAAGCCCGGCGACATTGGCGTTGACCTGCGCGAGCAGCCACCACAGGGGCAGCGTGATCACCAGCGTATGAATGACGATCAGCCAGGCTGGAAACAGGATCACCCGCCAGTCCCGCGCGCTGTCGTAGGTCATGTGCCCGGGGGTGAAAAAACTGTGATGGTCGCCGGCATGCCGCGCGTAGAACATCTTTGCGAAGGCTTTTTTGTGATGGCCCAGATGGCGATGGACCATGTATACGCCGAAGTTGAACAACAACAGGCTCAGCGGCACCGTCAGCCACTCCAGCCAGTTCACTGAATGCACCGTGCGCCAGAACGCAGCGACGGCGAAAATCCCGAACAGCAGCACGAACGCGCCATGCAGCCACGGGTTGTACAAAGGATGAATGGCCGCCCGGTAGCGGCTGCGAAATGCCTCGGTGGTCTGCCTCAACGCGTTTCACCTGCGGGTATTGTTGTTATACCCGGCAGATTAGCCGATCCGCTGACTTGTGCAGGACGAACCTTGCGGCCTTAAGCGCCATGCTCTGGACTGAGGCTGTCCGTCAGCTCAACGGATTCCAGCGCTGCGACCAGTCGTCATCGGTGCGGATCACTTCGCGCAACAGATCGAAGGCCTGTTGCAGCACTGCCGAGTCGCGATCACGGGAATACACCAGATAGGTCGGATAGCCGAATTCCGGCGCTTTGGTGACGGCTTCCAGGGCGCCGGTCTCCAGGTAAGTGCGCACAACGCGAGTGCGGAAATAGCCGCTGCCGCCATGTTCGAGGATGTATTGCAGGGCCAGCGGGCCAAGGTTGAAGCTCAGCGCGGCTTTGGCTTTTTCCGGCAGGGCGGCGTCGTGCTGGCGGCGGAAATCCGGGCCCCAGTCGATGTAGACGTAAGGCTCCGGACGCTCGGGCGCGCGCACCAGAATCAGTTTTTCCTCCAGCACTTGCTCGACCTGCAGACCCGGCCAGTATTCCGGCTGATAAACCAGCGCGGCATCGAGCACACCGAGTTCGAGCTGACGCAGCAGATTCTCGCCATCGCGGATTTCCATGCGCAGTGCGTGGCCGGGGATTTTCTCCCGAAGTTCCGCCGCCCAACTGAGCATCAACGGGTTGCACAGGCTGACCTCGCCACCGATGTGCAGAACGTTGTGATAACCCTCGGGCAGCGGCAAGTCGCGGCGCGCGGCTTCCCAGGTCTGCACCAGTTGATTGGCGTAGATCACGAACGCTTCGCCATTGGCCGTCAACTTCGCCCCGGCGCGATTGCGCACGAACAGCGTACTGCCCAACTGGCTTTCGAGTTTCTGCACCCGCGCGGTGATGGCGGTCTGCGTGACGAACAGCTTCTGCGCAGCGGCGGCGAGACTGCCGTGACGGACGATTTCGAGGAAAGTGCGAGCGAGGTCGATGTCCATGGGGCAGGGCCGGTGTCTGGAGGTGGAGCGCATTGTAAGTCAAAAGGCTCTCTCCCCAACCTGAAAGCAACAACGGATTGAACCGCTGAAAATTGCGTTTGAGTCCTACGGAAACAGGAGCGTTTTGATCAGATTTGGGGATATTTCTGACGACTTTTTCAGGTTGGTCGTCGGACGCCGGGTCTATAGGATCAGTCCTGACATTGAAGTCATCGAGCGCACAGATCGCTCTGGACCCGGACAAAGGATGGACTATGCGAATCCCACTGATTGAAAGCCATACGCCTGCTTACTCGCCTCGCCATTACTGGCGCGACGATCGCGCCAGGTGTCCCTCGGAGGACGTTGCCATGCCGAGCGCCAAAGTGCCCCGGCTCACGGGCTTGAAGAAGCTCGAGGGCAAACCTCTGGAGTTGCTGTTGCGTGGGCAGGATATCGGCGACGATCCGATGCTCATCCTGCGCTGCACAAGCGAAGGATTTGAGCTGCTTGATGTAGTGAACATGATCGCAACCTCCGAGCTGTACCAACAGGGAGAGATGGTCAAACGTATCACCGGCAAATCCGTGAGAACCGTGCGACGCCTGCTCAAGGAAGGCGCGTCGGTGCGCCTGGACACGCCGCAGAGCGTGATCGCCTACCAATATGCCGCTGCGCTGGAACTGGCCATCGAAGTATTCGGGCGTCAGGCCAAGGCCGAATCATGGCTGGAGCAACGCGCTACTTACTTCTACGGTTATGTGCCGCTCGATCTGGTTGGACATGCGCTGGGCTTCAGGATGGTGGAGGAGTATCTGAACCAGATCAAATACGGGGTTTATCAATGAACCCCTTGCCCTGGGATGATCGCTGGTACGCCTGGCGGCTGGATCGCGAGGTGTACAGCGAGACCTGGGACAGCGGCCTTGGATCGAAACGGGACGGCGGCCGCTGGAATACGCCCGGCCGCAGAGTCGTTTATGCGTCGGTCGACCCCTCCACGGCGATACTGGAGGTGGCCGCCCATGGCAGCTTCGATGCGCTTGATCAGGAACCCTATGTGTTGACCTGTTTTGAAATCACCCACGACGCCAGCGTCAGAATCGTGCAACCGGAAGATGTGCCTAATCCGCATTGGCTCACCCCGATCAAAACCTCACCCAACCAGCGAAAGTTTGCCGATGCACTGTTGGCTGAACATCCATTTGTTCTGGTGCCTTCGGTAGCCACCCGGCACTCGTGGAATTTGCTGGTGAGTTGCGATCTGGCGGAGGGTCAGTTCAGGATGGTTTCGCAAGAGCGGTTTGGGCTGGATACGCGGTTGTTGCAGGAGGGTTGATCGTATTTGTGTGGGCCTGCGAATCCGACACGACAATTTCCAGGTTCCGGGAGCGATCAAGGGCCGATGAGTCGCTGCCAGCTACATTCGCGGCGGCTCGCATTCTACGTCTGGATTCAGGCTTTCAACCAATATAAAGATCCGGTACATTTCGCGCCCACGCTTACTACAAGGAAGTTAAAGATGGCAAAGCCTGCCGCTCGACTTAGCGATCTTAATGCATGCCCGATCACAGGCCATGGCACCAATCCCGGTAACAGCGGTTCCGGTGATGTAAACATCAATGGAATGCCAGTTTTGCGTGTCGGAGACACCACAGCGTGCGGAGACACTGTCACCGAAGGCATCAGCAATATTTTGATCAATGGCAAGCCTATGCTTTCTTGGGCAGTGCGACGGCCCACGGAGGCATGATAATCACGGGCTCTGGCGACGTTTTTGTCGGCACCCAGCTCGGTTCCGCACCTTTCTCCCCGATTATCACTGTTCCTAAACACAGCGAGCGCTTCCAACTGGTTGATGAGGCCACTGGCGAAGCTATTCCCGACATGCTCTATTGCATCGAAACGGGTGACGGTCAGCGTCTCGTAGGCCATACCGATAGTCATGGTAACGCCGCGCGAGTGTTTACGGCCAACCCGACTTCGATAGTTGTGCAGTGGGGTAAGGAAGCTGCCGCCCATCTCGACGCGCTCGGCCTAGATTACTAAGGGAGGTGGCAGGTGGCAGCCCCCAAAAAGAATCAAGCTCGAACAAGCGATCAACATACAACGACCCAAGTGAAAGGTACGCTGGCACAGGATTACGTAACGGTTGTGGGTGCGTCTTACATGTCCCTTTATGAAAAGGTTCGTGGCCAGAAGGGCAACAAGATGCGCTTTATCAATCAGGGTATCCGCCAACTCACAAAGTATCCAACCGGCACTCCAAACTTCACGATCCAGCGTGTATTTCTGATTTTCAAAAATGACTATCCGGAGAACTTGCTGACGGCTTTGAAGGACGTTGTCGAAAATCAGCACGGGGCCCAGTACCGAGAGATGGACTCGATATCCGGTCTTGTGGATTTCATCGCAGCTCGGCAACGCCGCGGGCGCGAGATCAAACAGCTCGACTTTTTTTCCCATGGTGTGGTGGGCAGTATCGAGTTGGGCTACGAGCTGGTTAAAAACGATAGCTACCGTCTGCGTGATGCACAGGCGAATATGTTCAAACCCGAAGCGTTTGCCTATGGTGCGAAAATTCACTCCACCGTGTGGGCATTTCCAAGACGCAGCAACTACGACACAACTTATGGTACTGCCGCAGAACGGGGATCTGTGCCGGGAATTCGTGAAAGAGAAGCAGCTGATGGGCGAGCGATGCGGAATTATTTGAGTCGAAAAACCGCTTATGAACGAAAGCTGATCGAACATCGCAAGACCCTCAAAGACCCAACGGCGCAATTACCTGATGAACAGGCGCCGCAGGCGCCAACGCCAACAGTCTCTGAAGAAGAGCGCAATTTGCTGGCGCACGATGACAGCCGAGCATTGTATGAACGGAAGATTGGATTTCCGCTGGATGCCTTAGGCGCACATCGTGACGTTCGATCAGGTGATACACCGGACGGCGTACCCAAACACCTGCTTGCCTATAAACCGCTATGACGCTCCTGAAGCTTATAGGCAAACGTCACGTCTTATGTGTCTTGTTGATTGCTGTCAGCTTTGCAGGACTATTTATTTACGCCAAGGAAGCCCAGATGCCAGCCAAAGTAATGATGTATTACGGCCCGTGGAGTCCGGAAGAAAACCGTTTCGACGCCAGCCGGTGGTTCAGTTCAGGTATGTATCGCCCGCGTCTCATGGGTACTCCGCCTGAAGAGAGCCCAGTGACCATGCTGCGCAATAGGCCTGAAAGTTTGCGACATATTGAGAATGATGTTCTCTTGACAGAAGCGTTATTCGCTGTAGGGCGACAGTTTCCGAGGTTGGACACCGAAGATCTCATTCTGAATACGCCGGACCTGCACCGCCAGATACGGTATGCCTATAGTTCATTTGCCGAGCCTGACAAGCCCGTGGATTCCTATTGGCTTTTCATCACGTTTGCAAACAAGACTGTGGTCGTTACGATCGATTGGGACGTGACAGAAAAGAAACTCTTGCCCCGCTCGATGGCTTCGAATCTGATCGAAAAAAGTGATGAAGAGGCGGCATACCTTCAGGTAAAAAAAGAGCTTGATGGGACGGCTTCAGCCAAGCGTTAACTCACGTTGCCATGTCTTCAATGGTTGAAACGACAAATCCCGCCAATAAGCGGGATTTGTGTTTTACCAAGAAGCTTCTTACGAAGGGAACAGCTCGGACAGTTTCATCGACAGCATCATGTCGCCTTCAACGCGCAGCTTGCCGCCCATGAAGGCCTGCATGCCGTCGGTTTCGCCGCTGACGATGTCTTTCAGGGTCTGGCTGTCCAGCACCAGCGTGCAGTTGGCGTCCGGGTTTTCACCTTCCTGAATTTCGCAGGTGCCGTCTTTGACGATCAGTGCGTATTGCTTGTCTTCGTCGGTGATGTTGAAACCGAAGACCAGGTCCAGACCGGCAGCGGCGGCTGGGTTGAACTTGGCTTGCATTGCTTTTACGGCATCAGCTACGGAGGTCATGGTTCGATCCTTTCTTGGTCATGGGAGCTGGGTGGTTACAGCCAGGGTCACAGTAAGCCGGACTCAGCGAAAAGTGATGAGTTCCGGGGCCTTCAGCAGTTGCAGGTGTGCGTGACTGTTGAAGGAAGCCAGAGCCACCTCGCGACCACGAAACTTCAATTGGTTGAGCGAGGTGTTGACGATTTGCCAGTTCAATTCAAAGGCCTGTCTGGCAGGCATTTGCGTAATCAGGTGGAGCAGGGCAGTGATGGTACCGCCGGAGGTAAACACGGCGATTTTCTGGTTTTTTTCCGCCAGGTCGAGGATGCGGTGCAGCCCGGCTTGAACCCGTTCGACGAAACCCAGCCAGCTTTCCAGTCCGGGTGTGTCGTAGGTACCGGCAAGCCAGCGCTCGACGATCAGGGCGAAGATGCGCTGGAATTCACCGCGGTTCTGCGCGGCGTTGCGCAGGATGTCGAGGGCTTCCGGCTCTTCCGGCAACATGGCCGGGAGCAGAGCGCGGATCACCGCATCGGCATCGAATTCGTTGAAGGCGGAATCGGTCTCGAGGACTGGAACCGGCAGGCCTCTGGCGCTGAATTGCTCCAGTGCACTGGTGGCCGTGTGCTGTTGGCGACGCAGGTCACCGGCAAGGCAACGATCGAAGCTGATACCGAGGTCGGCGAGGTGCTGGCCGAGGATTTCTGCCTGACGCACACCGGTCGGCGACAGCACGTCGTAATCGTCTGCACCAAAGGAGGCCTGGCCATGTCGTATCAAGTAGATGCTGCCCACGTCCGCGTCGTCCCGGTACGTTGAAGGTCAGGCGAGGTTATGAGGATGGCGTAAGGCTGTCAATGAAAAAACATACGCTTGTTTGAAATGCCCGTTACAGGCGTGTTGCCAGAGGTTTCACGGCTGGCCGATGAGCCAGCGCATGGGTATGCTGGAGCCATTCCGCGTGTAATACACCGTCACGCATTGCTTTGAGGAGTCTCTGTGGATTTTTTCACCGAATACGCCAGCTTCCTGGCCAAGACCGTCACGCTGGTGATCGCCATTCTGGTGGTGCTTGCCAGTTTTGCTGCATTGCGCAGCAAGGGCCGACGCAAATCGGCGGGCCAGTTGCAGGTCAGCAAACTCAACGATTTCTACAAGGGCCTGCGTGAACGCCTGGAGCAGACCCTGCTCGACAAGGATCAGCTCAAGGCATTGCGCAAGGGCGAAGCGAAAACAGAAAAAAGCGTGAAGAAACAGAAGAACAAGCCTGAGACCAAATCCCGGGTGTTCGTGCTCGACTTCGACGGCGATATCAAGGCTTCCGCCACGGAAAGCCTGCGCCACGAGATCACCGCGCTGCTGACCCTGGCCACGCCGAAAGACGAAGTGGTTCTGCGTCTGGAAAGTGGCGGCGGCATGGTGCACAGCTACGGTCTGGCGTCGTCACAATTGGCGCGCATTCGCGACGCGGGGGTGCCACTAACCGTGTGCATCGACAAGGTCGCGGCCAGCGGCGGTTACATGATGGCGTGCATCGGCGACAAGATCATCAGCGCTCCGTTCGCCATCCTCGGTTCGATCGGCGTGGTTGCGCAATTGCCCAACGTCAATCGCCTTTTGAAGAAGCACGATATCGATTTCGAAGTGCTGACCGCCGGTGAGTACAAGCGCACCCTGACCGTGTTTGGCGAAAACACCGAAAAGGGCCGCGAGAAGTTTCAGGAAGACCTCGACATCACCCATCGCTTGTTCAAAAACTTCGTCGCCCGTTATCGCCCGCAACTGGCGATCGATGAGGTGGCTACCGGTGAGGTGTGGCTCGGTATCGCTGCGCTGGAAAACCAACTGGTGGATGAGCTCAAGACCAGCGATGAATACCTGGCACAGAAGGCCAAACAGGCCGAGGTCTATCACCTGCACTACGCCGAGCGCAAAAGCCTGCAGGAACGCATCGGCATGGCCGCCAGCGGTTCGGTGGACCGCGTGTTGTTGAGCTGGTGGAGCCGTCTTACCCAGCAACGCTTCTGGTAAACCGCAGGCATAAAAAAACGCCGGTCACATGACCGGCGTTTTTGTGTCTGCGACAAACGTCCGACGCTTAGCGGCGACGGAACAGCGGCAGTGGTTCGTCAGCGGCAGCCTGGTAAGTCACCGAGAAGTCCTTGAGGCCTTCCAGTGCTTCGTACGGGTCTTTATCCGCGCGAATGGCAAAGGCGTCGAAACCGCAGCGATGCATGTAGAACAATTGGTCCCGTAGTACATCGCCAATCGCACGCAGCTCGCCTTTGAAACCATAACGGTCACGCAGCAGACGGGCATTGGAGTAGTTACGGCCGTCGGTAAACGCCGGGAAGTTCAAGGCGATCACCTGAAACTTGGCGACGTCCTCACCGATTTCCTCGGCCTCTTCATCAGCATCCAGCCACACACCCAGGCCACCGTCGCGGGCCAGGAGCATGCGGCTGTGTTCGCGCCACAGCTGCAGCGGCACGATCAGATCGTCGCAGTTGCTGATTTCATCGATGTTGAAATCCTTCGGCAACAGGTGCCAGGTTTCGTCGACGACTTCGTTGTTCTTAATGATTCGCTGCATAGACGCGTTCCTTGAAGAGGTCGATGCCAATACGCTGATAAGTGTCGATGAAGCGCTCGTCTTCGGTGCGTTGTTCAACGTACACGTCGATCAGCTTCGAGATCACGTCAGGCATGGCTTCCTGTGCGAAGGACGGGCCGAGGATCTTGCCCAGGCTAGCATCACGGCTGGCGCTGCCGCCGAGGGAGACCTGATAGAACTCTTCGCCTTTCTTGTCCACGCCGAGGATGCCGATATGGCCGACGTGGTGGTGACCACAGGCGTTCATGCACCCGGAGATGTTCAGGTCCAGTTCGCCGATGTCGAACAGGTAGTCCAGATCATCGAAGCGGCGCTGGATCGATTCGGCAATCGGGATCGACTTGGCGTTGGCCAGCGAGCAGAAGTCACCGCCTGGGCAGCAGATGATGTCGGTCAGCAGGCCGATGTTCGGCGTAGCGAAACCGCCTTCACGCAACTCGCCCCACAGGGTGAACAACTGGCTCTGCTCGACGTCGGCAAGAATGATGTTCTGCTCGTGGGAAGTGCGCAGTTGCCCGAAACTGTAGCGCTCGGCCAGATCGGCGACGGCGTCGAGTTGCTTGTCGGTGATGTCGCCAGGGGCAACGCCGGTCGGCTTCAACGACAGCGTCACAGCCACATAGCCGGGTTTCTTGTGCGCCAGGGTGTTGCGGCTGCGCCAGCGGGCGAAACCCGGATGCTCTTGGTCCAGATCGGCCAGTTGCGCAGTCTGGTTGTCGAGGGTTTTGTAGTCCGGGTCGACGAAATGCTTGGCGACGCGATGCAGCTCGGCTTCGGTCAGCGTGGTCTGGCCACCGCGCAGGTGCTCCATTTCCGCATCGACTTTCTGCGCGAACACTTCAGGCGTGAGCGCCTTGACGAGGATCTTTATCCGCGCCTTGTATTTGTTGTCGCGACGGCCGTAGCGGTTGTACACACGCAGGATGGCGTCGAGATAGCTCAGCAGGTCTTGCCAAGGCAGGAATTCATTGATGAATGCGCCCACCACCGGCGTACGACCGAGGCCGCCACCAACCAGCACGCGGAAACCCAGCTCGCCAGCAGCGTTGTAGACAGGTTCCAGGCCGATGTCGTGGACTTCAATGGCAGCACGGTCGCTGGTCGAGCCGTTGACAGCGATCTTGAATTTGCGCGGCAGGTAGGCGAATTCCGGGTGGAACGTGGTCCACTGGCGGACGATCTCGCACCATGGACGCGGGTCGATCACTTCGTCGGCAGCGACACCGGCAAACTGGTCGGTAGTGACGTTGCGCAGGCAGTTGCCGCTGGTCTGGATCGCGTGCATCTGCACGGTCGCGAGTTCAGCGAGGATGTCCGGGATGTCTTCCACCGCAGGCCAGTTGAACTGCACGTTCTGCCGCGTACTGATGTGGGCATAGCCCTTGTCGTAGTCGCGGGCGATTTTGGCCATCATGCGCACCTGGCGCGAAGTGAGCTGGCCGTAAGGCACCGCCACGCGCAACATCGGCGCGAAACGCTGGATGTACAGGCCATTTTGCAGGCGCAGGGGGCGGAATTCTTCTTCGCTCAGCTCACCTGCCAGATAGCGTCGGGTCTGATCACGGAACTGCTTGACGCGGTCCTCGATGATCCGCTGATCGTACTCGTCGTATACGTACATATAAGTCCTGTTCTCAGGCTTGGGCTACTCGGAAAACGCTGCGTTTTCGCTTGCTGGAGTCCGATGTTGCCTCTGCAATTCTGCGCGCACGGCCGCGCACTCCGTCACGGAGCCGGGGCAATATACCCGTTTGCAGTTATGCGCAAAAGTGATGTTTGAGTATATGTAAAGAACCAAATCGCCTAACGCGAATGCCGGTCATCTAATCCACATTTGTCGTGCGGACAATCATCGTCTTAACTGTGATCGAGTCTTTGTGCAATCACCGATAAAACCGACAAGAGGCGATGCAATGAGCAACCCGACCAAAGCCAGGAAAAGCGACAGTAGCGTCGACGCATGGGCCATTTTGTTCCTGATCATTCTCGTTGTAGGAACAGCGGTCTTCTGGGTCAGCCATCAGTAAATCAGCGTTCCGGGCCTTTCTTCCAGGGCCCGGATAGCTCGAGTCGGTGCCCGGCCTGGCACCATCACACCCCGGCCAGATACAACACCAGTTTGACGATGGCAAACAGCGTCAGGCCAAACACGGCTGTAAACAAAACGCCGAGAATCACGAAGTGGCTGGGTTTGCCGTGGGTAAAGTCCCTTTCCCGGTTCTTGCCGCTTTGCACGCCGAACGCCGCTGCCATGACGCTGTGCAGCATCTGCCAGAAACTCGGCGGTTTGTTGTCGACTGGATCGTCCATAAATCCCTCTGCGAAAAATCGTCCCCCGAAGCATAGTCAATCGCTGTGGTCACGGATGCCGCGTTACAACTTTTGCGCACGGGATATAGCCATGTACCGCCGGACAGCGCGGCGTCAGTGATGTGCTGTCGCTCCATTTACAGGAGCGATGTATGTCCACCGATTCAGACGTTTCGACCGTAACCGAGCGCCCCCTCAAACCTGCGGCGTCCGAGAGCATCCACGCACCCTGGCTCGAATCCGTGATGCCGCATTGGCTGATTCAGGCGCCGGTGCACAGGAAAACCGAGCTCAAGCAGGCGCAGACAGTGTTTCCACGCTGGTACACGCAGGCGACGCCGGCCCAGCGACAGGTGGTCAATACCAGCTACAGGATGAGTTTTATTGCTCAGACGAGGCTGGACCGCTCCATGTCCACCTTCAAAGACATCGAAACCTTCGCCCGGCCGCTCCTGGCGCAGGCGCTGAAACACCGCTATCAGGTCGCCGTGGATCTGGATAACACGCTGTTGTGCCTCAGGCGGCCAATACGCGCTGGCATTCTCGGCGAGGAAATCGGTTCATTCGAGGCATTGACGCTGCCGATGCTCCAGGCCGCTTTGCACAACTTCGAAAGTGATGAGTGTGCTTACGGCGCCTTTCACAGCAGCTCTGGCTTCGCAACCGCAACCGCCGTAAAAGGTGCCCTCAAGGCTGTTCCGGTGAATGTGTCGGTCAGGAACTACCTGAACCTGTGCCGCGAACTGGATATCGGTGCCCGGTACCAGGCTTATCTGACAAGGTTTTTCCATCCGGTCGATCCGGCCGCGGAAGCGAAGTTGCGCCGGCACTTCATCGCCAGTCAGAAAACGGCCATGCGCGCGGCAGCCGAACGCGCACTGTTGACCAAGGATATTCAACCTGAAGATCACGCGATGATTCTCGCGGTGATCCACGGCGAAAGGCACCCGCGAATCGGCGACAAGCAGGTGTGGTTTCAAGACCTGGGCTTGATGCGGCACCGGCTGGTCGGATGTGTAGTGTTCAAGATCGCGCAAAAGTATGGCCCGGTGGACGCGGTAATTCTGTACGTCCCCAACGATCCGGAACACCCGCTAAAGCGCTATACCGGCACGCAAATGCAGGACACCTTCAAGCGCCTGCTGAGTGCTCGCGATGCGCAACAGGCGGACAGCACGGCCCCTACGTCCTATCAACGATTCTTCAGTCAGTTCTTCCCATATGAGAAGCGTGCGTATTACTTCAGCCAATTCGTAAAGTCTGCAGACGGCGCATCGGATTGGCTGTCGTCACCGTGGCGCAAGATTCTGCAGACAACGTTGATTTTTGTAGAGATCTGGAAGACATCACCGAAATATCAAAAAATGATCCCGGATGCCGATCCTTACGTGGCAGTTTCGTTGATGCCGCACCTTCAGGTATATCCGTGGGCGAGGAATAGCGACCTCTGGGCGTACTTGTACGAAAAACATCGTGACAAGGTCATCAACGACGCTCGTGGTCACGCGGTGCCTACCGCCGACGTCGACGCCAAGGCGCGCGATGCCAAGCTGTCCGGGCTGCTGCAATTCGGTCTGCTGGCGCTGAACATGGCGTCCATGTTCGTTCCGGTACTGGGCGAAATCATGCTGGTTGTCATGACGGCCCAGTTGCTCTATGAAACTGTCGAAGGCGTGATCGAGTGGAGCGAGGGGGACAAACACGCCGCCAGGGCGCATCTTGTCGACGTTGCTGAAAACCTTGCGCAGATCGGCGCGATGGCCGCCGCAGGAGCAACATTCAATCGGGTGACAGCCGTTAAACCGGAGCCGGTGATCGAAGATCTGCACCCGGTGACGCTGCCTGATGGCAAGAGGCGCCTGTGGCGGCCGACCTTGCGCGGCTATGAACAAGCGCTCAGCCCCGGCAAGTTGTCGCGGCCCGACGCGGCGGGGCAGTACCGCGTCGCCGGCACAACCTGGATGCGCCAGGGCGGCAGGCTCTATGAGCAGACGTTCGACCGCTCCAGCGGGCACTGGCGGTTGAAACATCCCACCGACTCTCTGGCTTACCAACCGTTGCTCAGCCATAACGGCCACGGTGCCTGGCGCCTGAGCCTGGAACAGCCCATGGCGTGGGATCGCTTGACCCTGCTGCGACGCATCGGGCACCTCACCGATGGTTACTCCGATGACACCTTGCTGGCGCTGGCCGATATCAGCGGTATCAGCGATGGCGCCCTGCGCAAGATGCATCTGAATCAGTTGCCCCCGCCCCCTGAATTGCGAGACGCCATGCGCCTGTTCGATGCCGATGCACAGGCGAGGCAAATGGTCGAGCAATTGCGCGGAGCCAGGCCCATCGACGAGCACTACCTGTATGCAGTCCCGCTGGTCACCGAGATGCCCCGTTGGCCTGCCGATCGGGTTCTGGAGATGACAGCTGATCCGCACGGAGCAGGGCCGTCCATTTGCTATGGTGCGCAGAATACGCTGCCCGGTTTGGGCCACAAGCCCGCTATCCGCCTGACACGTACGCAAGTGTTGAACGGGGAAATGCCGGCGCGGATTCTGGCTGCGTTGGAAGAGCAGGAAATCAACCATCTGCTGGGACGAACGGCTGCCCAATTTCGCCCGGCACGGCCCGATGAGTTCGGCAAACAACTCGCCGAGTACGCCTATACGCGTCAACCGGCGATTTTTGACAGTCTTTATCGCGGTACCGAATCGTCGAGTGCGCCCGTGCGCCTGTTGCAGCGTGAATGTCCCGGTCTCAGCGACGTGGCGGCCCAGGATGTGATCGAGCATGCTTCGACGCACGAGCTGGCCCGAATGGATGCGACCGGGCGTTCCCCTTTGAGAATGCTGGAAGAGGCTCGCTGGCATGTCCGCCATTGCCGCCAGGCCCGCGCATTTGCCGGTTTGCACAGCGAAAACCTCGCGTCGGCGGACAGTCGGCGACTGGCTTTGCACGCGCTGGAACAATTGTCTGGCTGGCCGCACTCGCTGCGTGTGGAAATTCGCGAGGGGAGCGTGACTGGCACCTTGCTCGACAGCATCGGCGAGCCGATGGCGCCGGTTAGACGCTATCTAGTGAAAAACGGACCTTTCTATCAAGCGTTCAATGATCACGCCCAGGCATTGAACAGAGTCTCGAGGGTCCAGGACAGCTTTTACAGTTCGCTCATGCATGCGTTGCCTGAGGACACACGTTCATCAATCGGATTGTCCGTCGGCAACGCCCATGGTGAGCTGCAACAGAAAATCATCGAATCGGCCCACCTTCATCGAGCCGAAGCTGCGCGATTGCTGTCACCGGCTGCAAAGTGGTTCAAACCGCCGGTACGCGTGGGCGCGCGACTGCTGGGTTATTACGCCAGTGGCCGTGGTACAGGCCTCAATCCGTCCCTCGAATCACGCATTGCGCATCTATACCCCGAGTCGCGCCAGGCACGGGCATTTCTCGCCCGGCAACACGGCCAGAGTGAAACGCAGATTCAGCTCGAACTGGAATCTCGCCGCCAGGATTGGGACGCGTTGAACGTTGCACTTGAGCGATGGCAGGCAGCGCCGAGTGATAGCCGCACTGCAACGCACAGGGCGCAACTGGCACAGACACTGCGAGAGACATGGCGTAATGGTCCGCTGGCCGGGCAGGCGGCGGAGGCGGCCCGCCTGACAATCCATTGCGACACGCCATTGCCCGAGCTGAGTACAGGCTTTCCCCACGTGCGTGAACTGGCCATCACCGGCATCGGCATAACCGACGCCAATGCGGACGGGTTTCTGACGGCGTTCCCGAATGTCACCGATTTATGGCTCGGTGAATTGAGGCGCTATGGCCAGACACCTGTCACCCGACCGCTTAGCACATTGCCAAAGGCGGTTGAGCAGCTGCCCGGGCTGAGACGTCTGCGTTTCTCTACCGATGCGCCATTGCTCGCGGAAAGCTTTGCGCGAAGGCTGGGTGGACTGACTTCGCTGGAGCAACTGCGCATCGACTATCACGGATTCGATTCCACCACCTTGCATGGTCTTGACCTGCAATCGCTGACACGACTGCGCAGATTACGCATCGATGCGCCTCACGCGTTATGGCGGTGGCCAGCATACGTTGAACGACTTGAGCAGCTCAGACGCCTTGACCTCACGCACACCTTGATCGAAACCTTGCCCGACTCGCTCTACAGCGGCCATGACAGACTCTGGGCCGGGTTATCGCTGGATTGGTCACGTGTCACCCCAGCGACGTTCCGTCGGGCCTATGAGTTTGTCAGCCGCCACTCCGGCCCGCGCGGCCACCTGCTCGATGTGCATCAGATGGTCAGTGACTATTGCCGCGCCGAACTCGATAGCATGGCCGTCGCGCCGGATAGCGCCGACCCTTTGCCGCAGGCATTCAATGCGGCCTGGTCAACACCGTCGGCAAGGGTGGCGGCGATCGAGCAGCTTCGGGCCGAACATGAGGCCATCTTCGCCGCGTTTTATCCGCCATCCCCGCGCCAGGGATCACGCTATGCAGCGCCCGCGCGGCGCTGGTCGACAGGGGGCAGCGCGGACCTGTTGCATACGCTGAAAAGCAGCTGGCACGGTGCGATTCGCCAGCGCTATGGCCTGGCAGCCGACGTTGAGCGCTTTAGCTTCGTCGAGCTGCCCGGTGCCACCACCGGTGTCGAGCTTCCTTCGTTGCCGGCCGGCAGTTTCGCCCATGTGCGCACGCTGCGTCTGGGAGGGCTGAACGTGCCCTCCGGCCAGGCGCGGGATTTTATTCGCGCCTTCAGTCATATCGAAACCCTTGAACTGGGGGGAAGTACGTTCACCGAGCTCCCTTTTGCAGCCCAGGAATTGCCCGCGCTGCGTCGGCTCGACGTGTCCGGTAACAGAATCACGGTGACTGCAATGGTCCAGCGCCAACTCAATGCGCTGCCACAACTGGTACGACTGAACCTGAGTCATAACCCGCTGGGACGACTCGATGCCACGGCTTTGAGCGGGCTCGAGGCCTTGAATCTGAGATCGACGGATTTGCTGGCCTGGCCCACCGGGGCGGAAAATCTGCCACGGCTGTCATGGCTCGATTTACGAGACAACCGGATCGCGTCCCTGTCGCCGCAAGCGCTGGCGCATCCTGACGCATTGATGAGGACGAATCTGTCGGGCAACGCCTTCAGTGCCGACGGTGAGGCAGCTTTTCACGCGGCGCTGCAGCGCATCGAGCAGCAGCGGGGGTTGGGCCAGGGCACGTTGTCTCGCTTCGCCGCAGAGCCGGTGCCTGAGCATTTTCCGCCTTTGGAAACCGGCGGTTCGTTCAGTGATCTGCTGCTGCCGCTCCCGCAGCCGGCGCCTGTCAGTTCAGGCGCTTCGGGGCATTTGCAGCGGTTGGCGGTGATCCTCAATCGCGAACGGGCGCAACGCAGTCTGCTGGTGCTGCGAACACGGCCCTTGAATGACGCTCAGATCGATGCGCAGATCAGCCAATGGCATCTGAGCTGCGAAGCGCTGACCCGTCAGTTGAACGATTGGCTCTATACCAGGGAAGTACGAACGAACACTGTCCTGGTCAGTGCGCAAGTGCGTTCGCTGGTGGCCCGGCGAATCAGCGAGACGTGGCGCGACACCCTGACCCGACACCCCGGCGGCGACGGTCTGGAGCTCGAATTGGCAGGATTGCAGACCGGAGAACTGCCGGCGCTTGTGGTGCAGTTTCCGGGCGTGACGACGCTCGATCTGAGCGGTGCAGGGATCACGGCGCGGGGGAGCGCGGGTTTTCTCGACGGTTTTCCCGACCTCGAGACCTTGTATCTGAGTGGTAACGAATTGGGCGCGGTGCCTGCGCCGGTGCTGCACATGCGTCATCTCACGCGCCTGGACATGCAGTATTGCAGCTTGCGCAGTGCGACGAGTGTTTACCCTTTGCTGGGCAACGCGCGGCTGCGCACGCTGGATTTGAGTTACAACGAACTTCGTGTTTTCAATCCGCCCGATTATGGCGTGATCGAGTCTCTGGATCTGCGTTACAACCAACTGAGCGAATGGCCTGACGGTGTGTTGCGGGCGCCCGGGTTGCAGGCCCTGAACCTCAGCGGTAACGCAATCGCGGAAATCCCCGCGGCGCTTTTCGATGGCGATCATTCGGGTCTGATCGCAGGCTCGGATCTGTCAGAAAATCGCAATTTGTCGCTTTCTGCATTGCAAGACCTCAGGCGTTACAGCCGCGAGCGCGCCATACCGCATGTGCTGGGTATGACGCGCGCGCAGGTTGAGACGATGATCAACCGTCAGGTGTTCGGTGATCTGTTCGGGATTCCTGAAGACGGTGCTCCAACCGATAACGCTGGCGGCGTTGTCGACGATCCCCAGGCGCAGGTATTTCCTGCCGAGAAAGTCTTTGATCCAGCCAACGATGTCGCGCCACGCTCACGCGATCCGTGGCTTGTGGACAGCGATCCGCAGTGGGTTGCGCGCAGAACCGAGCTCTGGGCGCAATTGGCGCAAGAGCCGAATCACGAGCGGTTTTTCCAGTTGCTGCGCTTGTTGCTCGATACGCAGGACTACAGGCTGCTGCGAGGCGATCTGACGCAAAGAGTCTGGCGTGTCATGGAGGCCGCTGAGGAAAATACCGAACTGCGGCAACTGTTGTTTCAGGGCGCCGAGACCCACGGCACCTGTCCGGACGGGCGGATTCTGACATTCAGTGATTTGGAAGTGCGGGTCGCGGTCTATCACCAGTTGCGTGACCTACCGTTGAATCGAATGGCGTCCAGAGGTCGGGCGCTGCTGCGTCTGTCGCGGCAACTGTTTCGCCTGGATCGCGTCGAGACGCTGGCTGAAGCTGCCGGTCTGGGTATGGATCGTGCTGAAGTGCGCCTTAAATATCGTATCGGTTTGACGGGCGGCTGGGGCGACGGTGTCGATTTACCGGGCCAGCCCGCGTCGATGATTTATGACGTTCCGCTGAGTGAGGAACTGCTGGAGTACACCCGCGCCTCGATTCTTGAGGCAGAGGGCACCGATGCGCTGTCCGTAAGCATGGCAGAGCGCGACTACTGGATCTCTTACCTGCAAGATCTTCACCCACAAGAGATGGCCGCGCTGGACGTTGCGGTTGACGAGCGACGCCAGCAACTGTGGGACCAGCTCAATCAGCGTCTCGCCCGCAATGAACTGAGTTCCGAGGAATACGACCTTGAGCTGAACAGGTTGGGCAAGGCCATGGACGTGCTGCGCACACAGAAACGCGCCGAGCTGACACGCCGGGTGATCAGCGAGCTGAACAGCTTCGCCGCGGAATCTGAACAACCCGGCCGCCTGCCACCAACATCCGGTTCCTGAGGGCACCTTGCTGAGGCGGTCCGAGGCAGGCCAAGTCACATCCGCTTACCACTGCTGGTTGCGCAATACCCGGATAACGCAGAAGCGATAACGCGACATGGTTTGCTGGGCGCTCCATCAACAAGGAGTGACCATGATCGCTATTTCCCTAAAACCCGTGTCGACGCAGCCTGCGTCGACCGATCAGCCGGCAGACGCCAGTCGGTCAGTAAAGCTCGTTGCCACGCAAAGCCTGCACGGCGAGTTTCTCGAAGCTTCGATCCCGCAATGGTTGACCGACGCTTCGCCGCAACGGCGCGAAGCCTTCAAGGCGGTTGCGACAGCATTGCCAGCCTGGTATCAGGATGCGACGCCGGCCCAGCGCAAAATCGTTGACGATACGTTCAAGGCCAGTGTCATCGCCCAGAACAGTCTCGACAAGCGCATGGCGAAACTTCAGGACGTAGAGACGTTTGCCCGGCCATTAGTCATCAAAGCGCTGAAAGACAAACATTCGCTGGATATCGATGTCGACAAAACGCTGCTGTGTCTGCGCCGCCCGGTGGAGATGGGTATCCAGCAAATCGAACTGGCCTCATTCGAGGTGCTCAAGCTAACGCTGCTGGAAGCCGCACTGCACAACTTCGAAGCTGGCGAATGCGAAGGGACCTACCATTCGAGCTCAGGTTTTGTGGTGGCAGGATCCACGGCGAAGACGTTCGACCATGTGAGCATCGGTATTTCGGTCAGCCAGTTTCTGCACCTTTGCCGCGATCTGGATGTCGGCCAGCAATACCAGACTTACCTGCAAGGATTCTTTCATCCTGAGGAAGCGGTGGCAGAGGCAGTGCTTGCCGAACGCTTCATTGCCGCGCAGAAGGCGACGCTGCGCGCTGCGGCCGAGCAGGCGCTGTTGCAAAAGGATATCGAGGCGGCGGATCACGCGATGATCGTCTCGGTGATTGACGGCGAGATGCATCCCTGGATGGGGAAAAAACAGGTCTGGTTCAAGGACCTGGGGTTGATGAAAAAAAGACTCACCGGCTGCGTCGCGTTCGTCATCTGCGAGAAATACCGCTATACCGACGAACTGATTCTTTACATCCCGCACGATCCTGAACATCCGCTCAAGCGCTACACGTTCCAGCAGATGCGCGACGAACTCAAACGCTTGCTTACTGCACGCGACGCTCCGCAACAGACGGGCGCGGAGCCCACCGCCTACCAGCGCTTTCTCAGCCAGTTTCTGCCTTATGACCAGCGTCCCGAGTATTTCAGCCAGTTCAGGCAGAAGGCGGCTGACTCACCCGGCGATGGCTGGGATCTGCTGCGCTCGCCATGGCTGTCGGTGCTGCAAGGCTTCACCGCCGGCTCGGCGTTCACCCGCATTCAGCAGGTACCGCCTGAGCGCCAAGTCAAATGGGAGCCAGTGGCGGACCCTTACATCGCACCGTCCACCCTGGGACGCAAGGGGCAGGGACTTTGGGCTCCCAACGAGGATCTATGGCAATACCTCTATAGCCAGAACCGCACCAAGCTGATCGATGATGCCCGAAGCCATGCGGTACCGACTGCCGAGGTAGACGCGCGAGCAAGGGACGCCAAACTGGCGCATCTGATGCAACTTGGCATGCTCGGTCTGAACATGGTCTCGATGTTCGTGCCTGTGTTGGGCGAAGTGATGATGGTGGTGATGGCCGGGCAACTGCTCTATGAAACGCTTGAGGGCGCAATCGAATGGGCCGAGGGCGATCGGCGTGCGGCCAAGGATCATTTGATCGATGTGGCGGAAAACCTTGCGCAGATTGCGCTGATGGCCGGTGTGGGCGCCGCAGTAAGGAAAATCTCAAGCGCCAAAGCCGTGCCGGTCATTGAAAGTCTGCATCCGGTGAAGTTGCCCAACGGCGAAACCCGGCTGTGGAAACCCGACCTGAGCGCTTACGAGTCGACTGTTGCACTGCCTGTCAGTCCCGGGCCAAACAGTGCCGGCCAGCACGTGCTTGAGGGTAAAACCTATATTCGCCAGAGCGGCAAGGTCTATGAGCAGTTTTTCGATGAATCGATCGGCAAATGGCGGATCAGCCATCCGACCGACATCAACGCCTGGCAGCCGGTGCTCCACAGCAATGGAAGCGGTGCCTGGCGGCATACTCTGGAACGTCCGCAGGATTGGGATCGTCTGACCCTGTTGCGGCGCATCGGCCATGCAACCGAAGCGTTTTCCGATGCACAGCTGATCAAGGCTGCCGATATCAGCGGTGTCAGTGAAGCCGCGCTGCGCAAGATGCACATTGATTCTTCGCTGCCACCACCGGAACTGACCCAGGCCATGCGCATGATGCAAGCAGATGGCAACGCAGCACTGGTTGTCGAGCAGTTGCGCGGTACAAAACCGATCGATGAACTGTACCTCTACGCGCTGCCGCTGATCACCGAAATGCCGCGCTGGCCGGAGAACCGGGTGCTGGAAGTCTTCGACGGCGAGCAATTGTCCGGCAAGTTCGTCAGGTATGGCTCCGCGCGGCGGTTTCGCGATGTCGGCGTCAAGCCACCCATTCAGATATCGCGGGCCGATATCTTCAGCGGTGAACTGCCAGCACGTATTCTCGCAGGGCTGGACGAGTCAGAAATCACTCGGCTCCTCGGCGAGCAAGGGGCACGCGTGCGCAATGGCCGACCGGCAGAGTTTGGCAAGCAGATCGCCGACTACGCCAACACCCGCCAGCCGGCGATTTACGACAGCATTCATTCGGGCACCGACCCCGTCGATCCGCAGGTTGCGCGCTTGCAAAAGGCCTGCCCGGGACTCAGTGAACCGGCGGCGCAAACGGTGCTGGCGCATGGTCGACCCGATGATCTTCAGCGACTCGGCTCAGGGCAACGAGTACCGCTGCGCCTGTTGGAGGAGGCCCGCTGGTACGCGCGGCAAAGTCGACAGGTAGCGGCATATGCCGGTCTGCGCAGCGAAAACGTCGCGTCTGCGGACAGCCGGCGCCTGGCGTTGCACACGCTGGAGCAATTGGCGGGTTGGCCCGACAGCCTTCGCATTGAAGTACGCGAAGGCCACGACGCTGGCATGCTGCTCGACAGCATCGGCAGTGAAACCGCCAGCGAGAAAAAATACCTGATCAAAACAGGCGTTCAGTTTCAGGCATACAACGAGCGCGGTGAGGCACTCAACAGCCTGCCTCGCAACGGCGACAATTTTTACTCCTCGATCATGCATGCCCTGCCTGATGATGCGCGCCGCAGCCTCGGTGTCCCTGAGGTCGGGCAGTCCGCAGAGTTGCAAGCAAAGATCATCGATCACGCCGACCAGCACCAGGCCGATGCACCCGCGTTGCTGGCACCTCAGGTCAAGTGGATAAAACCGCCGGTGCGGGTGAACGCTACCTTGATCGGTTATCCCGCCAGTGGACGCGGCGCCGGATTGGCACCGAACCTGCTGGCTCACGTGCAGGATATCTACCCGCAATTGAGCGACGAACAGGCTCGCGGCTTCCTCCTTGACCAATATCGGGCAGGAAAGAACGACCGGGCCATTTTCGAGCTGTTGCAATCACGTCGGCGTGAGTGGGAACAGCTCAATGCGACGCTGGATGAATGGGCGGGGACAGCGACGGCGGCGCCCTGGGAACGCTCCGGAACAAATTACAAGTTTCGCACCGCGCAAGCGCTGAAAACCTGCTGGCGCAACGCTTTGTCCACTGGGGTCGCGGGTGCCGATCAACTGTCGATTCTCACCTACGATCCTCTGCCAGAGATGACCGTCGACTTTGCTCACGTGCGTGAACTGTCGATTGGCGGCGGAGGTTTGACCGACGCCAATGCCGATGCCTTCCTGACGCGATTTGCCAATATCGAAAAGTTGTCGCTGGGGGAGCGGGGCAGTCTGTTCGGCACCTACATGGAGCACGAGCAGTCACTGACGACCTTGCCCCTGAGCGTGACTCGCATGTCCGCATTGAAAAAGCTCAAGTTCCGAACGCCAGCGCGGGTGATGGCTGCCGATCTGTCGACAAGATTGCGTAGCCTGACCGCGGTTGAGGAGCTTCATCTCGATTTTCCCGGCGGCGCAGGCAGCCCGCCCGAGCTGGACCTGGCTCCCCTTGAACGACTGAAGAAACTCAAGATTGAAGCGCCGGGCCTGACGCAGTGGCCGGCTTATGTGGAACAACTGCCTGAACTGGAGCGTCTGGATCTGACGCAGACCGCCATCGCATCCCTTCCACAGACCCTCTATGTCGGGCACGAGAGACTCTGGGCCGGTTTGTCCCTGGACTGGTCGAGGTTCTCCCACGGAGCGTTCAAACCGGCTTACGACTATGTGAAAAACTACATGGGGGAATGGGGGCATCTGGTTGATCTGGACTTGATGGTCCGCCGCTACTGCGCCGGGGAACTGCAGTTTCTGACGGGTGAGGCCGGCCGTCTCAACCCGTTACCTCAGCGCATCATGAGTCTGTGGAACACACCGGAGACCCGACTTGGAGCCGTGGAGATTCTGCGCGTGGAGCACAGCGCAATTTTCCGGCAGTTCTACGAGGCCAGCGCATCCGCAGAGTTGCGTACGGCGACGCCGGCAGCGCGCTGGCAAGCGCCGCCCAATGCCCGGGTGGTTCGTGCACTGGAAAAAAACTGGCGCGCGGCCATACGCCGGCGTTATCGCTTGAACGATGACGTTCGTCCCTTCAATGCTGAGGACTGGATATCCGCCAGCGATCTGGACGACGCCAGCATGTTTGAACTGGTTGACACCGCCTGGGCGCTGGGCGCGGAGTCGGTGAGTGAGCTGCCGCAATTGCCGGCCGGTACGTTTGCTCATGTACAGCGGGTTCGGCTGGACCGCTTGACTGTGCCGGTCGAACAAATCCGCGGCTTTCTCCAGGCGTTCAGTGGCGCCACAAGCCTGGAGGTCACCGCCTGCGGATTGACCGAAGTGCCGGTGCGGCCAGCCGATTTGCCCCGGCTCACACAGCTGGACCTGTCTTTCAACCGAATCGCCGTGACCCCTGAGGTGCAAGGTCAATTCGACGCGCTGAGCAATCTCGAACATCTCAATGCCCGCCTCAATCGGCTGGACACACTGGACGTTTCTCGCCTGACCGGCCTCAGGACGCTCAACCTCAGCTCAAACGGGCTCAATGTGTGGCCGAAGGGGGCGGAGAACCTGGCACATTTGCAAGCAATGGATTTGCGGCATAACACCATCGGTTCGCTCCCCGATCACGTGCTTGCCGACAACGCTGTGCTGCTCAAGACCAGGCTGCTGAACAACCGCTTCAGTGTCGGCGGCGAAGCGAGCCTAAAGGCGGCGCAGCGACGTATCGAAATGACCTTGGGTTTGCCCGAAGGGGCGCTGCAACGGTTTGAATCGCAAGCGCCATCGATACCCGCCGGTTCCAGCGGTGCCACGCCTGACACGGCACTCAATCGCGCCGCTCATCTCTTGCCACTGCCATCTGTCTCGGTCATTCAGCAAGGCACCGAGATGCATCGCGCAGTGCTGGAAATCTTTTCGTCACTGTCGCTTGAAAAGGCCCAGGCCAGCGTTGAGCGTTTACGCACTGAAGGCCTGTCCCCTGAGCAAATGGTCGGCAGACTGAATCAGTGGCGAGCAAGTAACGAGGCGTTGACGCGTGAGTTGAACGGCTGGATCTTCAACCCGGCGCAAGGGGCTGGTGAAGGGGCGTCGTCAACAAGATTCTTTGATGCCTCCAGGATCCGCGCTTGCTGGCGGGACGGGCTCACCGGCCATACCGAGTCCGCCGGACGCACGCTGAGCCTGTCAGCGGGCGGCTTGGGTGATTTGCCTGCGCTATCGAACGTGTTTTCCCATGTGCGGACGCTCGACCTCACCGGGGCCAAATTTTCCGTCGAGAGTTTCAACCTCTTCTGCCCGGCGTTTCCTGAGTTGACCACGCTGATGCTCAATGGCACGGGCCTGGCACGCCTGCCGGACGCTGTCGGCAGTCTCAGCCGGCTCGAACGGCTGGAATTGAGCGGCAATCGCCTGGCCGTGGCGCAATCGGTGTATCAGCACGCGAGCGGGGCGCGGCTGCGCTGGCTCGACCTCAGTCACAATCAGCTGGAAGAATTCAACGCCGCAACCTTCAGCAGTCTGCAAACCCTCAACCTCGGCCAGAACGGCCTGGATTTCTGGCCTCAAGGCGTGCTTGAACTGGCGCATCTGCAAAGGCTGGACCTGTCGGGCAACAACATCATGGTTTTCCCGGACCGGCTGTTGGGCGGCAATCATGAGGCGCTCGTGGCAGGCACCGATCTGTCGGAGAACTCGCTGTCGCTTAACGCATTGGAGCAGATCAGGGACTACAGCGTCGCGCATGGCGGCAGTGACGTGCTGGGCTACACGCCGGAGTCCTTGCAGCGCTTGATCGCCGAGCGTATGAGCGACTCGGAAAGCGATAGCGGATCCGAATCGGATTCGGATCGGGGTTCGGACCCCGACTCCGATAGCGACGATGGTGATGATCGGCGTGGCGGAGGCGGTGGCGGTAGCAGTAGCAGGCCCGTGGATATGCATGCCGGTGTGGAGGCCGCGGAGGTGATTGCCAATCCGGCGCAGGACGTGGCGGCGCCGGCGATGGACATATGGATGACCTATACGCATGCAGATGCGCGTGCAGCGCGGCAAGCACTATGGCTGCAATTGGCTCGACAGGCCAACCATGAGGCGTTCTTTCATTTGCTCTCGACCTTGCCCGACACCCTGGAATTCAGGTTTGCCGGTGCCGATCTGACCCACCGGGTCTGGCAAGTGATCCAGGCTGCCACGGAAAGCGCTGAACTGCGCGAGCTGTTGTTTTTCAACGCCGAAACCCACGGCACGTGCCCCGATGGCCGGATCCTGTCGTTCAGCGAACTGGAGACCCGCGTCTACGAATACAACGCTCTGCGCGACATTCCGCGGCATCGTCAGCTGCAACGCGGCAGAGCGCTGCTTGATCTGACTCGACGGTTGTTTCGCCTGGAAAGGGTGGATCGACTGGCCGAAGCCGCCGCCAGGAACAAGGATCGCGCGGAAGTCCGCCTGCAATACCGCATCGCCATGACACGCGGCTGGCCGGACGACCTGGAGTTGCCGGCGCAACCCGAACACATGTTGTACGCCTCACCGATTCGCGGGCGACGATTGCTCAATGCGCGTGCCTCGGTTCTCGCGGACGAGGCATCACCCATGTTTCTGGAGGATCTGATTGCGCGGGACTACTGGATCCGCTATCTGCAGGATCGCCACGCCGAGGCGTTCGAGGCACTTGAACGCGACGCTACCAGGCGGCACGAAGCGGTCGAGGATGCCTACCCGGACAGAGAAAACAGCGATTATCTGGACGCGATGAGGGTGCTTGAAATCGAACTGGCGGATGCGCGCATCGAGAAACTCAAGGATTTGACTCGCACAGAGCTGGAGAGCCTGGCGTCGCAGGATGCGGGAGCGTCGCCATCGGCCCCGTCTTCACCGAAACCCGGGCCTTCGTGGCGCCGTGACTGACTGATCGAGCAGACCTGGGAGCAGGGCGCTCCCAGGTCAGGTCGACTCAGCTGTCGTAACCCAGATTTGGCGCCAGCCAACGCTCGGTCACGCTCAGGTCCTGGCCTTTGCGCGCGGTGTAGCTCTGCACTTGATCCTTGTCGATCTTGCCCACGGCAAAGTACTGCGCCTGCGGATGGGCGAAGTACCAGCCGCTGACCGCTGCCGCGGGGAACATTGCGTAGTGTTCGGTGAGGAACACGCCACTGCGCCCGGCGCGCATTTCCGCAGCCTCTGGATCGAGCAGGGTGAACAGCGCGGCTTTCTCGGTGTGATCCGGGCAGGCCGGGTAGCCGGGAGCAGGGCGGATGCCACGGTATTGCTCTTTGATCAGCGCATCGTTATCCAGGGTCTCGTCCTTGGCGTAACCCCAGTGTTCTTTACGCACTTGCTGGTGCAGCCATTCGGCGCAGGCTTCGGCCAAGCGGTCGGCGAGGGCCTTGACCATGATCGAGTTATAGTCGTCGCCCGCGTCCTGATAGGCCTTGGCCACTTCTTCGGCGCCGATGCCGGCGGTGGTGATAAAGCCGCCGACGTAGTCGGTGACTTCGCTGTCCTTCGGCGCCACGAAGTCGGCGAGGCAGAAGTTCGGCTTGCCGTCGGTCTTGATGATCTGCTGACGCAAGTGATGCAGCTTGGCCAGCGGCTTGCCGTTGTCGTCGTACAGCTCGATGTCGTCTTCGTTGACCTGATTGGCCGGCCAGAAACCGAACACCGCACGGGCGCTGATGAGTTTTTCGTCGATGAGCTTAGCGAGCATTTCCTGCGCGTCCTTGTACAGCGCAGTCGCGGCTTCACCGACCACTTCGTCTTCGAGGATGCGCGGGAACTTGCCGGCCAGATCCCAGGAAATGAAGAACGGTGTCCAATCGATGTACTCGGCCAGTACCTTCAAATCGATGTTGTCGAGCACCTTGCTGCCGGTGAAGGTCGGTTTCACTGGCTGATAATTGGCCCAGTCGAATTGCGGCTTCTTCGCGATCGCGGCGGCGTAGCTCAGGCGTTCGGTACGGGCGCTGCGATTGGACGTACGCTCGCGCACGTCGATGTATTCCAGACGGGTCTTCTCGACGAAACCGGCCTTGAGTTCCTTGGACAACAACTGTGTCGCCACGCCGACGGCGCGCGAGGCGTCGGTCACGTAGACCACGGCATCGTTGCTGTACTTCGGCTCGATCTTCACCGCGGTGTGCGCTTTCGACGTGGTCGCGCCACCGATCATCAGTGGCAGATGGAAATCCTGACGCTGCATTTCACGGGCAACGTGGACCATCTCGTCCAGCGACGGCGTGATCAGGCCGGAAAGGCCGATGATGTCGCACTTTTCTTCTTTGGCGACCTGCAGGATCTTCTCGGCCGGAACCATCACGCCTAAGTCGACAATGTCATAGCCGTTGCAACCAAGCACCACGCCGACGATGTTTTTGCCGATGTCGTGGACGTCGCCTTTGACCGTGGCCATGAGGATCTTGCCCTTGGCTTCCGGCTTGTCGCCTTTCTCCAGTTCGATGAACGGGATCAAGTGCGCCACGGCCTGCTTCATCACGCGCGCGGATTTCACCACCTGCGGGAGGAACATTTTGCCAGCGCCGAACAGGTCGCCGACGATGTTCATGCCGGACATCAATGGGCCTTCGATCACTTCGATCGGCCGCGCAAACGACTGGCGGGATTCTTCGGTGTCTTCGACGATGTGCGTGGTGATGCCCTTGACCAGCGCGTGTTCCAGACGTTTGTTGACGTCCCAGTTACGCCACTCTTCGGTCTCGGCTTCCTTGACGCTACCGTCGCCCTTGTACTTGTCGGCGATGGCGAGGAGGGCGTCGGTGCCGTCCGGAGTGCGGTTGAGGATCACGTCTTCGACCGCGTCGCGCAGCTCGACCGGGATCTGATCATAGATCTCCAGTTGACCGGCGTTGACGATGCCCATGGTCAGCCCGGCGCGGATCGCGTAGAGCAGGAACACCGAGTGAATCGCCTCACGCACCGGGTTGTTGCCACGGAACGAGAACGACACGTTGGACACGCCGCCGGAGCTCAGCGCGTACGGCAGCTCATCGCGGATGTAGGCGCAGGCATTGATGAAGTCGACGGCGTAGTTGTTGTGCTCTTCGATGCCGGTGGCGACGGCGAAGATGTTCGGGTCGAAGATGATGTCTTCCGGCGGGAAGCCGACTTCATTGACCAGAATGTCGTAGGAGCGTTTGCAGATCTCTTTCTTGCGCGCTTCGGTGTCGGCCTGACCGGCTTCGTCGAAGGCCATCACCACCACCGCAGCGCCGTAGCGCTTGCACAGCTTGGCGTGATGGATGAACTGCTCGACGCCTTCTTTCATGCTGATCGAGTTGACGATGCCCTTGCCCTGAATGCACTTGAGGCCGGCTTCGATGACTTCCCATTTCGACGAGTCGATCATGATCGGCACGCGCGAGATATCCGGTTCGCCGGCGATCAGATTGAGGAAGGTGACCATGGCCTTCTTCGAATCGAGCATGCCCTCGTCCATGTTGATGTCGATGATCTGCGCGCCGGCCTCGACCTGCTGCAGCGCGACTTCGAGGGCTTCGGTGTAATTGTCTTCACGGATCAGGCGGGCGAATTTTGCTGAACCGGTGATGTTGGTGCGCTCGCCGACGTTGACGAACAGCGAGCTGCGATCGATGGTGAACGGCTCCAGACCGGAGAGGCGGCAGGCCTTGGGAATGTCCGGAATCTGACGTGGCGCGTAACCGGCCACGGCTTTGGCGATGGCTTCGATGTGGCCCGGCGTGGTGCCGCAGCAGCCGCCGACGATGTTGAGGAAACCGCTCTGGGCGAATTCCTCGATGACTTTCGCGGTTTGCGACGGCAGTTCGTCGTACTCGCCGAATTCGTTCGGCAGGCCGGCGTTCGGGTGCGCGGATACGTGGGTGCTGGCCTTGTTCGACAGCTCTTCCAGGTACGGGCGCAGTTCGCTGGCGCCGAGGGCGCAGTTCAAACCCACGGAGATCGGCTTGGCGTGGGCCACGGAGTTCCAGAACGCTTCGGTGGTCTGGCCGGACAAGGTACGGCCGGAGGCGTCGGTGATGGTCCCGGAAATCATGATCGGCAATTCGAGGTGCAGCTCTTCGAACACACCTTGCACGGCAAAGATCGCCGCTTTGGCGTTGAGGGTGTCGAAAATGGTTTCGATCAGAATCAGGTCGGCGCCGCCCTCGATCAGGCCTTTGGTGGCTTCGGTGTAGTTTTCCACCAGCTCATCGAAGGTCACGTTGCGGTAGCCGGGGTTGTTGACGTCGGGCGACAGCGAGCAGGTGCGGCTGGTCGGGCCGAGCACGCCGGCAACGAAGCGCGGCTTGGCCGGGTTTTCGGCGGTCTTGGCGTCGGCAATCTTGCGCGCCAGACGTGCGCCTTCTACGTTTAACTCGTACGCCAGCTCTTCCATGCCGTAATCGGCCATGGAAATGCGCGTGGCGTTGAAAGTGTTGGTTTCGAGAATGTCGGCGCCGGCGTCCAGGTAGGCTTTTTCGATGCCGCCGATCACGTCCGGACGGGTGATCACCAGCAGGTCGTTGTTGCCCTTGACGTCACTCGGCCAGTCCGCGAAGCGTTTGCCGCGATAGTCCTGCTCTTCGAGCTTGTAGCTCTGGATCATCGTGCCCATCCCGCCGTCGAGGATCAGGATGCGCTCTTTGAGGGCTTGCTTGAGAGCTTGAAGGCGGACGCTGCGATCGGACATGTGGACTACTCGGAAAGACCATTACGAAGGAGCGGGATCATAGCAAACCTGTGCGCTTTTGGAGCATGTGCAGCTTTTGCATGAATATCTCTCATGTTGGTACGAGCGTCATAACGGTAGAATCGCAGCCTTTTTTTACCATCGAGATCAGCAGCATGCCGCACCGCTTCATCAGTTTATGGTTGCTGGTCCTGAGCGGGAGCGTTGCGGCGCAAGATCCTGCTATTTCTTCTTCCATCTCCTACACCCGAGATATCCAACCGATCTTCACCGAGAAGTGCGTGGCCTGCCATGCCTGCTATGACTCGGCCTGTCAGCTCAATCTGGGCAGTGGCGAAGGCGCTGCTCGTGGCGCGAGCAAGATGCCGGTATATGACGGCGAACGCACCCAGGCGGCACCGACCACGCGCTTGTTTTACGACGCCTTCGGCAAGCGCGCCTGGCAGCAGAAAGACTTCTATTCAGTACTCGACGCCCAGGGCAGTCAGGCCGCGCTGATGGCGCGGATGCTTGAACTCGGCCACAAGACGCCGCTGACGCCGAACGCCAAACTGCCGGAAGAGATTGTTCTTGGGCTCAATCGCAACAATCTATGCGCAATGCCTGCGGAGTTCGACGGATATGCAGGCGCGCACCCGAAAGAGGGTATGCCGCTGGCGGTCACTGGCCTGACCGACCAGCAATACCAGACCTTGCAGCGCTGGCTGGCGTCTGGCGCGCCGATTGACGAGCAGAGCCTGGCGCCGAGTGCCAAAGAGGCCATGCAAATCCTGCAGTGGGAAAACCTGCTCAACGCCCCCGGCGCCCGGCAGAGTCTGGTCGGTCGCTGGCTGTTCGAGCACTGGTATCTGGCGCACATCTATTTCAAGGAGGGTGAGCCGGGGCATTATTTCCAGTGGGTACGTTCGCGTACGCCGAGCGGCCAGCCGATCGACCTGATCGCCACGCGCCGCCCCAACGACGACCCGGGCACGCAGGTGTATTACCGCTTGTGGCCGGTGCAGGGGGTGATCGTGCACAAGACGCACATCACTTATCCGCTGAGCGCGGCGAAAATGGCCCGGATCAAGAGCCTGTTCTACAACGGCAACTGGCAGGTCAATGCGCTGCCGGGTTACGGCCCGCAGAGCCGTGCCAATCCGTTTGCCACTTTCGAGGCGATTCCGGCGCAGGCGCGCTATCAGTTCATGCTCGATAACGCTGAATACTTCGTCCGCACCTTCATTCGCGGCCCGGTGTGCCGTGGGCAGATCGCGACCGACGTGATCCGCGACAACTTCTGGGCGCTGTTCCAGGCCCCGGAGCATGACCTCTACATCACCGACCCGAACTACCGCGGCCAGGCCACGCCGCTGCTGGCGATGCCGGGGCAGAACGACGATGTCGGCAGCGTGCTCAGCCTGTGGCGCAACTACCGCGACAAGCGCAACGAATACGAGGCACTGCGCCGTGACAGCTACGCCGATCTGCCGGCGCCGAGCTGGTCGACGCTGTGGGCCGGCAACGACAACGCCTTGCTGAGCATTTTCCGCCACTTCGACAGCGCTTCGGTGACCAAGGGGCTGATCGGTGAGGTGCCGCAAACCATGTGGCTGTTCGACTATCCACTGCTCGAGCGCACCTATTATCAGCTCGCGGTCAACTTCGACGTGTTCGGCAACGTCTCCCATCAAGCGCAGACTCGCCTGTATTTCGACCTGATCCGTAATGGCGCGGAGCAGAACTTCCTGCGCCTGATGCCCGCCGGCTCACGTGAGGATTACCTCAACTATTGGTACCAGGACGGCGGCCAATTCAAGATGTGGCTCGATTACGAGGCCATCGATGACGACAAACCGACCGCATTGACGCTCGACGAGAAAGACCCGAAACACGATTTCGCCATGCAGTTGCTGGCGCGCTACGGTGATCTGAACGCGCGGCCAGACCCGATCAATCGCTGCGACGGCGCTTATTGCTCGCGACCGAATATAGATCCGGCGTTGCAGAACGCCGAGCAGGCCCTGAGCCGTCTGGCCTCGCGACCGGCCGCAGGGTTGAAAGTCATCGACCAGATGCCCGAAGCGACCTTGCTGCGCGTCGAAACCGCCAGCGGCAAGCGCGAGGTCTACAGCGTGCTGCGCAACCGCGCGCACAGCAACGTGGCGTTTTTGCTCGGTGAGTCGCTGCGCTATCAACCGGGCCTCGACACATTGACGATCTATCCGGGCGTACTCACCAGTTACCCGAACTTCATCTTCAACGTACCGGCCGAGCAGGTGCCGGCGTTCGTCGATGCGATGGAGAATGCCAAGGATGCCAATCGGTTCGACAAGATCGTCGAACGCTGGGGCATTCGTCGCAGTCATCCGCAGTTCTGGCTGTATTTCCACGATCTGAGCCAGTACATCCATGAAACCGATCCGGTGGAAGAGGGTGTGCTGGATATGAACCGGTACGAGAACCTTTGAGCATTCGCAGGCATATGCCGGGTTTCTTTCCCGACAAAAATACTAGGACTTTGTCAGCCGCGCCGATTGGCGTAAACTGCGCCCAAGCCTGCGAGGAGTTTTTATGACCGCTATTACCATTACCGACGCCGCCCATGATTACCTGGCTGATCTGCTCTCCAAGCAGAACACCCCGGGCATCGGCATCCGCGTTTTCATTACCCAGCCTGGTACCCAGTACGCCGAAACCTGCATTGCCTACTGCAAGCCGGGCGAAGAGAAACCTGAAGATACCGCGCTGGGGCTGAAAAGCTTCACCGCCTACATCGATTCCTTCAGCGAAGCGTTTCTTGGCGACGCCGTTGTCGACTATGCCACCGACCGTATGGGCGGCCAGCTGACCATCAAGGCGCCAAATGCCAAGGTGCCGATGGTCAATGCCGACAGCCCGGTCAACGAGCGCATCAATTATTACCTGCAAACCGAGATCAACCCGGGGCTGGCCAGCCACGGCGGTCAGGTCAGCCTGATCGATGTGGTCGAGGACGGCATTGCCGTGTTGCAGTTCGGTGGCGGTTGCCAGGGCTGCGGCCAGGCTGACGTGACCTTGAAGGAAGGCATCGAGCGCACTCTGCTCGAGCGCATCCCGGAGCTCAAGGGCGTTCGCGACGTGACCGACCACACGCAGAAAGAAAACGCCTACTACTAAGGCGTTCGCTGCGACCATGAAAAACGGCGCCCCGTGAGCGCCGTTTTTTTATGCCTGTGGCTTGATCATGCCCACGCTCCGCGTGGGCATGCAGCCCGGGACGCTCCGCGTTCCACTCACGGTCGGTACAAATGCGCATGCCCGGCGCGATACAACGACGACTCGCTGAACACCTCGCTGCCCAGTACCCGCCCGACCAGAATCAGCGCCGTACGCCGAAACCCTTTGGCCTCGACCTTTGCTGCAATGTCCGCCAATGTCCCGACGACCCAATCCTGATCTGGCCATGTCGCCCGGTGAATCACCGCAATCGGGCAGTCCGCGCCGTAATGCGGCAGCAATTCAACCAAAATCTTTTCCAGATGATTGACCCCCAAATGAATGGCCATGGTCGCGCCATGCTGCGCCAGGCTGGCCAGCTCCTCGCCGACGGGCATCGCGGTCTTGTCGGCGTAACGGGTCAGAATCACGCTTTGCGAGATATCCGGCAGAGTGAGCTCGGCGCCCAGCAGCGCTGCGCATGCCGCCGTCGCGGTTACGCCCGGAATGATCTCGAAAGGAATGCCCAGCTCACGCAAGTAGCGGATCTGCTCACCAATCGCGCCGTACAGACCTGGATCCCCCGAATGCACGCGGGCAACATCCTGGCCTTTGGCATGGGCCGTCCTGATCAGGTCGATGATCTGTTCCAGATGCAGTTCAGCGCTGTTGACCACGGTTTCGGCCTGATGACCTTCCAGCACCGCTGCGGGTACCAGCGAGCCGGCATAAATGATCACCGGGCAGCTGCGAATCAGCCGTTGGCCTTTGACGGTGATGAGTTCCGGGTCGCCGGGGCCGGCGCCGATGAAGTAGACAGTCATCGTTGAATCCTTGTGAAGAGGCGCAGCCCCACTGCAGATGAAGCGTGCTCATGATCAATGGCGGGGATTATCGGGATTTTATGCAGCGCCGGCCAATGCCAGCGTGGCCTGCGCATATTTCTGGCGGTGGATCAGCAGTTTCGCCGGCGCCTGAATCAGTTGCTCGGCCAGCGCCAGCGCGGCGCTTTCCGCCACGCCGTAGCAGCCGGTGCGTTCAAAGGCGATCTGCGATTGATGGCTGAGGCGCTGTTGATAGGGCGCCAGCTCGGCACTGTTGAAATACTGCAGCGGCAGGTTCAATTGTGTGGCCAGTTCCAGCAACCCCGGTTCGTCGCGCTTGAGGTCGATACTCGCCAAAGCCTTGACCGCTCGCAGCTCGATGCGGTGCGCCTGCAACGCTTGATCGAGTAGTGCACGCAGCGTACTGGCCGGGCAGCCACGCTGGCAGCCGAGGCCGACCACGAAGGTCGGCACTGCGCGGTCATCGGTCATGCCTGATATGGGCCTGCGCTTTTGCGGCGGAACAACCATGCACTGATCAAGCCCAAGGCCAGCCAGAACGCGACGTTGGTCAGCTGCGAAGCGATTTTGAATTGGGTTTCCAGTGCCTCTGGGGCAAGCATCGAATGCACCTGCGGTTGCGGCGCGCCGATCACATGCGGCACGGCGAGAATCGCCACACCGAGAAGCTTCATCAGCCAGTGGCGGCTGAAGGCGATCAGTGCCAGGCCGACGGCGGTCGAAGCGGCAGTGCCGATCCACCAGATCTGCCGCGATGCCAGATCGGCAGCCGCAGTGCCCGGCAATTCAGGTGGCAGGCCCAAGGTCGGCGCGAGAACGAACGTCGCGTAACCGGCCAGACCCCAGAGCAGCCCTTGCGAGGTTTTGGTTGGCGCGCGCAAGGTGTACAGGCCGGCGAGCATCAGGGCGAAACCCACCGCCACCACCAGATTGCCGCCAGTGGTCGAGACCACGCGCTGCCAGCCGTCTTCCGGCTCCCAGGCTTCGCCATCATGGCTGTGGGCGGCGGTGCCGGCGGCGTGTTCGTGAACTTGCGCGACCGGTTCGGATTTCTCGAAGGATTCGGCCTGCAGAATCAGTGGCGATACCCAGAAACTCTGCAGCAGGGTCAGCAGCAGGGCGGCGAGCAAGCCGGTGAAGCCTGCGGTTTGCGCAATACGCTTGATCATCTCGGCAAGCCTCAGTGGCACGGGAACGCGGCGCTGTGGCGGGTATCGTGGGCGGCGTTGTGCACCGCTTCGATGTGCGAGAAACCGGCGAACCAGACCAGGCTGGCACCGAGGATCGAGGCGAAGAGGGCGGCGGCGACGCGTTGGCCGAGTGTGGTGCTGCTGGAAATGTGGTCAGTGTGGCTGACGGTATTGCTGATGATCGACATAGCGCTTCCCTCTGAAATGTCAGCGGGTAAACAGAGCGCATGAAAATCCCTGCGAGCCGGGCACGCAGGGATTTCGAACAGCGCCCGCCCACCGCGGGTTTGTTTGTGGTCAGCGACGCTTGCGCGTGCTGGGTGTTGCGGGCCGGTCTCCGGGCTTGCGAGGGGTTGGCACGAGGCCGACCTGCAAGCATCACCTTCCCATGCCGGGGCACAGTGGATCTGACGCTTCGCTCGCTTACCGTTGCGGGGGCAGCACCGGACTGACATGGCTTTGAGTAAAGCACATGATTCACCGGTTTCCCGTTTCACCCTGTGAAGGGCACCCGTAACAAGGTGGGCAGGAGAACATGGGTTTGGGTTTTTAGTCAATTTCCGGGGAGTTTTCGGTGCTGCGGTGGGGGTGTTTTTCTGATGTTTTTGTGTGTATATCCGTTGCTGCGGGTGTTGCTGATTACGGTTTCGCCCTTACGGCGAGGCACTTTTTCCAAGCGCCGAAAAAGTACCCAAAAAGGCTTGCTCCTACGTTCGGCCCTCGCAGGCTCGGGTTCCTTCGCTGCGGGACTGATCCGGGCGCAGCGGCTCCGGTTTGCTTCGCTGCACCTCCTTCCGCTGTGTACGACTGCGTCGTACGGTCGCTGCGCTCCCACCCCCGGATCAATCCCTCCACTCAGCCTTCCGACGTCGCCTGTGGATCAAGATCAAGAGCACTCGAGCTTGCGCTCATTGTTGAGTGGTGCGGCTTCGCCGCGGGCAGTTGCGCTGCTTTGCTTTTGCTTTTGTGGGAGCGAGCCTGCTCGCGAAGGCGGCCTGACAGCCGACCTGTTGTTGAAGTGGTACCCAATCCAACTGTAGGAGCCGCCGAAGGCTGCGATCTTTTGATCTGGCTTTTGCTTTTGATCTTTTGCCCCTTCGGCAGGCTTCGTTACGGGATCGATCCGGGGATGGGAGCGCAGCTACCGTACGACGCAGTCGTACATCTGGAAAAGGGAGTCGCTGGAGCGAAACCGCACGCCGCTGCAGCCGTAGCAACGGATATGCCCCGGTTCCGAGGCTCAACGCCCATTGACCCATCCCCACACCATGCGTAGCCTTGCGCTCTCGAGGTTCTTCGGCACTCGCCGAAGCTAAGAAGGGAACGCGGTCAAAGCCGCGGCTGCCCCCGCAACTGTGAACGGTGATGTTCGTTGCCACGCCACTGCCAGCTCAACCGATGAGCCAGCGGGAAGGCGCAATGAACGCCAGGTCTCGCGCCTGAACGCCGTCAGCCAGGAGACCTGCCTCGTCACAGATTCTCACTACAACCGGGCGGGGTGATCCGGTGGCGAATGCTTCCGGCGTGCATGCGCGCTGCCGGTTCTCGTCCCGTATGCCCGCCGCTTGCCAAAGGGCATACCGATGAAAACACTGGCCAAACTCCCCGTCACCATCGTCACCGGTTTCCTCGGTTCGGGCAAAACCACGCTGCTGCGGCACATGCTCGACAACGCTCAGGGCCGGCGCATCGCGGTGATCGTCAACGAGTTTGGCGAGCTCGGCATCGACGGTGAAATCCTCAAGCAATGCACCATCGGCTGCACCGAAGAAGAGGCCAGCGGCCGCGTATATGAGCTGGCCAACGGCTGCCTGTGCTGCACGGTGCAGGAAGAATTCTTTCCGGTGATGCGCGAGCTGGTCGCCCGTCGCGGTGACCTTGATCACATTCTTATCGAAACCTCCGGCCTGGCCCTGCCAAAGCCGTTGGTGCAGGCCTTCCAGTGGCCGGAAATCCGTAGCGCCTGCACCGTTGACGCGGTGATCACCGTGGTCGACAGCCCGGCCGTCGCTGCTGGCACCTTCGCAGCGTTCCCGGATCAGGTCGATGCCCAGCGCAAACTCGATCCGAACCTTGATCACGAGTCGCCGCTGCATGAACTGTTCGCCGATCAACTGGCCAGCGCTGACCTGGTGATCCTCAACAAAGCCGACCAGACCAGCGCGGAAGATCTGGCTCGGGTGCGTGCTGAAGTCGCCGAAGAGCTGCCGCCAGCGGTAAAAATCATCGAAGCCAGCAACGGCCGCCTGCCGCTCGACGTGTTGATCGGCCTCGGTGCCGGCTCCGAGGAGCACATCGACAGCCGCCACAGTCACCACGATCACCACCATGACGGTGATGACGACGACCACGATCACGACGCCTTCGATTCGATCTCCATCGAATTGCCGCAAGCCGATGAAAGCCTGCTGCTCGACGCGCTGACGCAACTCGTGGTGCAACACGGCATTCTGCGCGTGAAAGGCTTCGCGGCGATTCCGAACAAGCCGATGCGCCTGTTGATCCAGGGTGTGGGCACGCGTTTCGACAAGCATTTCGACCGTCAGTGGGGCGCCGAAGAAGCGCGCGTCACGCGTCTGGTGCTGATCGGTCAGGAACTCGATGCCGCACAACTCGAAGCGCAATTGCGCGCTGCGCTCAGCGTTTAAGCCATGCACCTGCTCAGGACCCAGCCCGGCGGATTCGTCTCGGACGACAACATTGCCGATCTCGGACAAACCCCCGCCGAGCTGGTGATCCTGTGCAGCGGCGATTCCAGCCTGGCGCTGCTCGCCGAGGCCGCGCAGCAATTGCCCGATGACTACCCGAGCCTGCGTCTGGCCAACCCGATGCAGGTGCAGAATCATGCCTCGGTCGATCTATATGTCGACGAAGTGCTGCGCCACGCCAAGGTCATTCTGATCTCACTGCACGGCGGCATCGCCTATTGGCGCTACGGTGTCGAGCGGCTGGTCGAGTTGTCCGAACGCGGCGTGCAACTGATTCTGGTGCCCGGCGATGACCGCCCGGACCCCGAGCTCAGTGACTTGAGCACGGTCAGCGCCGAAGTACGCGATCGACTCTGGCAATTTCTGCGTCAGGGCGGCATGGGCAATGCACTGGATTTCTTCCGTTGCCTGGGCAACCAATGGTTCGCCCGCGATTACCCGTGGAACGAGCCGCAAACCCTGCCGCGCACGGCAATTTATCACCCACAGAAAAACAGCGCTGCCCTGAGCGACTGGCAAGCCGAATGGCTGCCCGGTCAACCGGTGGCGGCGCTGTTGTTTTATCGCTCGCATTTGCAGGCGGCGAACACCGCGTTCATCGATGTGTTCTGTCAGCGTTTGCAGGCAGCCGGGCTCAATCCGCTGCCGATCGCGGTGGCCAGTCTGAAAGAACCCGGTTGCTTGTCGGTGGTCGAGGACTGGCTCGATGAAGTCGAGGCGGGGGTGATTCTCAACACCACCGGTTTTGCCCAATCGAGCCCCGAAGCACCGCATCTGCGCCCGTTTCGCCGCAACATTCCGGTGATTCAAGCGATCTGCGCCCAGGACAACGAGCCCGGCTGGCGCGACAGCGAGCAGGGCCTCGGACCGCGCGATTTGGCGATGCACATTGCTTTGCCGGAACTCGATGGACGCATCATCAGCCGACCGATCAGCTTCAAGGATCTGGCTTGGCGCAGCGAGCGCAGTCAGTCCGATGTGGTCTGCTACCGCGCCCAGCCCGAACGCATGGATTTCGTCGCCGAACTGGCGCGGCGTTGGGTTGCTTTGGCACGCGTGCCGAACGGCGAAAAACGCATCGCGTTGATCCTCGCCAACTACCCGACCCGCGACGGCCGCATCGGCAATGGCGTCGGCCTCGATACGCCGGCGGCGGCGCTGAACATCCTGCGCGCATTGCGAGCGGAGGGTTATCCGGTCATCGCTGAATTGCCCGATAGCGGCACCGAGCTGATCCAGCAATTGCTCGGCGGTGTCAGCAACGACCTCGACAGTCTCGACCTGCGCCCGTGCCAGCAAAGCCTGGCGATGGACGATTACCTGGCAATGTTCAATGCGTTGCCGAAAGCGAATCGTGTCGCGGTGCAAGAGCGTTGGGGGGCGCCGCAAAACGATCCGATGTGCCGCGACGGTCGCCTGATGATCGCCGGTCTGCGTTTCGGTCTGACTTTTGTCGGCATCCAGCCGGCCCGGGGTTATCAGGTCGATCCGAGCGCGGTGTATCACGACCCGGATCTGGTTCCGCCGCACGGTTATCTGGCGTTCTATTTCTGGTTGCGCAACACCTACGGGGCCCACGGCGTGATCCACGTCGGCAAGCATGGCAATCTCGAATGGTTGCCGGGCAAAGGCGTCGGCCTTTCGGAGAATTGCTGGCCGGACGCGCTGCTCGGGCCGCTGCCGAATATTTATCCGTTTATCGTCAACGATCCGGGCGAGGGCGCTCAGGCCAAACGCCGCACGCAAGCGGTGATCATCGACCACCTGATGCCGCCACTGACCCGCGCCGAAACCTACGGGCCGCTGCGCAATCTGGAGCTGCTGGCCGACGAGTATTACGAGGCGCAACTGCTTGATCCGCGCCGTGCCCGCGAGTTGCAACGCGACATTCTGCAACTGGTGCGGGACACGCAGATCGACAGGGAACTGCAACTGGACGCAGCGCTGGACAGCGATGCCGATGCGGCGATCTGGTTGCCGCGTCTGGACACTTATCTGTGCGACCTGAAGGAATCGCAGATTCGCGATGGGTTGCACATCTTTGGCGAATCGCCGAGCGGGCGCTTGCGTATCGACACCTTGCTCGCGTTGCTGCGCATCCCGCGCGGTGACGGCAAGGCCGCGCAGTCGAGTCTGCTGCGAGCACTGGCTAAAGCGTTTGATCTTGGTTTTGATCCGCTGGATTGCGCGTTGGCCGATGCCTGGAGTGGCCCGCGTCCGACCGAGTTGCAGACTATCAGCGAAGAAGTCTGGCGCACCGCCGGCGACACCCGCGAACGCCTCGAATTGTTTGCCGCAGACCTGATCTCCCAAACACTGAATGTCCCCTGTGGTAGCGAGCCTGCTCGCGAAAGCGGTGTGTCAGTAAAAGACCAGTTGTCTGACCCGACGCCTTCGCGAACAGGCTCGCTCCCACAAGGGCCGGGGTGGGCGGAGGTTGATTCGATACTCGAGCATCTGCGCGAAGTCGTCGCCCCACGCCTCGATGCTTGCGGCCCGGCCGAAATGCGCGGTCTGCTTGACGCCCTCAGCGGTCGTTTCGTCCCCGCCGGCCCCAGCGGCGCGCCCAGCCGTGGCCGTCTCGACGTCCTGCCCACCGGGCGTAATTTCTATTCAGTCGACGTGCGCAATCTGCCAACAACTACTGCGTGGCGCATCGGTTTCCAGTCCGCCACGCTGATTCTCGAACGACACTTGCAGGATCACGGCGATCACTTGCGCCAACTCGGCTTGTCCGTGTGGGGCACCGCAACCATGCGCACCGGCGGCGACGACATCGCTCAGGCCATGGCGTTGATGGGCGTGCGTCCGGTCTGGGCCACGGGCAGTCAGCGTGTGGATGATTTCGAGATTCTGCCGCTGAGTCTGCTCGATCGTCCTCGGGTCGATGTGACATTGCGGGTTTCGGGGTTTTTCCGTGATGCGTTTGCCAACCTCATCCGCCTGTTCGACGCCGCCGTGCAAGCGGTGGCCGCGCTGGACGAGCCGGACGACCTGAATCCGCTGGCCGCTAAAGTGCGTGCCGAACGCGAGGCGCTGTTGCAGTCGGGCGTCGATGAAGATACCGCGCGGCGTCAGGCCGGGTGGCGCATCTTCGGCGCGAAACCGGGGGCGTATGGCGCCGGGGTGCAAGGCGCCATCGACGGGCGTTTGTGGCAGACCCGCGAAGACCTCGCCGAGGTCTACCTGACCTGGGGCGCCTACGCTTACGGCGGCGCCGACGAGGGCACGGCTGCCCGCGAGCAGTTCAGCCAGCGTCTGAGCCAGGTACAGGCAGTTCTGCAGAACCAGGACAACCGCGAGCATGACTTGCTCGATTCCAACGATTACTACCAGTTCCAGGGCGGCATGCTCGCGGCGGTGGAGACGCTGCGCGGCGAAGCGGCGGCCAGTTATCACGGCGATCACAGCCAGCCGGATCTGCCGAAGATTCGTACCCTGAAGGAAGAGTTGAACCGCGTGGTGCGCTCGCGCGCGGCGAATCCGAAGTGGATCGACGGAATCAAGCGTCACGGCTACAAAGGCGCGTTCGAACTGGCGGCGACGGTTGATAATCTGTTCGCCTTCGATGCGACTACGCAGTTGATCGATGACCATCAGTACGCGCTGCTGGCGGAGGCATATTTGCTTGATCCGGCGACCCGGGATTTTGTTCGTGAACATAATCCGCACGCGTTGCGCGACATGACCGAACGCATGCTCGAAGCGCAGCAGCGCGGGATGTGGCAGGAGCCTGGGGCTTATAAAGAGGCGCTGGAGAATCTCCTCTTGGACATAGAAGAAGACACCTGACACAACGCGATCCTGTAGGAGCGAGCCTGCTCGCGAAAGCGATGTTTCAGGCAACATTTTCGTTTGCTGCCCCACCGCGATCGCGAGCAGGCTCACTCCTACAGTTGAAGCAATTCACCGACCATGACCGAGTAATCAATATGACCGACACCCCGCATTTCCCACTCTCCGCCGTGGTCGGCGCCGATGACCTGAAACTCGCCCTGTGCCTGACCGCCATCGACCCGAAAATCGGCGGCGTACTTATCGAAGGTCCGCGCGGCATGGCCAAGTCGACGCTGGCGAGGGGCCTGGCGGACCTGCTCGCCAGCGGCCAGTTTGTCACTTTGCCGTTGGGCGCCACTGAAGAGCGGCTGGTCGGCACCCTCGACCTCGACGCTGCCCTCAGCGACGGTCGCGCGCAGTTTTCGCCCGGTGTTCTGGCCAAGGCTGACGGTGGCGTGCTCTATGTCGATGAGGTGAATCTGCTGCCCGATCACTTGGTCGATCTGCTGCTGGATGTCGCCGCCAGCGGTACCAACCTGATCGAGCGCGACGGCATTTCCCATCGGCATTCGGCCAAATTCGTTCTGATCGGCACCATGAACCCGGAAGAGGGCGAGCTGCGGCCGCAACTGCTTGACCGCTTCGGCTTGAACGTTGCCCTCAGCGGCCACACCGCGCCCGCCGAACGCGGACAGATCATTCGCCGGCGGCTGGATTTCGACAGCGATCCACAAGGGTTCTGCGCGCAGTGGGCGAGCGAGCAACACATCCTGCGTTCGCGCTGTGAAAGCGCGCGCGAGCGCCTGGTAGCCATCCCGCTGGATGACGCGGCATTGGCGTTGATTACCGAGCGTTGTTTCGCTGCTGGCGTCGATGGCTTGCGTGCCGATCTGGTCTGGTTGCGCGCGGCCCGCGCCCATGCCGCGTGGCGTGGGGCGGATGCGATTGCTGAAGAGGACATCGATGCGGTGGCCGAATTTGCCCTGCGCCATCGCCGTCGCGAGCAGCCCTTGGCTGGCGCAGAGCCACAAGCGCAATCTCCGTCAGGCGCAGACAGCAAATCCGGTGAAGGGCAGGGCCAGTGGGGCGAGATGCCGGCAACGGCGCAAGCCACCGGTGCCCGCCGCGACGTTCCGAGCTGGCCGCCACTGGCAAAAAAGCCCTAGGCATTCGCCCCCGGTCGGACGCGGGGGCGAATGCCAGACCCCGTGCCGGACAACTCGACAATGGCCGCCAGGGCCAGCGGCATGCGGCCGGCAGCGGATCGGTGAACTGGCCGGGCACGCTGCTCAATGGCCGCCCCCAGCGCCGCGCCGATCTGCTGTTTCAACAGCGCACCCGCTCGCCCCATGAAATCTGGCTGGTGATCGTCGATGCGTCGGCCTCGACCCGTCGCCATCAGGCTTTGAGCGATGCCAAGGGCCTGCTCGCGCAGCTGTTCGACGATGCTTATCGCCAGCGGGCGCGGCTGGCGTTGCTGACCGCCAGTGGTTCTGCGCCGAAATGGCAGGTGCAAGGCTTGATGGCCTCAAGCGGCCTGAGCGTCTGGCTCGACGGTTTGGGCGCCGGTGGCGGCACGCCGTTGCTCGCGGCACTGGAGCAGGCGCAGCAATGGCTGACGCTGCGACGCAAGCGCTTTTCTGCCGAACAGCAACGCTGCCTGATCGTGACCGATGGTCGCGTGAAAGAACTGTCGGCGTTGCCAGTGCTGGCGTGTCCGGGATTGCTGATCGACATTGAGCGCGGGCCGATTCGACTGGGCCGGGCGAAGGATCTGGCGACCGCGCTGCAAGCGCAGTATCAGCATATCGATGAGCTGGGTTTGCGCTGAAATCCGCCGCACCGCTCGCACCCTGTGGGAGCGAGCCTGCTCGCGAAGGCGTCTTCAGCAACGCTGAAAATCTTCGGTTACATTGATTCGTACAGATTTTGAAATGATTTGCCGCTGTAGAACAGGCCGGTCGACGCTGTACCCTCGAAGGCCATTTTTCATTCAGGATCTACATGAACACCCTCTCGGAGCCTCCCAGTCAGCATTCTCCAGCGCAATATTGCGCGGTCTTGATCCATTCGCAGCATCCCGTCTTCCGACTCCCGACTATGGTTGATAACGCGGCCCTTGAGCCTTTGCGTTGCACTTTGCCGTGTCCGGCCGCCTGAATTCACTGAAGAGAGATCGAGACGTTTTATGGAATGGTTAGCGGATCCCACAGCCTGGTTAGGCCTGTTGACTCTGATCGTGCTGGAACTGGTGCTGGGTATCGACAACCTGGTGTTCATCGCAATTCTTGCCGACAAACTGCCGCCGCGTCAGCGCGATCGCGCGCGGATCATCGGCCTGTCGCTGGCGTTGATCATGCGCCTGGGCCTGTTGGCGAGCATTTCCTGGCTGGTTACGCTCACGCAGCCGTTGTTCGAGGTGTTCGACAAGAGCTTCTCCGGTCGTGATCTGATCATGCTGTTCGGTGGCGTGTTCCTGTTGTTCAAGGCGACGATGGAGTTGCATGAGCGGCTCGAAGGCCATGTCGGCGAGCGCTCGACCAACACAACCTACGCGCTGTTCTGGCCAATCGTGGCGCAGATTGTGGTGCTCGACGCGGTGTTCTCCCTCGACGCGGTGATTACCGCTGTGGGCATGGTCGATGAACTGGCGGTGATGATGATCGCCGTGATTATTTCCATCGGCCTGATGATCGTTGCCAGCAAGCCGCTGACCCGCTTCGTCAACGCACATCCGACCGTGATCATGCTGTGTCTGGGCTTCCTGATGATGATCGGTTTTGCCCTGACCGCCGAAGGTCTGGGCTTCCATATCCCGAAAGGTTACCTGTACGCCGCCATCGGTTTCTCGATCCTCATCGAAGTCTTCAACCAGATCGCCCGGGCTCGGCGCAAACGTTCGATGCAGGGCGTGCGCCCGATGCGCGAGCGCACAGCCCATGCGGTGATGCGTCTGCTCGGTGGCCGCAAGCTGGCGGCGGAGGAGGTTGGTGAGGAAATCTCCGACCTTCTGGACAACGGTGAAGCGCCGGTGGCCGAGCTGTTCGACCGTCGTGAGCGGGTGATGATCAGCGGTGTGCTGCAACTGGCGGAGCGGCCGATTCGCAACCTGATGACGGTGCGCGCCGACGTTGACCTGATTGATCTTGCCGATGACGCCGAAGCCATTCGCACGAAGCTGATGCATTCGTCGTATTCACGCTTGCCGCTGATTCGCGATGGCGCGGTGGACGAGCCGCTTGGCTTCGTACACAAGAAGGAATTGCTCAAGGAGTATCTGGCCGGCAATGAGCCGAACCTGGAGCATCTGGCACGCAAGACCGTCAATCTGCTCGACAGTTACTCGATCCTCAATGCCCTGGAGCAGATGCGCGCGGCATCGACGCACATCGCTTTCGTGGTCAATGAGTTTGGCGATTTCGTCGGCGTATTGACCATGACCGACATCCTCGAATCGATCGCCGGTGAGTTGCCCGATGCCAGTGAAATCGAAGGCCCTGATGTGGTCGAAGAGCGCGGCGGGTTTCTGGTCAGCGGCGCGCTGCCCTTGGCTCGCGTTCGCCAGCGTACCGGCTTCGATGCCGAGCCGACCGAGGATTATCAGACCATGGCCGGGTTGGTCATGAGTCTGCTGGATCGGTTGCCGATGACCGGTGATCGGCTGGAATACGAGGGCTGGCAACTGACCGTCAAAGCGGTCGAAGAGCGGCGGGTGACGCGCGTGTTGCTGGAGCGTGAGGTGGCTTGAGCATTCGCGGAATGGCGCAGCGGTCGCTGCGCTTGTTACTGATGAAACGTAAAGCGGTTCTTGCCCGTATGCTTTGATTCGTACAACGCCGCATCCGCCTTGATCAGCGCCTGATTCAACGAGTCACCCTCAGCCACCCGGGTAATGCCGATGCTGATGGTGACCGGGTGCTGGGTGGGCTGTTCACGCACTGATTGGCACAGTTGCGTGGCAAGGCTTTCAACATCCTCGCGCCGCACTCCCGCCAGATAGATCGCGAACTCCTCACCGCCCATACGCGCGTAGTCAAACGCAATCATCACTGCCTTGATATCGGCTGCGACGCGAATGAGCACCTCATCACCGATGTCATGCCCGTAGGTGTCGTTGACCTTCTTGAAGTTGTCGATGTCGATCATCATCAGGTAATGATCGCGCTCGCGCGGGCTTGCCAGCAGCCGTTGCCCTGCGTGGGTCATGAACGAGCGTCGGTTGGGAATCTGCGTCAGCGGGTCGTTGTAGGCCTGATCCAGCAGCAACCGCGACATCAGGTAGTTGTTCAGCTTCGCCTCGCGGAATTTCAAAAAGGTGTACACCGTGAGCGCGCAGAGGAACACGCTGTAGCAGGCAGTCAGGACGCCGCGCAGTTCAGTGATTTCGGTAGTGGTGGCAAGAAACGGGTTGAGGATCACCCAGATCACAACTTGTACCGCAAAGAACGCCCAGCGCCGCAGCGGCAGTACCGACACGCTGTACAACATGCTCGCTGCTGCCAGCACCAGCCACAAGCTGTGCGAAGCAGGCGCGAGGCCGTCGACGATCATTCGCACACCGACGGTCAATCCCAGGACCAGCAACAGGGTGAGCACATCGAAATGGCTAGCCCTGCGCGTAAAACCGAGCACCACCGTCAACAGCGCGAAACCAGCGAGAAACGCCATCGAGCGCCACGTGAAACCCTGGCCGCCGAGAAAACTGACGATCAGATCAAACAGCAGCCACATGAAAATGCTGACCACATAGATCAACAGGCTGAACGGTTTGAGCCGTTCGAACTCGCGCTGGAGAAACTCGTCCCTCAACTCGTTTGACGCGGTTTCCTTCAACGCTTGCGCTTCAATGGTTTCGAACATGCTTATCCCGCTGTCTGCGCCGATCCTGGCAACCACCCGAACCGGCGGGCGGCGCGCAATGTGTTCGCTCAACAGCAAAGCAGGCAGACAGCGGGTTGTCCAATCCCGGTCGGGTTCAGCGCAGAAGCCGGTGGCGCGAACCAGTGACGGTGCGCAATGACTTGAGTGTTCGCCTCAGCCATGCCAGATCATGGTGAGGTTTGCGTGGGGTTGCGGGAGCCTTTGTCCTGCCGACATGCCGGGCCATATCCCTCGCCAGGGTTTCCTCGGTGCCGATACCTTTGAGCTTTTTCAGCAGCCTGCCGTTTTTATAGAACAGCACTGTTGGCGTGCCCGTGACGTTCGGGTGCTTGGGCGATTGGCTGGTGTTGAGCATATAGATGTTGGCGCGCAGTCGGTAAGGCTCGGCAATCTGCCGAAAGACCGGCCCGGCCCATTCGCAGGCGGGGCAGTGTTCATTGGCGAAATAGAGAATGACCGGACGCCAGGTTTTCAGGGCTTTGCGGTAAACCGGGTCCAGCGCGGAAGTTGTGTTTGTGGCGTTCATCGAAGGGTCCTTTTCAACGAGCGGGTAGGCTCCTTGACGTTAAAGGAGCAGGGGCGTCGCGGTCTACTGTCAGAAATTACAGGTGGGGTACGTAACCACGAGATTAATCCCACAAGAACGCCAGATAGACCTGACAACCAATGCGGGAACCTCACAAGAAACCGCGTGGTAACCTCAATGTATTGCGCCGAGCATCACTTGGAGTGCTATTTTGAGCACTAATCAGAGCACTTCAAGAGGCACAGTTCATGACGCACATTGTTCTTTCTCACGTCGTAGCGAGTATTTCCGAATTGAAAAAAAATCCTATGGGTACAGTGGCAGCTGGTGGAGGCCGGTCTGTGGCGATCCTTAATCGAAACGAACCGGCCTTCTACTGTGTTCCTGCCAAGGAATATGAAGCAATGATGGAGCGCCTGGAGGATCTGGAACTGATCGCCCTTTGCAAGGAGCGAGAAAACGATCCGACCATCAAGGTATCCATTGATGACCTATGAACTGGAATTTTCTGAAAAGGCTTGGAAGGAGTGGCGAAAGCTTGGGTCGGAGCTCAGAGAGCAGTTCAAAAATAAACTTGTTGAAAGGCTGGCAAATCCCCACGTTCCGGCGGCTCGTCTGAAAGGATTGTGTAACGCCTATAAAATCAAGCTTCGAAGCGCTGGATATCGGTTGGTCTATCGGGTCAGGGACGAGGTACTGGTCGTTACGGTGATAGCGGTTGGGAAACGGCAGGGTGGTGATGTGTACAGGCAGGCACTCAACCGCTGACACAGGTATTGCTCAACTGTAACCCTGATTCGCACCATCACGACGCCATCTGACCCAAGTTGGGAACGAACCACCCCTTTCATTAGTGATCGCAGGGACCTTTCTGCGTATTGGGTCGGACCGATCAATTGGTCCGCAAGTCCATATCTCCTTGATTACCAAAGCATTCAATACGACTACAGATTTCTCCTGATTCCTGTGGCACACTTTCTGCTGTCTATTCCGTAGTAACAAACCGTGTTCCGGTATAGCGGAATAAACACAATTCTGGAGTGCTTGCCATGCATCGCCGTCCTTCGTTGTTCAAAGCGTGTGTTTTTGTTCTTGCAGCTTCTTCCTCGGTCATGGGCCTGGCCCAGGCTGCCGACAGCAAGCTCGACAGTGTTCTTGCCCGTGGCAAGTTGATCGTGGGCACTGGCAGCACCAATGCGCCGTGGCACTTTCAGGGCGCGGACGGCAAGTTGCAGGGTTTTGATATCGACATCGCCAGGATCGTGGCCAAAGGGCTGTTCAACGACCCGAGCAAGGTCGAGTTCGTGGTGCAGTCGTCCGATGCGCGGATTCCCAATCTGCTCACCGACAAGGTCGACATGAGCTGCCAGTTCATCACCGTCACCGCCAGCCGCGCGCAGCAAGTCGCGTTCACCCTGCCGTACTACCGCGAAGGCGTCGGCCTGCTGTTGCCGAACAACAGCAAGTACAAGGAAATCGAAGACCTGCAGGCGGCGGGCGATGACGTCACCGTTGCGGTGCTGCAGAACGTCTACGCCGAAGAACTGGTGCATCAGGCATTACCCAAAGCCAAGGTCGATCAGTACGACAGCGTTGACCTGATGTACCAGGCGGTGAACTCCGGCCGCGCCGATGCCGCCGCCACCGATCAGTCGTCGGTCAAATACCTGATGGTGCAGAACCCTGGCCGCTACCGCAGCCCGAGCTACGCCTGGAGCCCGCAGACTTACGCTTGCGCCGTCAAACGTGGCGATCAGGACTGGCTGAACTTCGTCAACACCGCGCTGCATGAAGCCATGACCGGGGTTGAGTTCCCGACCTATGCCGCTTCGTTCAAACAATGGTTCGGTGTTGATCTGCCATCTCCAGCCATCGGTTTCCCAGTCGAATTCAAATGATCCCGTGAGAGTGGGGCGATACCGTCGCCCCGCTCAAGGTACCGCTGACCATGAACTATCAGTTGAACTTTGCCGCCGTGTGGCGCGATTTCGACACCTTGCTGGCGGGGCTCGGTCTGGGCTTGCAGCTGGCGCTGGTGTCGATCGCCATCGGCTGCGTGATCGGCCTGCTGATGGCGTTCGCCTTGCTGTCGAAGCATCGCGCCTTGCGGGTGCTGGCCTCGGTGTACGTCACGGTGGTACGCAACACGCCGATTCTGGTGTTGATTCTGTTGATCTACTTTGCACTGCCCAGCCTTGGCATTCGTCTGGACAAGATTCCTTCGTTCATCATCACGCTGTCGCTGTATGCCGGCGCGTACCTGACCGAAGTCTTTCGTGGCGGCTTGCTGAGCATTCCGAAGGGTCAGCGCGAAGCCGGGCTGGCAATCGGTCTCGGTGAATGGCAGGTCAAGGCTTACGTCACCGTGCCAGTGATGCTGCGCAATGTGCTGCCGGCGCTGTCGAACAACTTCATTTCGCTGTTCAAGGACACTTCGCTGGCGGCTGCGATTGCGGTGCCGGAGCTGACCTATTACGCGCGCAAGATCAACGTCGAAAGCTACCGGGTGATCGAAACCTGGCTGGTGACCACGGCGTTATATGTCGCGGCCTGTTACCTCATTGCCATGCTGCTGCGTTACCTCGAGCAGCGTCTGGCGATCCGCCGATAGGAGGCTGCGATGTACGAATCTCCCAGTTGGTTGCATGAATTGTGGGTCGCGCGCGAGCCGTTGTGGCAGGGCTTTCTGACCAGTGTGCAGGTCTCGGCGCTGGCCATTGTGTTGGGCACCTTGCTCGGCGTGGTTGCCGGCCTGGTCCTGACTTACGGCAAGTTCTGGATGCGTGCGCCGTTTCGGCTGTACGTCGATCTGATTCGCGGCACGCCAGTGTTTGTATTGGTGCTGGCCTGCTTTTATATGGCGCCGGCGCTCGGTTGGCAGATCAGTGCGTTTCAGGCCGGAGCCCTGGGCCTGACGCTGTTTTGCGGCTCGCACGTCGCCGAAATCGTTCGTGGTGCGCTGCAAGCCCTGCCGCGCGGGCAGATGGAGGCGGGCAAAGCCATCGGCCTGACGTTCTACCAATCCCTCGGCTACGTACTGTTACCTCAGGCGCTGCGGCAGATTTTGCCGACCTGGGTCAACTCGTCCACCGAAATCGTCAAGGCGTCGACCTTGCTCTCGGTGATCGGCGTCGCCGAATTGCTGCTCAGCACGCAACAGATCATCGCCCGGAACTTCATGACCCTGGAGTTCTACCTGTTCGCCGGTTTTCTGTTCTTCGTCATCAACTACGGCATCGAATTACTCGGCCGGCACATTGAAAAGCGGGTGGCCCTGCCATGACTCAAGCTCAAGTTGCTTCACAGGATCAGGCATTGCTGGATATTCGCGGCCTGCACAAACAGTACGGCGCGGTGGAAGTGCTCAAGGGTGTCGACCTGAGCATGCAGCGCGGCAACGTCGTCACGCTGATCGGCTCCAGCGGTTCGGGCAAAACCACGCTGTTGCGTTGCGTGAACATGCTCGAAGAATTCCAGGGCGGGCAGATCCTGCTCGACGGCGAGTCCATCGGCTACGACGAGGTCAACGGTAAACGCGTGCGCCATGCGGAGAAGGTTATTGCCCGCCATCGTGCGATGACCGGCATGGCCTTCCAGCAATTCAACCTCTTCCCGCACCTGACCGCGTTGCAGAACGTCACCCTTGGCCTGCTCAAGGTGAAGAAGATGCACAGGGACGAAGCCGTGGTGCTCGCGGAAAAATGGCTGGAGCGCGTTGGCCTGCTGGAGCGGCGCAATCACTTTCCCGGTCAGTTGTCCGGCGGCCAGCAACAGCGCGTGGCGATTGCCCGAGCGATTGCGATGAACCCGAGCCTGATGCTCTTTGACGAGGTCACCTCGGCCCTCGACCCGGAACTGGTTGGCGAGGTGCTCAACGTGATCAAGGGGTTGGCCGAGGACGGCATGACCATGTTGCTGGTGACCCACGAAATGCGTTTCGCCTTCGAGGTTTCGGACAAGATCGTTTTCATGAATCAAGGGCGGATCGAAGAGCAGGGACCTCCCAAGGAACTGTTCGAACGCCCGCAATCGCCGCGTCTGGCGGAATTTCTCAAGAGCACGCGGTTTTGAATCTGTACTTTTGCAATCAGGAGAAACACCCATGAGCATTACGCGTTACGGCACCGGCAGCACCGCCGCCGGCGGCCAGCCTCGTCCATTCGCCCGCGCAGTTGAAGCGGATGGCTGGCTGCATGTGTCCGGCCAGGTACCGGCGGTGGATGGCGAGATCATCGTTGGTGGCATCGTCGAACAGACCCACCAGACCATGAAGAACCTGATCGCCATTCTCGAAGAGGCTGGTTATGGCCTTGAGGACGTGGTTCGCGCCGGCGTCTGGCTGGACGATCCACGGGATTTCAGCAGTTTCAACAAGGTCTTCGCCGAGTATTTCAAACCCGAACACGCCCCGGCGCGCGCCTGTGTGCAGGCGAGCATGATGGTTGATTGCAAGGTTGAGATTGACTGCATTGCCTACAAGAAGAAGGCCTGATACACGCCGATCGTTCCCACGCTCTGCGTGGGAATGCAGCCCGGGACGCTCTGCGTCCCAAAAGCGGACGCGGAGCGTCCGGTGAGGCATTCCCACGCGGAGCATGGGAACGATCATTGGCTGTAAACTCCCGGCGACTTTGAATGGAAACCACTGACATGACCGAAGACACCATCAAGCGCCGGGCACGCGGTCTGGACCGGGCGTTCGATATCCTCGATTTTCTCAAGGAAATCGGCCAGCCCCTGCGCCCCAACGACATCGCCAATGGCATCGGCAGTCCGAAGTCGACGGTCTACGAACTGGTCGCATCCTTGCTGGAGCGACGGATTCTCGAGCCGGTGGGCAAGGACGGCCACGTCTACCTTGGCCGCCAGTTGTACTTCCTTGGTCAGGCGCATCTGCGCCATTTCGACCTCAGCCGCGAGGCTGATCACGCTTTGCAGGAGATCGTCAGCCAGACCCGCGAAACTGCGCAGATGTGTCTGCTCAACGGGCGCAAATACACGGTGGCGTTGATGAAGGAGGGCGAGCGGCATTTCCGCATCTCATCGGATATCGGCGAAAACGCGCCGATCCCGTGGACGGCTTCCGGGCGTCTGTTGCTCGCGCACTTGAGCGATCAACAGATCATCGACCTGATCGACGAAGACGACTACATCCTGCCCGACGGCGAACGCCTGCCACTGGACCGTTTTCTGGCGGAGATTCGTCAGGCCGGCAGCGATGGCTTCTTCTCCTTCGACAGCGTCGCCGACACCTTCACCCATTGCTTCGCCGCGCCGGTCAAAGACCCGCAGGGCGTGGCCATTTGCACTTTGTGCATCGTCGCCCCGCGCGCCGATGCGAAAAACAATTACAGCGACTATCGCCGGGTGCTGATCGAGAGCGCCAACAGCCTCGCCCGGCGGATCAACGAATAACCGTGGCTGCCTGCGGCCGCGCCTGTGAGGATTCGACCATGACCACTGCCATCAACTCTGCCGTAGAAAAAGGCGACGCCGTGATCGGCGCGCAATTGACCCGCGACGTCAGCCTGCCGGCGCTGGTGCTGCACCGCGAGGCGCTGGAGCACAACATTCGCTGGATGCAGAAATTTGTCAGCGACAGCGGCGCCGAACTCGCGCCCCACGGCAAAACCAGCATGACCCCGGCACTGTTCAAACGACAGCTTGATGCCGGCGCCTGGGGAATCACCCTCGCCAGCGCCACCCAGACCCGCGCCGCCTATGCCCACGGCGTGCGTCGCGTGTTGATGGCCAATCAACTGGTCGGCACGCCGAACATGGCGTTGATTGCCGATCTGCTCGCCGATCCGACGTTCGATTTCCATTGCATGGTCGATCACCCCGACAACGTCGCCGACCTCGGGGCTTACTTCGCTTCCCGTGGGGTCAAGCTCAACGTGATGATCGAATACGGCGTGGTCGGCGGCCGTTGCGGGTGCCGCAGCGAGCAGGAAGTCATCGAACTGGCCAAGGTCATCGATGCGCAACCGGCACTGGCCCTGACCGGTATTGAAGGTTACGAAGGCGTGATTCATGGCGATCATGCGGTCAGTGGCATTCGCGAATTCGCCGCGTCGCTGGTTCGTCTCGCGGTGCAGCTACAGGACAGCGGCGCCTTTGCCATCGCCAGACCGATCATCACAGCGTCGGGTTCGGCCTGGTACGACCTGATCGCCGAATCTTTCGAAACCCAGAACGCCGCCGGCCGCTTCCTCAGTGTGTTGCGCCCGGGCAGTTACGTGGCGCACGACCATGGCATCTACAAAGAGGCGCAGTGCTGCGTGCTCGACCGTCGCAGCGACCTGCACGAAGGCCTGCGCCCGGCGCTGGAAGTCTGGGCTCATGTGCAGTCGCTGCCGGAACCGGGTTTTGCGGTGATCGCCCTGGGCAAGCGCGATGTCGCCTTCGATGCCGGTTTGCCGGTGCCGTTGTTGCGCTACAAGGCCGGCGTGGTGCCGGCGGCGGGGGATGATATCGGCGCGTGCAAGGTCACGGCAGTAATGGATCAGCATGCGTTCATGACCGTGGCGCCGGGTGTAGAACTGCGGGTCGGCGACATCATTTCCTTTGGTACTTCGCATCCATGCCTGACTTTTGACAAGTGGCGGGTAGGGTTGCTGGTGGATGAGCAGTTGGCGGTCATCGAGACCATGGAGACTTGTTTCTAAGGCTTGAGATTGCGTTGCGGCGGCTATTCGCGAGCAGGCTCGCTCCCACAAGATCAATGCGTTCCATTGTGGGAGCGAGCCTGCTCGCGAAGACGCCCGCTTAGCCACCACTGAACCACCCGAGATCCCACCCGATGAAAATCCTCAGCAACACCCCACGCATCGCCCTGATTGGCGAATGCATGATCGAACTGCAACAACGCGCCGACGGTAGCCTGCAGCAAAGCTTCGGTGGCGACACCCTCAACACGGCGGTGTACCTGTCCCGTGCGCTGGGCGACAAGGCGCAAGTCGACTACGTCACCGCGCTGGGCGATGACAGTTTCAGCGACGCCATGTGCCAGATCTGGCGCAGCGAAGGCATCGGCCTCGATCTGGTGCAGCGTTTGCCCGGTCGGCTGCCCGGTCTGTACTGCATCCAGACCGACGCCAACGGCGAACGGCGTTTCCTGTACTGGCGCAACGAAGCGGCGGTACGCGATTGCTTCACCACCCCTGCGGCCGAGCCGATCCTCGCGGCGTTGCCGCACTACGACGTGCTGTATTTCAGTGGGATCACCCTCGCCGTACTCGGAATGCAAGGCCGCGCCCGACTGATCAAGACCCTGATTGAAGCCAGACAGCGCGGCGCACGCATCGTTTTCGACAACAACTACCGCCCACGCCTGTGGGCGTCGGTGGAAGAGGCGCGCGCGGCGTATCGCAGCGTCCTGCCTTATGTCGATCTGGCGCTGCTGACGGTGGATGACGAACAGGCGTTGTTCGGGTTTGCCGATTGCGCTGAGGTGTTTGCCACGTACGCACAGATCGGCACGCCGGAAGTGGTGCTCAAGCGCGGCGCCGAGGCGTGTCTGATTCGCTGCAATGGTGAGGCGTTTGAAGTGCCGGCGCACAAGGTTGATAAGGTTGTCGACACCACAGCGGCGGGGGATTCGTTCAGTGCGGCGTACCTGGCCAGGCGCTTGCTCGGCGGCAGTCCGGCAGAGGCGGCGCAAGCGGGACATGAATTGGCCAGTCGGGTGATACAGGTGCCTGGAGCGCTGATCCCCAGGTAATCAGAGAATGGCCGCTTGCTGCGCAATCGGTTCGCGAGCAGGCTCGCTCCCACAATGAAAACGCGGTCGACATGGGGGAGCGAGCCTGCTCGCGAAGAAGCCCGGCAGCCAGCCGATCAATCCCGATAAAACACCTGCACCAGGTGATAACCAAACTTGCTCTTGATCGGCCCATGCACGGTGCGCAGCGGTTTCTTGAAAATCACCGCATCAATCGCGCCGACCATCTGCCCCGGCCGCACTTCGCCCAGGTCGCCGCCGCGTTTGCCGGACGGGCAGGAGGAAAATTTCTTCGCCAGCACATCGAACGCTTCGCCCTTGGCAATGCGCTGTTTGAGTTGTTCGGCCTCTTCGGCGGTTTTCACCAGAATGTGGCGGGCTTGGGCTTTCATCGTGCAATACCTGATAACGGGGTGACAGCGGGGCGCGCGATTATGCCTCAAGTCGCGGGGTCGGGTTGCTCAACTTGCGAATCTTGCTCGCCAGCACTTCAAGGACAAAGGGCTTGGCGACCATGTCCATGCCCTCGTCAAGAAAGCCCTGACGCTCGGCAGCAATCTGCGCGTAACCGGTCATGAACAGCACTTTAAGCCCCGGACGATGCTGGCGAGCAATCTCCGCCAACTGGCGTCCGTTCATACCCGGCAGCCCGACATCGGTAACCAGCAGATCGACGCGTTGCACGGACTCGAGCACGGGCAGGGCGTTCGTGGCGTTTTCCGCTTCGAAGGTTGTGTAGCCCAGTTCCTTGAGCAGATCGAGCACCAGCATGCGCACTGCCGGATCATCCTCGACCACAATCGCGGTCTCGCCCGAAGATGAAGCGGCAATCGGTTCAGCTTTCTCCACAGACGAGGATTCGGGCGTCGGCTCAAGCAAACGCGGCAAGTACAGACGTACACAAGTGCCTTGCCCCGGCACACTGTCGAGGCTGACATGGCCGCCGGACTGCTGGGCGAATCCGTAAATCATCGACAGCCCAAGCCCGGTGCCTTGGCCGATCGGTTTGGTGGTGAAAAACGGGTCGAACGCTTTGGAGCGAATTGACGGAGTCATGCCGGTGCCGTTATCGCTGACCGCGAGCATCACGTATTCCCCGGCCTTCACCGGCTCGAGAATGGTGGTGTCGCTGCTGTCGAGATACACGTTCGCGGTCTGGATCAGCAACGTGCCGCCTTCGGGCATCGCATCGCGGGCATTGATCACCAGATTGAGCAGGGCATTCTCCAGCTGGCTGACGTCGGTACTCACCGGCCACAAATCCTCGGGCAGGCGCAGTTGCAGCTCGATCGCATCGCCCTTGGTGCGGCGGATCAGGTCTTCCAGTGAATGCACCAGTTCATTGACGTGCAGTTGCTTGCGGTCCAGCGACTGGCGCCGCGAGAAGGCCAGCAAGCGATGCGTCAGCGCGGCCGCACGGTTGGCCGACGACACGGCCGCCTCGGTGAAGCGACCAATCTCATCGGCGCGACCGTTGGCGATGTAGCGCTGCATCAAGTCGAGGCTGCCGATGATGCCGGTGAGCATGTTGTTGAAGTCGTGGGCGATGCCGCCGGTGAGCTGGCCGACAGCTTCCATCTTCTGCGCGTGGCGCAAGGCGTCTTCGGCGCGCTCGCGTTCGAACATCTCGTTCTGCAAACGCTCGTTGGCCTGAGCCAGTTGCTCGGTGCGCGCGCTGACCCGCTCTTCGAGGGTCTCGTTGAGATTGCGCAGGGCTTCCTCGGTTTTCTTGCGCTCGGTTTCGTCGATGACAAAGATGTAGAAGCCATTCACTGCACCGTCTGCGCCATGTCGCGGCAGATAATTCATGAGGGCATGACGGGTGCTGCCGTCGCGGTGCGGCGTGTAGAAACTGAAGGAGCAGGAGCGGCCGGCCAGTGCTTCGGCGATGTACGGCGCACGCAGGAAATACGCCTCTTCGCCGATGACTTCGCGGATCGTGCGCCCATACAACTCCTGCGGCGTCAGGCCGTACCAGTCCAGATAGGCTGCGTTGTTCAAGCGAAAACGTTCTTCGGCGTCGACGTAGCTGATCAGGATCGGCATGGCGTTGATGATCAGCTGAAGTTCGGTCTGGCTCTGACGCAGCGCCTGTTCCGTATGTTTGCGTTCGGTCAGGTCCAGCGCCGCGCCGAGAAAGCGCATCGGCCGACCATGATGATCCTTGTAGCAACGCCCGCGCGCGAACACCCAGCGCAGCGTGCCATCGGCCTGCAACAGGCGATATTCCTCGGCGTACTCCGTGCCATGAGTGATGCAGTACTTGATGCCGCGCGCGACCATGGCGCGGTCTTCGGGGTGCACCCCGTGCATGTATTCGCTGATCGGCAACTGCCCGGCGCTGGCAGGATCGACGCCGTGCAGTTCGGCGAAGTGCGCATCGGCGATGAAACGGTCTTCGCCAATGTCCCAATCCCAGGTGCCGACGGCGTCGGTGGCGGCGAGGGCCAGTTGCAGACGCTCCTCGGACTGGCGCTGGGCCTTGAGGCTTTCTTCGGAACGACGCTGCAATTCCAGGGCAATGCGTCGGCGCTCGTTGGTTTCGATGGCGGTGATCAGAATCCCGGCCACCTGTGCGGTTTCATCGCGAATCGGGCTGTAGGTCAGATCCAGCCAGAAATCGGTTTTTTTGCCGTCCCGCTGCACGCTGAAACGCTGCTCGCTGAAGCTGCGCACCTGACCCTGCAGCACCGCTTGGTAAATCGGCTCGGCAAAATCCCGCACCTCTGGCCAGACCTCATGCGTCGGCTGCCCGAACGCTTCGGGATGCTTGCTGCCAGCGAGCAGGGCAAAGCCATTGTTGTAGATCTGCGTGAGTTGCGGGCCCCATAACAGCAGCATCGGCATCGGCGAATGAATCACGATGTCCACCGCCGTGCGCAGGCTCTGCGGCCAGGTGCCGGCGGCGCCCAGCGGGCTGCGGCTCCAGTCGGTGCGGGCAATCAGGGCCTGAGCGTCATCGGTGGTGGATACAGCATTCATGTTTCAATCCTGAGCGTGGTTCGGTGAGACGGGGTCTATCATTGTTGCAGGAGCCGCGCCAAGCGTCGGCCAAATTTGCTCATTCAATGCTTCGCGGGTGCTTTCAGCCATGGAAATCGATGCACTGTTGTCAATATTGTCGCAAAAAAACGGCTCGGATCTGTTCCTCTCTACCGGCGCAGCGCCGAGTGCGCGCATTGATGGCGTGCTGACGGCGCTCAGCGATCAGCCATTCAAACCCGGCGAAACCGCGGCCATCGCCACCTCCCTGATGGACGCCGAGCAGCGCCGGGAGTTCGACCGGGATCTGGAAATGAACCTGGCAATCTCCCGAACGGGCGTCGGGCGGTTCCGGGTGAACATTTTCAAGCAGCGCAACGACGTTTCGATCGTGATCCGCAACGTCAAGGTCGACATCCCGCGATTCGAAGACCTGAAGCTGCCGCCGGTGCTGCTGGAAACGGTGATGCTCAAACGTGGCCTGATTCTTTTTGTCGGCGCGACCAGTTCAGGCAAGTCGACTTCACTGGCGGCACTCATCGATCACCGTAACCGCCACAGCGCCGGACACATCGTGACGATCGAAGACCCGATCGAATATATCCATCGACACAAGCGCTCGATCATCAATCAGCGTGAAGTCGGCGTAGATACCCGAAGCTTTCATGCGGCTTTGAAGAACACTCTGCGCCAGGCTCCGGATGTTGTATTGATTGGTGAGATCCGTGACCGCGAAACCATGGAGCATGCGCTGTCATTCGCTGATACCGGCCATCTTGTGTTGTCGACGCTGCATGCGACCAACGCCAATCAGGCGCTGGATCGAATCATCAATTTGTTTCCCGAGGAGAAGCGCGAACAGCTTTTGCAAACATTGGGCAACAACCTCAAAGCCTGTGTCTCGCAGCGTCTGCTCCGCACTGTCGATGGCCAAAGGCGCGCGGCAGTCGAAATTCTTCTGGGTACGCCGACCATCGCTGACCTGGTCCGACGCGGCCAGTTCGAAGAGCTCAAGCCGATGATGGAAAAATCGACCGGACTCGGTATGCAGACATTTGACGCGGCACTGTTTGCGCTGTTTGCAGAAGGTGCAATCAGTGAGCAGGAAGCATTGAAGAATGCCGATTCGGTAAATAACTTGAAGTTGCGAATCAAACTTCAGCACGACCAGGCAAGTGTTAACAATACAGGCCCCGGCGAGTGGGGTTTGATGGATTGACTTGGTGTCTTCGATTGCATCGAGTGTTTGCACGGCAACAACACTTAATAATTGACTCGTGGTTCGGTTGTATGTGTTTGGGTAAAACGTCATTACGCTGAATGGTCAGCTAGTTGGTTTGATGAGGTTTTACTGTGAACGAAGTTAAGAAAAATAAAGTATTCCGGCCATCGAAAGTTGCGCTGGCTGAATGGAAGTATCGGTCTGCGGCAGATGCTACCGAGCGCGATATGGTTCTTCGGCATCTGGAAGAGGCATTGAATGAGTACACCGAAGATCACGGTATAGACTGGTATGGGCGTGAAGTAGAGTTGCAACCAGGCTCTTCACTGCATGAAATATATAACCCCGGCAGACTTCTGCTCAATGAGCTGCTGAAAACCGGGCCGGTCATTGGTGCAATCGGTCGAGAGGAGGCGCGCGAGCATAACGGCCTGGTTCGGATTACGCCGGAAGGCAAGATGGAAGTCCGTGCCGTCAGAGGTTGGGTAGATCTGGTTGCGGCGCAGTATTTTGAATACAGTCAACCTACGCGCTCGACGGTGAGTCTCATCGCCGACATTGCCGCAGTCGCCGGCGGTTTTGTATGGCCTGATCTGGATGTAACCCTGGATCAGTGGTTCAAGTTTCATGATATCGATCTGCCTGACACCAAGGCCAAGATCAGTAACTTGATCGGGTTGTTCAAGTTTTCACCCGAGGTCAGGGAGCCAGTTGCTTTTTGGGATCACTTTCAATCAAGTGAGCAGAGTCACAACGCGTTATCCGAAGAGCAGTTTGCAGATATTCGTGGCGCCACCGCCAAATTGATGCCGAAGCGCAAACTGTTGTCAGCCTTGTACAACGTCACAGGGCGCGCGGATATATCTCACGAAACGGCGGCGCAGCGCCTCTTTGAATTTGTCGCCTATCCAGTTTCGCTGGATCTTGCCAGAAGTTATATCAAAGAGCTGAATTGGTACGGGGTGAATGACGGGGAAACGCTTTCCGAAAATATTCTCCGCCAATTGTTGATGACCGCGATATTACTCGACCTGGACCCATCGATCGGCCATCGCCACCTGGTCCAACGGCGAGACCTGTACTCGCCAGACAATGTTGAGCGCCATCCATCAGAGATACTCGAGGAGTACACCGAGTTTGTGCGGAACAAGCGCTGGGTAGATCCGATATTGGCGCCTTTGGTGGTTCATCTTCTCCTGGCACGCAACGCACCCGAATTTCTGGTCAGGAAAATTCCGACAGAGGTGACACTTGGGTCGATCGCCTGGATCAAGTTCTGTCGCGCTGTAGTATTGGTCGAGGCAGTAAAGACCGGGGCCTCGCGGGAATTGACCTATGCACAGATCATCGCTTACGGCGAACTGGAGCCGGTCAGTGAAGCGCAGAAGCATATGCGCGATCTGGCGCTGATCGACCCGATCGTGGAGTGGGCGTTGCTCAACCGGATTATTTCCAGAGCCGAGCTCGAACAGGCAGAAGAAACCTGTACACGAAGGGCGATTGACGCGTTTGAGCACCACGCAGACCAATTCGCCCAGCTAGCCCGCGCATTTTCGACACCGTTACCCAACCGAGCGGAAATTGCCCGAAGCCAATTGAGAAAAGCTGCACCTGGCTGCGACACACTGGATGAAAAAGCGCTGTCCGAGAAAGGCGGACAGCAAATCATGTCCATGGTCGAGCTGCACCAATCGGGTGACCTGGTCACCGGTCAGTGGGACAGGCGCACCGTACGTTTGATCGTCAACGGATTGCTGCAACCTGCGATCAACTACAACCCTGCGGGTCTCAGTCTTTATCAGCGTTATCCGCGACTGCTGACGATTGAATCCTGTGACGAGGAAATGGATCGTCAGTTGGCCGTGCATTTCGAAGCGGTGAACGGCGGCATGATGTCTGCCATCAAGCTGGCGTTGGCACACATGCCGGAAGCGGATCTGCAAGTGTTCATGAATGCTGACATTCATTTTTTTACCGTGCGTGAATCGGCATCCTATGTGACTACGCGCCGGGCCGGCGGACCTTTGAATGTAGGGCTTGAACAAGAAACACAACAAAGCCGGGATGCCGCCACGGGACGCTTCGGCGTTGTGATGTACACGTCTGATGAAGACGCTGATCTTTGTTATGAATTATTCACTTCGCGTGCAGAAACCCGCAGGAATGATGCGCTGGGTGCTTTCATCAGACGGGAAAAAAAGCTTCAGCAACGCTCAAGAATGAGCGCCAGTGCCAACATGACGACGCCCCTGAGCAACACCCTGACCCAGAGCGTTCCGCTGAACATCAGGCGCTATACCCATGCCGCGGCCGAGGACGCTTCGATCAGCAGCAGTATGGCGATCATCGATTACTTCGGCGCGCTGAAAGCACCAGCGCAATCTGCGCGGTTGCAGACAGGGTTCTACCAGAAATTCAACGACCCTAACATCGTGCGCATCGCCGGGTTTCTCGCCGAGAACAGACCGTTCCTGAATAAAACCGAGCTCAGAGAGCTCGTGCGTGTACCGACGCCGCTCGAACTCTCCCGGGAGGAGGGCGAACGCTTGCTGACTTACTTCATCGACCTGTTGGTGCCGTTCAAAAAATGCATCGAGGACATCGCCTCGGGCGAAGACAACAAGATGGTGGACGGGGTTTACGGATGTTTGATGGACGGCATCGGCCTGGTGGGAACAGTGGCTGGCGCCAGCTCGAAGGCGCTGAGTATTTCCACCAGGGCCATTTCCACTACTGCCAAGGCCGCGCGTTTCACCCGGCTGGCGTTTACTTCGGCCATCTCGCTTTTCAATCCCTTCGATGGTGTGCCCTCCGGTCTGCAGGCGGGCGGTAAACTGGTACACAAGGGCCTGCTGCGGTTCAACAAGAACACTCATGACCTGATTACTCTGGCCAGGGGGCAATTGCACAGGATCAGCGGTCGCCGGCAATCCTATGATCTGCTTGAAGCGGCTGATAACGCGCAATTCGGGTTGGGTAGCTGGCGGCCACGCGGGGCTACGCATGAAGCCGTCGCCGTGCTGGCCGCGCGCAGTGGTGACAAATGGTACTCGCTGAATCGACGCGGCAACTTGTGGGGCAAGTCTCTGGAGGATTTTGTGTATCAAGCCCCCTTGCAGCTGCCTGCTTCGCCGCGCACGTTGCCGCTCAGTTACACGCGCAAGTTCATCGAGCAAAGCCTGCCCCGTGCCCGGGCCAAGATCGACAACGCATTGGAAATCTTCAACCGTCATGATTTCAAACGCGATCGCGACGCGCTGATGAAGATCGTGTTCGGCGATGCTTCTCAGATGTCCACTGATCGGCTGGTGAACTACTTGCGTTTGATCCGCTTCGATTTCGCCGGTTTCTCCTTGAGCAACATGGTTCTCGACGGCCTCAAGATCAACGATACCCTGGCATCGTTCGATGCAAACAATTACCAGCGCTGGAAAGACGCAGGTTCGAGCGGTGATTGCGCTATAGCGTTTGTTGAGGTCTACACGAAAAACTTCAATCGACACTTCGTCAGCATGGGTCTGAACCACGATGTGATCGCCGACGACCTGATTCATGAGCTGTTCCACGCCAGCGCACAAACCGACGATGTCGGCTATGCCACCGACGCCGTGCATGCCAGTGACAGCGGACAGCAGCTGGATGTGTCCGTATTGCTCAATCTGGGGGCAGGTTGCCTGGCGCAGTCGCAGAACGGCACTGACTGTCATGCGCCGTCCAGAGCCTTCGAAAACGCCGACTCGCTCACGCTGGTCACCTCATTGCTGAGTCAACTGATCACTGACGAGGTCACTTTCGATCAAAACATGACTGTTCTTGGCAGTGCGCTCGAGGCCAGTGCAGGCCGGGCGATTGGCGAGCCGGTGGTCATTACCTTGAACAAACCTCGTTGATGAAAAGCACTGCCGCCAGCCTGTCGGATCAGGGCGTCAGTGCCGATTTCAATCAGCCAGTTCCGGCCGATCCCGAAACTGCTCCAGCGCTTCGGGATTGGCCAGTGCATCGGTGTTTTTTACCGGCCTTCCATGCACGACGTCACGCACCGCCAGCTCCACGACTTTGCCGCTGATGGTGCGCGGTATGTCCGTCACTGCAACAATCCGCGCCGGGACATGTCTCGGCGTGGTATTGGCACGGATCACCTCGCGGATTCGCTGTTCAAGCCCTCGATCGAGTTCGACACCATCGCGCAAACGCACGAACAGCACAACGCGCACATCATCCTGCCACTGCTGACCGATGGCGACGCTGTCCAGTACCTCGGTGATTTTCTCGACCTGCCGATAGATTTCCGCCGTGCCGATGCGCACGCCGCCCGGGTTCAACACCGCATCCGAGCGGCCATGGATCATCATCGCGCCGTGGGGCAACTGTTCGGCGTAATCACCTTGTGCCCAGACGCCGGGGAACAGGCTGAAGTAGGACTGGCGGAGTTTTGAGCCGTCGGGGTCATTCCACAAGCCGATCGGCATCGCCGGGAAATGCCGTGTGCAGACCAGCTCACCTTTCTCACCAATCACCGGTTGGCCAGCGTCGTTCCACACCTCGACGGCCATGCCCAGGCTCTTGCCCATGATTTCTCCGCGACGTACCGCTGACAGCGGGTTGCCATTGACGAAGCACGAGACGATGTCGGTGCCACCGGACATTGAAGCCAGGCACACATCGGTTTTGAAGTCGCGATAGACGAAGTCGTAGCTTTGCGGTGACAAAGCCGAGCCCGTGCACAGCAGGGTTTTCAAGCTGCTCAAGTCATGACTTTCGCGGGGCCTGGCGCCGCTGCTTTCCAGCGTCGCGAGGAATTTCGGACTGGTGCCAAACACACTGATGCGTTCGTCGTCGATCAGGTCGAGCAAGCGCTGATGGTCCGGATAAAACGGCGAGCCGTCGTAGAGCACCACGGCGCTGCCAACCGCGAGCGCTGAAACCAGCCAGTTCCACATCATCCAGCCGCAGGTCGTGTAGTAGAACAAGCGGTCACCGGGACCGAGGTCGCAGTGCAAACCATGTTCCTTGACGTGTTGCAGCAGCACACCACCGGTGCTGTGGACGATGCATTTCGGCACGCCAGTGGTGCCGCTGGAGTACAGCACGTAGAGCGGATGATTGAACGGCACCGGGGTGAAAACCGGTTCGCCGCCGGGTTGATAAAAGTCTTCCCACAAGCAGACATCAGCGTGGGTTTGATAATCCTCGATGCGCGCTTGCGGACGGGCGTACGGGACGATGATCAACTGCTGCAGCGACGGCAGCTGTATCAGGATTTCGTTGAGCTTGGCGGTCTGATCCAGGATTTTTCCGGCGTATTGATAACCGGCACAGGTGAGCAGCAATTTCGGTTCGATCTGGCCAAAGCGATCGATCACGCCGTGGGTGCCGAAGTCCGGCGACGAGCAGGACCAGATCGCGCCGAGGCTGGTGGTGGCCAACATCGCCACCAGGGTTTGCCAGGTGTTGGGCATGCACGCCGCCACGCGATCACCCCGGCCAACGCCCGCCGCGCGCAGGCTCGCCTGAAAACCGGCGACGTGTTCGGCCAGTTCGGCCCAGGTCAGTTGTTCGCGCTGGCCGTTCTCCGCCACAGCAACCACCGCCACGGCATCGTCGCGGCGGCGCAGCAGGTGTTCGGCAAAGTTCAGCGTCGCGCCCGGAAACCACTCGGCGCTGGGCATCTCTGCACCTTCACGCAAGACGGCGTCTGGCTGGGTGTGAAAGCGGATGTCGAAGAAATCGACGATCGCCTGCCAGAACGCCGGGCGCTGCTCGATGCTCCATTGGTGCAGGGCAGGGAAGTCGTCGAGCTTAAGCGAATGCCGCTGATTGATTTCGCGCCGGAAAACGTCCATCCGCGAACCGGCGATACGCTGGGCGTCGGGTTGCCAGAGGATGTCGGACATGGGTTTGCCTCTTCTTATCGGATTCGCGAACTGGCTCGCTCCCACAATGGCCAGGTGTTTATTGCGCCAGCCAGCCACCATCAATATTCCACGCCGCGCCGCGCACCTGGCTGCCGGCTTCACTGCACAAGAACAGCACCAGCTCACCCAGATGCTGGGGTGTGACGAACTCCAGCGACGGCTGTTTTTCCGCCAGCAGATCATGCTGCGCCTGCTGCGGATCGACACCCTTGGCCGCGCGATCATCGATCTGCTTCTGCACCAGCGGCGTCAACACCCAGCCCGGACAGATCGCATTGCAGGTGACATTGCTGGTCGCGGTTTCCAGCCCGACCACTTTGGTCAGGCCGATCACGCCATGCTTGGCGGCAACGTACGCGGCTTTGCCGGTGGAGCCGACCTGGCCGTGCACCGAGGCGATATTGATGATGCGCCCCCAGTTCTTGCGGCGCATGCCCGGCAGGCTGAGCCGCGTGCTGTGGAATACCGATGACAGGTTGATCGCGATGATCGAATCCCAGCGCTCAACAGGAAACTCTTCTACGGCCGCAACGTGCTGAATGCCGGCGTTGTTGACCAGAATGTCGACGCCGCCAAACTCGCGCTCGGCGTAGGCGACCATGTCGGCAACCTGTGCCGGGTCGCTGACATCGGCGGGATGATGGCCGACCTTGCCGCCGAACTGAGCGACGTCGGCGATCACCTTCGAGGCGTCGCCGAAGCCATTGAGAATCAGGTTGGCGCCCGCTTTCGCGAGGGTCAGCGCGATGCCCAGGCCGATGCCGCTGGTGGAGCCGGTTACCAAGGCTGTCTTGCCGGAAAGAGTGGTCATGAATACCTCACACAATGCCAGTGGCGTAGAAAGTGCCGATCACCACGAAAACCGCGAGGGTCTTGATCAGCGTAATACAGAAAATGTCTTTGTAGGCCTCGCGGTGGGTCAGCCCGGTCACCGCCAGCAAGGTGATTACCGCGCCGTTGTGCGGCAGGGTGTCCATGCCGCCGCTGGCCATCGCGGCCACGCGGTGCAGCACTTCCAGCGGAATATTCGCCGCGTGCGCTGCACTGATGAACTGCTCGGACATCGCCGCCAGCGCGATGCTCATGCCGCCCGACGCCGATCCGGTAATGCCGGCGAGCAGTGTCACGGTAATCGCTTCGTTGACCAACGGATTGGGAATCTGCTTGAGCCAGTCGGCCAGCACCAGGAACCCCGGCAGCGAAGCGATTACCGCACCAAAGCCGTATTCAGACGCGGTGTTCATGGCCGCGAGCAACGCGCCGCTGACCGCGCTTTTGCTGCCTTCGGCGAGCTTGCTTTTAATCGCCTTGAAGCCGAACGCCAGCACCATGAGGATGCCGACCAGCAACGCCGCCTGCACCGCCCAGATCGCCGTGAGCTTGGCGATTTCGGTAGTGACCGGCGCGGCCATGCCCGGCAGTGCCAGGCTGTGCGTCTTGCCGTACCACTGCGGAATCCACTGGGTGAACAACAGGTTCATGATGCCCACCGCCAGCAATGGCGACAGGGCAATCCACGGGTTGGGCAGCTTCAGGTCTTCGGCGGTTTCCGGTTCGTTGCGAAGTTCAGTGCCGTAGCCTTCGCCGGCACGTTGCGCCTTGTTGCGTTGGCGCTGCAGAAACAGCATGCCGGCGCAGAACACGAAAATCGTGCCGATCACACCCAGCCACGGCGCCGCCCATGCGGTGGTGTTGAAGAAGGTGCTGGGGATGATGTTCTGGATCTGCGGCGTGCCGGGCAGGGCGTCCATGGTGAACGAGAATGCGCCGAGGGCAATGGTCGCCGGGATCAGGCGTTTGGGAATATTGCTCTGGCGGAACATCTCCGCTGCAAACGGGTAAACAGCGAAGACGACGACGAACAACGACACGCCGCCGTAGGTGAGCAGGGCACACACCAGCACGATCACCAGCATCGCTTGTTTAGTCCCGAGCAAGCGAATCGCAGCGGCCACGATCGAGCGCGAGAAGCCGGACAGTTCGATGAGCTTGCCGAACACCGCGCCGAGCAGGAATACCGGGAAATAGAGCTTGATGAAACCGACCATCTTGTCCATGAACACCCCGGTGAACGCAGGGGCAACGGCGGACGGATCGGTGAGCAGGACCGCGCCGAGGGCGGCGATCGGGGCAAAGAGGATGACGCTGTAGCCACGGTAGGCGGCGAGCATCAGCAGCGTCAGGGCTGCCAAGGCAATGATCACACTCATGGTGTGTCTCTCCAGGATTGTTATTTTTGTGGGTGGAACGGGTGCGGAGAGTGGGTTAGCGAGATTTGTGCCAATCTTCTAACTGTTTGAAATATAAGGAAATTAGATCAGAGTCGCGTTCTGGGAGCTGTTTTTGTCTCTTAATTGAGATTTTCTTTGAATGGGCCGTCGCCTTCGCGAGCAGGCTCGCTCCCACATTGGTCATGCATTCCCCTGTGGGAGCGAGCCTGCTCGCGAAGCTTTTGCTCTAGTCTTAAAATGGAGATCAGATGTCTCTATATGTAGACTCTGCAATCCCCAGCGCAGCCATTTTCTTGTACAGCGTCGACCGCCCCAGCCCCAGCCGAACCGCCGCCTCCGGTACTTTCCCCGCGCATTGCGCCAGGGTCGACTCGATCAACTGCCGATCAAACCGCGCCCGCGCCTGTGCAAATGTCTCCCCAGTGGAGGCTTGCATGCTCGGCTCGGACGTTCGCTCAACCGGAGTAAAGGTGCCAATCGCGCCGCGAATATCCTGCTCGGTCAGGATCAGATCATCACTGAGCAACGCCGCCCGCTCCAGCACATTGCGCAACTCACGGATGTTGCCCGGCCAGGCATGCTGGCCGAGCAACGCCAGCGCGTCGCGGTGCAGTTCATGCTGGCTGCGCAGTTCTTCGAGAATCGCCTCGCTCAGCGCCGGCAGATCATCGAGACGTTCACGCAGCGGCGGCACCTGGATTGGCAGTACGTTGAGGCGGTAGTACAAATCGGCGCGAAATTCGCCGCGCTTGATCGCCGCCTGCAAATCCGTCGACGTCGCGGCGATTACCCGCACATCGCTTTGAATCACTTCATTGGAGCCGACCGGTTCGAATTCTTTTTCCTGCAACACGCGCAGCAGTTTGCTTTGTAGCGGCAGCGGCATATCGCCGATCTCATCGAGAAACAGCGTGCCACCCTGAGCGATTTGTAATTTACCAGTGCGGCCCTTGCGGTCGGCGCCGGTAAAGGCGCCGGGTGCCGTACCGAAAAATTCGGCTTCCAGCAGCGCCTCGGGAATTGCCGCGCTGTTGATGCTGACGAAGGCTTTGTGCGCGCGTGGTGAGGCGCTGTGAATCGCTTGGGCAAGCAACTCTTTACCTGTGCCGGTTTCCCCCAGCAGCAAAACCGGCGAATCAGCGCTGGCACTGCGCCTGGCGCGGCGTTTGACTTCAAGGCTGGCAGCGCTGGTACCGATGAAGTGGGCGAAGTTGTATTTGGTCTGCCGCGCACGTAGCAGCGAGCGGGTCGAGGCGAGTTCTTCCTGCATGCTCAAGTAGCGCTTGAGCATCGGCGACAGCGTGCGCAACTCGTCGAACAGGGCAAAACCGATGGCGCCGATCACGCTGCCGGCGTCGTCGTGGATTGGCAGGCGCATCACCACCAGTGGTTCCTTTGGCGTGTCCTGCATGTCCAGCAGAATCGGCCGACCGGTGCGTACCACCTCGCGCAGCAGGCTGCCGGGGATCACGCTTTCGCAGGGTTTGCCGATAGCGCCTGCCGCTGAATCGAGACCGAAGCGCCGGGCGTAGCGTTCGTTCATCCAGACGATATTCGCATCGCGGTCAACAATCACCGTGCCCTCACTGGATTGCTCGATGATCTCGAACAGCGAACGGATCGCCAGGGTGCGCACCCGTTGGTAGTCCTTGAGGCTTTCGGTGGTGTTCATCCTGTATTCCAAGGTTGATGAAGTCTGTCGGCGCCGTCGGATAGCGCGAGTCATTATGCCGATGGATTGCTACATGATCATCTGGTGTCAGTGATTGGCCCTTTTAAAAGCCCACAAATCGGCTCTCGACCGTTCGTCCGGAAAGTGTGCCTACCTGTAATTTCTGACAGTTGCGGAGAATGAACCTCAGTCGCCTAATGCTTCTACCCGGCGCCAGAAGGCAGGATCCCGATCCAGCGCCCCAGCGCATCAAGGAGACATGAAATGATGAAGGAAGAGATGTTGCCAGAAGATATTTCTGTACAGGATGCGAACATTCTGACGCTAGTCCCGCTTTATATTCCCGGACAAATTCCGGGCATCCACGATGCGGACGGCACGCCTAACGCCAATCGCTTTGGCGTAAACCGCAGCATGTGTACATCCAATGCCGAGGGTTTGCTGGTTAATGTCTATCCGTACCTCAATGCTGAAAAGGGCGACCACATCGTCATTCGCAGCAGCATCGATGCGACCGAATTGCTGTCATTCAATTTGGCGGCGGGGCAGGAGGATGAAACGTCTCATGTTTTCCTGCCGGGGCATTTGCTCAAGCCGGGCTTTCAAACTCTTCATTACGAAGTCATCCGCAAGAGCCAGAACTACGGGCGCTCTACGCCGCTGGATGTGTTGATCCGGTTTCTGATGCCTGGGGGGCCGGATCCGGAGCCGGATCGTCCCGGGCACTATCGTTTGCTGGCGCCACGCCTGCTCAACGTGCCGGCGGGAGGTATTACTCGCCAGCTGGCGGAGTCCGTTGACGGCGTGCAATGGGCTATTCCGGCCTATCCAAACGTTCGTCAGTTCGACATCATGCCCCTGAGCTTTGGCGGCTTGCTCTTTTATCACACCGTGACGATGGAGCAGGTCGGGAAAGAAATCCAGGGCAAGATCCCGGTCGACGTCATTCTGAAGGCCGGTAACGGCGACCAGATTTTTATCTACCGCCCCATCGACGAAGTGCACAACCGCGCCAGCGACTGGTCGCTGCGCACAAGCGTGTACAGCGAAGTGACCTCGGATCTCCTGCGCCCGGTGATTCTCGATGCCGTGCAAGTCGATCCAGACACCGGTGAACTGTTCTACGACCTTGCCACGCTGGGTAGCAAAGACATTCAGGCTGACGTGGTCACGCGCCCGGTGACCTTCGAGATCGGCGATAGCGTCAGGCTGTGGGTTTCGACAATCAAGGGCGGTGTCGAGGCCGAGGTCTTCAGCGAGATCAAACCCGTCACTCAGATCAACAGCACCGTGCGCTTTTTTGTGCCCAACACTACAGTGATGCAACTGGCTCGGGAGCACATCTACGTCCGCTATGAGCTGACCAGCAAAAGCACCGGTGAGACCCGTCGATCAAGCCGAACCACGGTGTGGCTCAAGGGCAGTGCGGTCAACCTGCCGGCACCTAAAATCCTGCCGATCAACGGCGTTGTCGTCGATCCTGCCAACGCCGCCACCGGCATCGTTTCGCCCCATGCCGGGATTTCGGCTCAGGCCTGGCTGCATTTTTATGCGCGGGGAACTGCACCAGGCGGTGTGGAACACCTGTACGACAGTGGGCGGCGTATCAGCAGTTCGCAGGCTGCGCGCGACATGACATTTCCAATGTCGGCGCCCTACCTGGCGAAAATCGATGGCGGTGCACTCGAGGTTCATTACAAGGTCGGCACCAGCATCGACGATCCGCTGGCCGCCGAATCGCTGCGCCACTCCGTGAGGGTTGGCGAGCCCAAGCCGGACTTGCAGGCAGCCATCGTCGTGTGTGCGGTTGACGGTGTGCTTGATCCCGAAAAACTGCCACCCTTCGCCGATGCCGAGGTGCAGGTTCCACCGTTCAAAGACATGAAAGGGCAGACGGTTTATCTCTGGTATCAGTCTGACAACCCTCAGGACCCGCAACGCTATGACGATTCGGTGGACATCAATGATCGTGATCTCGACATCCCGGTTTCGTTTTTTCTTTCGCAGGACTTTCTCAAGGAACATGTGGGCTACAACCTGACCATCGGCTATTCGGTCGAGCCTACCAACGGCTCAGGCACCGAGCGTTTCGGCGCCAATACGCAGGTGGCGATCGGCGCAAGTTCGAAGCAGCCGCTGCCCGCGCCAAAAGTGCTGGAGGCGAGCGAGGCCGGTGTCTTGAACCCGATAGATACGGCTCTGCGAGGGGCTTCGGTGGTGATCGATGCCGAGTTGAAATTCGGTGATTACATCAAGTTATGCTGGAACGGCGATGCGCAGGACGGCGACTATGCGTGGGAGGAGCCGATCTCCTTCAATGGCGATGGCAAGCCTTTCACCCACCAGGTTCCGCAGCGTTATGTGCTGGCCAATCAGGATCTGGGCATCAGGGTTTCCTACACCGTTGAGCGCGACGGCGGTGGCGAGCAAAGCTCTGATGTTCTGATATTGAGTGTCCAGCGCGCGGTATTGCCGCTGCCGGCGATCAGTGAGGCAACCGGCGCCAATCGTGATCAGATAAACCCCGACGATGTGCCCGCCGAAGGCGCCAGCGCGCGGATCGGTGTGACGGCGCAACTCAAGGAAGGGGACGTTGTTACCCTCATGCCCAGCGGCGCGGCCCCGATCGTCAGGAATATACTGCGAACGGATGAAGGCCGGGAACTGATCATGCGTATTTCGCGGCCTTTCATAGACTCGAAAAACGGCGAAAGTTTCACCTTGAGCTACACGATTAGGCGTGCGGCTGGTGGTCCTGATGAGTCTTCAGCGTTCAAGAATTTCGATGTCCGTCGGGTGATTGGCTCGGGCCGATTGAAGGTCATGGGCGCGCGACATAACTCCAACACCTACCGATCTTCCAGTGCGCCGTGCCTGATGTGGGCGCTCAATGCGCAGACGCTGCAACCGATGCTGTCGGAGTGGCGCTATGCCGGCGATGCCGCCTGGGTAGCGGCCACTCAGTTTATCGATACTGCGTCGTCACGGGCGTTGCAGGTGCGCTCTGCTGTCGAGCAGGTCACCCTCAATCCGGTCAATGTCTGCGGCAATGGTGTCGATTCCAACGTGAGTGGTGCCGCCGCGGTTGTGGTGATACGTGATGCTCGGGTGTCGGCCGGCGGGGCAATGGGGGGGCGCGATCTCGCCAGTTTTGGCAATGGTTCCTATGGCGGCAGCATCCCGCCGGTGTATTTGATTCAGGAAAATGTCAGAAACGTCTTCTGTTCCGGTGGCGCTTTCGTCGCGCTCACTCAGGACGGTGTCGCGCTGCCGTTTGGTGAAGCCGGTAGCGGTGCCAATATGGGCAACGTCAGCCCCAGCGGGTTCGCGACGATCGCCAGTAACAGTTACGCATTTGCCGGTCTGACGACAACGGGTGATGTACGTGCCTGGGGCAACGCGAGCTATGGCGGCACGTTGCCGACGGGCGGCTTGAGCAACATCAGACGGGTGTTCAATGGCGGTTTGTCGTTCTGTGCTGAACGGACCGATGGCAGCATCGTGGCATGGGGGGCAGGTGTCGTGGCAAACCCGGTTCCGGGAGTGACCAACGTCGACCGCGTGATCTGCTCGTACCAGGCATATGCGGGCATTACCCAGACCAAGCGGCTGTTCGCGTTCGGTGTAACGGCCTTCGGTGGCACGCTTCCCGCCGATATCGCCAACCGCACCGATATTCAAAGGCTTTGTTGTGCCAATGCCCGGGCGTTTGTGGCGCTGACCACCGGAAAGAACGTGGTCGCCTGGGGTGAGGCTGGCTATGGCGGCAATCTCGCCAGTTTCCCTGGTATTGCCGCGTTGCGCTTCGTCGATGTGGCGTCCACCTGGCAGGCGTTTGCCGGTATCACGGAGAACAATCGTGTGGCCGCCTGGGGGGTCGCACCTGCCGGTGTGGTGCCCGCTCACATTGCCGCTTTGACCAATGCCATCCAGGTGGTCGGCACTTCTCATGCCTTTGCAGTGCTGTGCGCTGATGGTCGGGTCTTCGCCTGGGGTAACGCAACGCTTGGCGGTGATACCTCAGCCGTGGCCGCCCAGTTGATCAACGTCGTGGCCATCTACACCAACTCCCACGGTTTCATTGCGTTGACATCCGACAAACGTGTCGTCACTTGGGGGCAAGCGACGGGTATCGGTGGCGCGAGCGGCCTCAACGGATTCGTTTCCTATGTCGATGGCACCGTTACCGCAATGGAAGGGGCGAGTGTCGAAGCGCACGAAGCGGCCGAGTCCCCATAAAACCTGGTGACCTTTCCAACGCGCATCGCCCGTGCAGCCGATGCTCGACTTTCCGACTTTGAGGTAGCTGAAATGTTCGAAGAAAATACCGGTGTCATGGCAACGCTTCCTGCCCCGACCGTTGATGGTGCAGTCGATGGCACGCTGGATCCGCAAGCGCTGGAGCCGCGGACTGCCGTGCGCGTGCGCGCCTATCCCGGAATGAAAACCAGTGATGTGATTGACCTGTTTCTGAAGCCCGCAGGAGGTGCGACAAGGCTGGTCGACAAAATCAAGATCAGGGCCAACCAAGGTGAAACGGCGCCGGTTTTTCGTATCGATTCGAGCCTCTTCGCGCAATACCTGAGCAATTTTATCGAATTGAATTACGAGGTGTCGTTCGGCACTCAGCGATTGCACACCTCGCAAACGCTGCGCCTTGAAATCAAGGCAGGCTTTGAAGTTGGGCAAACGCTGGATCTGAGTTCGTTCAATTACGTGCTCGTCACTGGTAAGCCTCCGAACAATCCACCTGCGTTCAGCCGCATCACTCGCGAAGCGACGTGGGGAGTGGCGCCTTACGAGTACAGCAGCAGCGATTCCACGGTAGCGGTGGTTGATCAGCAGGCAGAAGTGACTGTCGCCGGTAATGGAACGTGCCTGATCAGTGCCACGGACAGCGCCGGCGAAACGCAGAAGTATCAACTGACAATCAGCGGCATCGGCCAATTGAGTTTTCTCACTGCCACCGCCACCTGGGCGGGTATGCGCAATGCCTGCTCGATCGCCGAATTGCAGCCAGCGACACTGGCGCAAATGCGTCAGCTACTGAAGGTCTACGACAGCCATGCCGGGTCACTGACTGATTACCTCGGACGCTCGCCGTACCCGTTCTGGACCGACGATCTCAACGGCGCCAACACCGCGTGGATCGTGGATCTGGACAAACCGGCAGGCCTCCCTCTGGATCCAAATCCCACTTCGGCTGACCTGAGCGAGGAGCATCAGGTGCTGGGTGTTTCGATGAGTTGAGTCTGCGCGTGACGTAGCACCGGGAGAGATTCCATGAACGTACATCGTTTGCTGGTCAACAGCACGCTATCGCTCTGCCTGTTATCTGGCGGATTCGCTTGGGCGGTCACTGGCCCGGAGGTCGCGCACGTCCTGAACAGCCGTTACGCGATCGATCAGCAACTGTGTCCGGGCAACACCCACCCTTACCATTGCAGTGGAGTGCTGGTGCGCGGTTCGCAGGTCAGTGCCGGGCGCCCCTTCTGGATGCTCAGCACGGAGGCGACGGGGGCGGGTTTTGAACGATTTGCCTACCTGCGCAAAGACATTTCCCGCGATCCTGCGCTGTTGCAGAACGGCTATGTGTTCGCCGATATTTTCACCGCACTGGGTTTGGGTAAAACCTTGGATGTTTTGCATCCCGAGCCGCGCGCTGAAGCGCAGGTCAAGAACTGGAATGATCAGTCGCCTCAGGAGATACCCGTCCAGGGATTGTTTTACGACCGCAACTGGCCGACGGGACTACTGGCCGCGCAGCGTGATCAGCGCGACTACTTTCAGGCGACCGGGGTGTGGTTGCCGGTTTTGCGCCTGGATTTGCGCGATGCCGCGCAACAGGTGTTCGGCTTCAATCAACAGGACCAATTGTACGCCGGCTATCAGGTAGCCGCACGGCTGAATGCACGGTTTCGGGATACCGCCGTGGCCTGTCGTGACGGCAGCGCAGCGTTTCACTGCAATGGTGTGTTGCTCCGCGGCACGGCGGCGTCGACGCAGTTTCATGCGTGGAATCCCAGCCCCAATTCGGTGGGGCGTAACGGGGTGTCGTTCTCCTGGGCCCGAACCGACGTGGGGATGGTGCAAATCGCCGGTAGTCAAGGGCTGATCTTCAAGGAAGCCGCAGCGCCGGCGCCTTACAACGCAGCCTGGCGCTGCGTTTATCCGACCAACGCGGGTACCAGCGGCATCCCCAACAGTTGCCGCACCCACTGCGATGCCCTCGGCGTGACCACGGTGGCCGCATATCGAGCGCAGGGCGGCACATGTTCGTTCAACGTTACGCCGACACAGGTGCAGCTGAGCATTGATGTACGCAATCGCAATCCGGCATGGAACGAAGTGATCATCGCTGCGTGGCCGCAAAACATTCCCCAGCAGTTGCCCCTCGAAGCGATCTTTGTCGTGGCCGGCAGTGCCGGGCTCAAAGATGCCCAGTTCATCCAGCGTGATTTTTATCAACAGACGGCACGCACGCTGCCCGTGGTTCGGATTGCGCTCAATGCGGCCAACGGTGCGCCGTTTGTCTATGAACCCGCGGATCAGGGCGTTCAGTAATTTGTCGGTAAGTGCAGTTCAGGGAGGAATTGTCGTGGGTATAAGAAAGAGAATGGTTGCTTTCCTGGCTTGGTGTTCATTGAGCTTTCTTACCATGCCGATTGCTCTGGCGCTCACCGGACCGGATATAGCTCAAGTGCTCAATGCGCGATTTCGACTGACGGAGGCTGCCTGTCCGGGTGGAACTGCAGTGTATTTGTGCAGTGGCCTGCTGGTGCGGCGCTCACAGAATCCAGCTAACGTGGCGTTCTGGAAATTAAGCCCTGAAGCCGTGTCAGCCGGGTACGAGCGGTTTGATTACTGGCGACTTGATCGCGAGCCGGTTGATGTAAGTGCTCCCAACGGATTTGTGCTGACGGACATTTTGACCGCCATCGGAATCGGCAAAACACTGGAGGTCAACGCTGCGACTGGCGATGCTCAGGCGTTGGTCAAAAACTGGGACGACACGGCGCCGCTGCGCATTCCGTTGCAGGCATTGTTCTATAACCTTGCGGTAGGCGGCTCGCTGCACGCCGCGCAAAGAGACCAGTTGGTTTACTTCCAGGCCACGGGCGAGTGGCTGCCGATCTTGCGACTGCAACGTGATGAGGCCCAGCAGAGCCTTTTCGGCTTCAGCATGGCGGATCAGTTGTATGTCGGCTATCAGGTGGCCGCAAAACTCAACGCCAGGTATGCCGATACCTCCCCGACCTGTCGCGATGGACGGGCGGCGTTTTATTGCAACGGTGTGCTGGTTCGCACCACAGATCAGTCCACGGCGTTCCATTCTTGGAATCCCAGCCCCGGTTCGGTGCGCGGCAATGGCGCCTCGTTCAGCTATTTGAGAGCGGATGCGGGTGTCAGTCGTTTTTACAAATCGCAGGGTTTTGTGATTCGTGAGCAAGCCGCTCCTGCTGGTAATCCGATGAGCTTACGGTGCGCCTACCCCTACGATGCAGGCACTGGTGGGAGCGCGGACGTGTGCAGAACACATGGCGGCCTGTGCAGCGAGTTGGGTGTCAACAGCGTTGAAGTCTGGCTCGCGCGGTATGGCGCTCGCGTGAATGCATCGTGTGCTTTCGACGTTGACCCGCAACAGTTTCAGCTCAGCATTGACGTACGCAAGACCCGTGGTGACTTCTACGGCTGGAACGAATTCATGGTCGCAGCGTGGCCGCAGAACAATCCTGCGCAGTTGCCCATTGAAGCTTTTTTCTACAACGCGCAGGCCTTGGTACCCAGCAACGGATTGCCAGGTGCTCAATACGACCAGAGAGACTATTTTAAGGTCACAGGTCGTTCCATTCCGATCCTTCGCGCCACGCTAGGCACAGCAAGTCCGGTATTTGTTTTCAACCCCTCTGAGCAGGGTCTTTAACCGTTCCATCATGGATGCGCCGCCGCCAACAGCTCTTTGGTGTAGGGATGTTGCGGGTTGTCAAACACGTCGTGACTGGCACCACGCTCTACCACTTGGCCGTCCTTGATGACGATCATGTCGTGTGCCAACGCGCGCACCACCGCCAGATCATGGCTGATAAACAGGTAGGTCAAACCGTATTTTTCCTGCAAATCACGGAGCAGGGCGACCACTTGTTTCTGCACAGTGCGGTCGAGCGCGGAGGTCGGTTCATCGAGCAGGATCAGTGCGGGTTTGAGCACCAGAGCCCGGGCGATGGCGATGCGTTGGCGCTGGCCGCCGGAAAATTCATGCGGGTAGCGATGGCGGCTTTCCGGGTCGAGACCGACTTCCTTGAGCACGCGGATCACTTGCTCATCGCACTCATTGGCCGTCGACTCGCAGTGCACTTCCAGGCCTTCGCTGATGATCTGTGCCACCGACATGCGCGGGCTGAGGCTGCCGAACGGATCCTGAAACACCACCTGCATCTGCCGCCGCCACGGGCGCAGTTGCTTCTGACTGAGGCCGTCCAGCGCTTCGCCCTGAAAGCGAATGCTGCCTTCAGAGTCGAGCAGACGCAGAATCGCCTGACCCAGCGTCGACTTGCCCGACCCGGACTCGCCAACAATGCCCAGAGTCTTGCCGCGCTGAATGTTCAGACTGATGCCATCGACTGCGCGCAGAAACTGCTTGCGCCTGAACAACCCGCCGCTGACCTGGAAATCGACGCGCAGGTCAGCGACCTCCAGCACATTTTCACGTTCGTCACGGGGCAGGGCTTCACCTTCCGGCTCTGCGTTCAACAGCACGCAGCTGTAAGGGTGTTTGGGTTCGGTAAACAGGGTTTCGCAGGGCGCCTGCTCGACGATCTCGCCAGCCTTCATCACGCACACCCGCTGCGCGATGCTTCGCACCAGATTGAGATCGTGACTGATCAGCAGCAGCGACATGCCGAGCCGCTGTTGCAGGGACTTGAGCAGCAAGAGAATCTTGCGCTGCACCGTGACATCCAGCGCCGTGGTCGGCTCATCAGCGATCAACAACTCCGGTTCGCAGGCCAGGGCCATGGCGATCATCACCCGTTGCCGTTGCCCGCCAGAGAGTTGATGCGGATAGGCTTTCAAACGCTCCTTGGGTTTTTGAATGCCGACCAGTCCGAGTAGTTCGAGAATGCGCTGCTGCGCTTGCTTGCCGCCGAGGCCACGGTGCAGCAACAGGGTTTCGCCAATCTGCTTTTCGATGGTGTGCAACGGATTGAGCGAAGTCATCGGCTCCTGAAAGATCATGGCGATGCGATTGCCGCGCAGTTCTCGCAAGACCTTCGGATCAGCACCGAGCAATTCTTGCCCGCGATAGCGGATGCTGCCACGGGTTTGCGCCTCGCTCTCAGGCAGCAGTTGCAGGATCGAATGCGCGGTCACCGATTTCCCCGAACCCGATTCGCCCACCAGTGCCAGGCACTCACCGGGGCGGATATCCAGGCACAGGTCACGCACCACGGTCTGGCCATGGAAGGCGACATTGAGGTTGCGGATTTCAATCAGGTTTTCTGTCATGGTCACGCTTCAGGATCGAGGGTCAAAAGCGTCACGTAACGCTTCGCCGATGAATACCAATAACGAAAGGATCAACGCCAGGGTAAAGAACGCGGTCAACCCGAGCCACGGCGCTTGCAGGTTCTGCTTGCCCTGACCGATCAGTTCGCCCAGCGAGGCACTGCCGGCCGGCATGCCGAAGCCGAGGAAATCCAGCGCGGTCAGCGTTGAAATCGCCCCGGTCAGAATGAACGGCAGGTAGCTGAGCGTCGCGTTCATTGCGTTGGGCAGAATGTGCCGGAAGATCACCTTGCGGTCAGTCAGGCCCAGGGCGCGTGCGGCTTTGACGTATTCCAGATTGCGCCCGCGCAGGAACTCGGCGCGCACCACGTCCACCAGCGCCAACCAGGAAAACAGCGCCATGATCCCCAGCAGCCACCAGAAATTCGGCTCGACGAACCCGGAGAGGATGATCAGCAGATACAACACCGGCAGCCCCGACCAGACTTCCAGCACGCGCTGTCCGAGCAGGTCGACCCAGCCACCGTAATACCCCTGCAATGCGCCGGCGGCGATGCCGATCAGCGCGCTGACGAAAGTCAGCATCAAGGCAAACAGAATCGATACCCGAGCACCAAAGATGACCCGCGCCAGCACATCGCGCGCCTGATCGTCGGTGCCAAGCCAATTGACCGAAGTCGGCGGACTCGGCGCCGGTTTGTTCAGGTCATAGTTGGGCGTGTCGTCGCTGAACGGAATCGGCGGGAACAGCAACCAGCCGCCGTCCTTGCGAATCAGATTCTGCACGTACTCGCTGCGGTAATCGGCCTGGAACGGCAGTTGCCCGCCGAACTCCTGTTCGGTATGGCGCTTGAACACCGGGAAGTACCATTGGCCCTGATAACTGACCATCAACGGTTTGTCGTTGGCGATCAATTCGCCACCCAGCGTCAGCAGGAACAGGCCGATGAACAGCCACAGCGACCACCAGCCACGACGGTTTTTCTTGAAGCGTTCGAAACGGCGACGACCCAAAGGCGAGAGCTTGAACATCAGGCATTCCTCGCGGCAAAGTCGATACGCGGGTCGACCAGGGTGTAGCAGAGGTCGCCGATCAGTTTTATCAGCAGGCCGAACAGGGTGAAGATGAACAGCGAACCGAACACCACTGGATAGTCCCGCGATACCGCTGCTTCGTAACTCATGCGCCCAAGGCCATCGAGGGAGAAGATCACTTCGATCAGCAGCGAGCCGGCGAAGAACACACTGATGAACGCCTGTGGTATCCCCGAAACCACCAACAGCATCGCGTTGCGAAACACGTGTCCGTACAGCACGCGGCGTTCGCTCAAGCCTTTGGCGCGGGCTGTTACTACGTACTGTCGGGTGATTTCATTGAGGAACGAGTTTTTTGTAAGGATCGTCAGAGTCGCGAATCCACCGATCACCAGCGCGGTGACCGGCAGCACCAGATGCCAGAAGTAATCGGCGATCTTTCCCAGCGTCGATAGCGATTCGAAGTTGTCCGAAACCAGTCCGCGCACCGGAAACCAGTTCAACGAAGTACCGCCGGCGAATACCACGATCAGGAACATCGCGAACAGAAACGCCGGCATGGCGTAACCGATGATGATCGCCGTGCTGCTCCAGATGTCGAAATGGCTGCCGTGGTGCACAGCCTTGCGGATGCCCAGCGGGATCGACACCAGATAGGTGATCAGCGTCGCCCACAATCCGAGCGAAATGGTCACCGGCATCTTTTCCAGAATCAGGTCGGTAACTGTTGCACCACGGAAGAAGCTCTTGCCGAAGTCCAATTGCGCGTAATTCTTCAGCATCAGCCACAGGCGCTCGTGGGCCGGTTTGTCGAAGCCGTACTGTTTTTCAATGTCCTTGATCAATTGCGGATCGAGGCCACGGCTGGCGCGCGAAGCGTTGCTCGATGTCTCGCCGGCTCCGCCGCCGACACTGGCGCCGCCAATGCCTTGCAGATGGGCGATGGCTTGTTCCACTGGTCCGCCGGGCGCGGCTTGGATGATGACGAAATTGACCAGCAGGATGATCACGAGCGTCGGAATGATCAGCAGCAGGCGCCGCAGTATGTAACCCCACATCAGTGCGGCCCTCCGGGTCTGCCGCGACTGATTTTCTCGGCGGTCATCTGCTGATTGGTCAGTGGCGTGCGGCTGATTTCCCACCAGCTCTCGATGGCTTCGTCATTGCTCGCCTGCACCGTGGGAATGCCGAAGCGGTTCCACCACACGGTCGAGGTGCCCGGCGGGTAATAGTTGGGAATCCAGTAGTAATTCCATTGCAGCACCCGGTCCAGCGCATGGGCGTAATGCAGCATGTCCGACTGAGTAGAGGCGCGGATCAGGCCGTTGATCAAGGTGTCGACCGCCGGGTTTTTCAACACCATGTAATTGTTCGCGCCGGGATCGTTGGCCGCTGCCGAGCCGAAATAGTTGAGCAACTCACCGCCCGGAGAAGTGGTAACGGGGTAGCCGGTGACGATCATGTCGTAGTCGCGACTCATCAGGCGATTGACGTATTGCGAGGCGTCGATACGACGGATATTCAGCTCGATGCCGATCTGCTTCAGCGTGCGCTTGTAGGGCAACAGCAGGCGGTCCATGCCGTTCTGGCTGACCAGAAAAGTGAAGCTCAGCGGCTCGCCGGCGCCGTTGACCAGTTGATCGCCATCCGGTTTCCAGCCGGCCTGCTCGAGCAGTTGCAGGGCTTGCAACTGCTTGTCACGGATGATGCCGCTGCCGTCGGTCTTCGGCGCCTCGAAGACTTTAGTAAACACTTCTTCGGGAATCTGATCGCGCAGTGGTTCAAGGATTTTCAGTTCCTGTGCGTCGGGCAACTGTCGGGCGGCGAGATCGGTGTTGGAAAAGTAGCTCTGCTGGCGGATATAGACGTTGCGCATCATCTGCCGGTTGCTCCATTCGAAGTCCCAGAGCATCGCCAGTGCCTGGCGTACCTGGCGGTCCTGGAACATCGGCTTTTGCAGATTGAACACGAAACCCTGGGCCGATTGCGGCGCTTCAGTGGCGAGGTGGGCCTTCTGCAAACGGCCATCGCTGAGGGCGGGACTGTCGTAGCCGATCGAATAGCCGGTCGCGGAAAACTCGCGGTTGTAGTCATAGGCACCGCCACGCAGCACCTGACGGGCGACATCGGTGTCGCCGAAGTACTCGATACTGAAATGGTCGAAGTTGTACAGGCCGCGACTGACCGGCAGGTCCTTGCCCCACCAGTCGCCATTGCGTTCGAAAGTGATGCTGCGCCCGGAGTCGACCTTGCCGACCCGGTACGGCCCGCTGCCCAGCGGCGGCTCATAACCACCGCCGCCGGCGAAATCGCGACTCTTCCACCAGTGTTCGGGGAACACCGGCAGGGTCGCGATATCCAGGGGCAGGGTGCGGTTTTCGTTACTTTTGAAATCGAAGCGCACGGTCAGTGGTGCCTCGATTTCGACGCCTTTGACGTCGGCAAACTGGGTGCGATAACGCAGGCTGCCCTGGGTCATCAGCAGGTTGTAGGTGTAGCGAACGTCTTCGGCGGTAATCGGTTTGCCATCGGCAAAGCGCGCCTTCGGGTTGATGAAAAAGCGCAGCGACAGACCGTCTTCAGAGCGTTCCATTTTCTCCGCCACCAGACCATACACCGTGTAGGGCTCATCCAGCGAGCGCTGGGCCAGTGGCGAATACAGCAGGCCGTCGATCTGCGTCACGCCGATGCCTTTGTCTATATAGGGCAGCAGATGATCGAAGTGGCCGATTTCGATTGCCGAGCGCCGCATCGTCCCACCCTTCGGCGCCTGCGGATTGGTGTAGTCGAAATGGCCGAAGCCGGCGGGGTATTTGGCCGGTTCGCCGTAAACGGTCAGTGCGTGTTGCGGGGCAGCGGTCGCACCGGCGGCACCCGTGAGCAGGGCGAGGGCGGTGAGCATCAGTGTGGGAAAAACCAGTCGCATCGTCAGCCTTGGAACGCAAAATCGATAAGCGCAAGTTGTACGCGAGCGGCGCGCCACTCGCCAGCCGTATATGTAACCGAAACACAACGGCCCACCAAAGGGTGGGCCGTTGTCAGCAACAGAACGACGAATCAGTCCTGACGGCTGGTGACTTCCAGCAGGTGGTAACCGAACTGGGTCTTCACCGGGCCTTGCACGACGTTGATCGGCGCGCTGAACACCACGGTGTCGAATTCCTTGACCATCTGGCCAGGACCGAACGAACCCAGGTCACCGCCCTGACGGCTGGATGGGCAGCTGGAGTTGGCTTTGGCGACTTCAGCAAAATCGGCGCCGGCTTCGATCTGAGCCTTGAGTTCGTTGCACTTGTCTTCGCTGGAAACCAGGATGTGGCGGGCAGTGGCTTTGGCCATGGGGAATTCTCCGAACTGTTTCAATAAAAGGTGGAGCGTACCGGAATCAGTCGGTGAATTCTCGGCAAAGTTCCATTCTGATTCCCTGACTCTACTCAAAGATCCGCCGCACGCAGGCGCCGGGCATGCTCGACGTACAGCTCGATAGGGTCCGGCGAAGACGCGGTTACGCCCGGGCTGCGCCGCAAGCTCGCCAGGTGATCCATTGGATAATCAGAGCGTATCACTTGGCCGAGATGGCTACTGAAGCGTCCGACGAAGCCGTCATTCTGCTGGGGTTCGGTGGTGAAATACTGCGACAGGACGCGGCAGGTTGCTTGAACCGGATCCAGCGCCGGCAGCCTGGATTGCGCAACAACCCCGCTCCACGAGTAGTAACGCACGCCGTTGACTTGCTCCGGGCCGTGACCGCCCCAGGCGTGTGGCAGGCCTTGTGGGAATTTGTCATTGAATTGACCGACGCCGACGGTGGTCAGTGCGTTGAGTGCGGCCACTGCATTCTGTGGCAGTGCCACGCTGCCACTGAGCAGCGACAACAAATCGGCAAATTGCGTCGCCACGTTTTGTGCAACGACCTCCGGCAGCTTGCCCGGGACCAGTGCCTTGCGCAGGAAGTCGGCGAGCTCCGAACCATGGTTCGGACCACTGACGGAGGTGACTGAAGCGACGACGTTTGGTGCAAGCGCTGCCGCATAGCGTGCAGCGAGTGCACCTTGACTGTGTCCTATAAGGTTGACTTTCTTCGCGCCTGTGCCTCGCAGCACGCAGGCCATCTGTGACAGCAATTGCTCACCCCGCATTTCATTGTCATGGGTGGCCGAAAGGTGTGGAACAAACAATCGACAGCCAGCTGCTTTCAGCGCGGATTTGACGTCATGGAACAGCTCGAAATGACCGATACGCTCGAACCCGAACAGACCGTGGACCAACAGGATGGGATAACGAGTTGTAGCATTCCGTTGCATGTTCTTACCTTTTTCGTAGAAGTTCATCGGGAAATCACCGAGCCACTCTAAAACACCCCTGTCGCTGAGGAAGTACGAAGAGGCTTCGCGTTGTGTTTGAAAATGGACTACGAGGCGTACGAAATTTCGGAGAGCTGTGAAATCCGAATCGGAAGTTCAGTGGGTCGTTTGTCGGCATAACAGCGCGAACGCCCCGGTTGCCTACCTTGCGAGTAGCGCTTGCGCCGTCGTTGCGGTGTATTCGGCTGACATCAAGAACATTCGAAGAAGTCCTCAATGTAGATGTCAGTGTCGCCATTCGGGGCGGCACGTTTTCCAGGGAGTGGAAACGAAAATGAATAGCCATGAAGTCGAGTTTTGCTGGCGGATGCGTCAGCCGATGGTTGCCGAAGTGTCCATCGAAACTCTTGTCGCGCCGATGATTGACGGGCTCAGTGGGAGCGTGTTGGATCCTTCAGTGGTCAAAGCCATCGTTCGCATTTCTCCTTATGCCAACATGAGCTGCGGCGATCAGTTGATGCTGTATTGGGAGGGGCTGGATATCGAAGGCTTCACCTATCAATACGAGAGTGTTCGATTCATCAGCCAGGCTCAGGTCGGCAGGGACGTAATCTTCGTCATCAAGGCCATGCATGTGGCTGCGCTGGATGGAGGCTCGCTGGAGGTTTACTGGACACTGCAAAGTGCGTCCGCGCCCAAGGCAGTGGAATCTGCACGCCTGCAACTGTCTGTGGGCGACATACGCACGCAATTGTTGGCGCCACAGATCGAAGGCTCGGTAAACGGAGCGCTGGAGCCATCGCGAGTGGCCGAGGGCACCCTGGTGACTCTGCAGCCTTACGCGAGGATGTCGGCGGGCGATCGGGTGATGTTGTCCTGGCACGGCGATACCTCGCCCGAGATCTTTACCGACTCATTGAACGTGGAGGCCTACTCCGTCGCGCAATGCCTGTCGTTCTGGGTGCCGGGTAGCTACATCGAAGCTCACCGAGGTGGTGAAGTGGTCGTCGCCTACCGTGTCGAACAACGCTGTGGAACGGTTCGAGCGTCCGAGCCTGCCACGGTTTTCCTAGGGCCTGCAGTGCGTGCGCAATTGCCTGCGCCGGATGTCGTCGAGGCAGTTGAAAACGTGTTGTCACTGAAGGATTCGGTCGACGGCGTTTCCGTTCTCATCGAAGGGGCGCAGGTGCAAGAGGATGAGTTGGTCTATCTCAAGTGTGACGGTGAGTTCTTCAGTCACCGGGATGATCTTGAAATTACGCGGGAGACGGCTGGTCAAGCGGTGTGTTTCATTGTCCCTCACCGGTTCTGGCGTGAACATCACGGCACAACGGTGCAGATCGCCTACACCGTGGAGCGTCTGGACGATGTCAGTCAGCAATCCCCCGTTAGGCAAATCAGCGTGGAGGCTTTGCCAGTGAATGCCGGCCCTCCGCGCTTTGAATGAGCGGGAGGGCGGTTCGATCAACGTTCGGCTTGTGCGACGCGTCGTGCGGCATCGGTCAGCAATCGCTCAGTTGCATCGAAGCCGAGGCAGCCGTCGGTGATCGATACGCCGTAGCTTAGAGAGCTGCTCAGCGGCTGGCAGCCTTCGAACAGGTGAGATTCCAGCATCATGCCGATCAGCGAGTGGTTTCCCCGCAGGCGTTGTTCAAGGACGTCATTGAAGACTGCTGGCTGGCGCAGTGGATCCTTGCCGCTGTTGGCATGGCTGCAATCGACCATGATCCGGCTGGGGATCTTCAGTCTGCTGAGCTCGGCGCTGATGTTGGCCACGCTGGTTGCATCGTAGTTCGGCCCTTGATGGCCACCGCGCAGCACGATGTGGGTGTCAGCGTTGCCGGCTGTCTGCACGATCGCCGGATGCCCTTGGCTGTCGACGCCGAAGTGCCGATGCGGATGGGCTGCCGAGCGCATGGCGTCGACAGCAACGGCGGCGCCGCCGTCGGTGCCGTTCTTGAAGCCCACCGGCATGTTCAGGCCGCTGGCCATTTCGCGGTGGATTTGCGATTCGGTGGTGCGGGCACCAATGGCCACCCAGCTCAGCAGGTCATCAAAGTAGTTGGCGGCCATGGGTTGCAGGAGTTCGGTAGCGACCGGTAGTCCGAGCCGGATCATTTCCAGCATCAGTTCGCGCGACAGCGTCAGACCGGCAGCCATATCGTCAGTGCCGTCCAGATGCGGATCGTAGGCCAGACCTTTCCAGCCGATCGTCGTTCGCGGCTTTTCGACGTAGGCACGCATGACCAGCAGCATTTCACCGCTGACATCTTCGGCCAGGCGAGCGAGTTTGCTGGCGTATTCGATTGCCGACTGCGGATCATGGATAGAGCAGGGGCCAACGATGACCAGCAGGCGCGGGTCTTCACCGTCGAGGATGGCGCGCACCGCCTGGCGATGGGCATTGACCTGCTGATGCAAGGAGTGGCTGAGCGGTAATTGCTGTTTGAGCTGCAATGAACTGGGCAGACGCAGGGTCAGCGCTTCGTTGGCAGAGTCGAGAGTGGACAGCGGCAAAGCGGAAACTGAAGAGTTCATGTTCGGTCTTCCTGGGCGGATGGCGGGTTTTTCCCGCGCACTCGGCCCTACTGGGGTGTTCGACAAATGGCCGTACGGGCTAGGCGTGTGTGTTTGCCACCGGTAGGTGACCGATCGGAGGCGGCAGGCTGTCCCGAGCGGAGGCTGGTAAATCGCCAGGCGCTAAAGCTGTCGTAACGGTAATAAGTGGCGTAGTTCATGGTGGAATCCTCGAAGTGTGGTGTGTCGCTGAAAGTGATGGGCCTGAAAAAACAAAACCCCCGGTCGGGAGGCCGACCGGGGGTTGAGAAATCTCTGGTAGGCGACCCGTTATCATGGGCGCCGTTTGGGTATCAGGCGCGCCAGTGGCTAAACCAATACCCAAAATAAAAGTTGTCTGGAGCGCAGGCGTCGTTGACCCACGCAGCCGCAATCGAGCGCGAGGCGCTGGCGATGCAAGACTGTGAAGAGGCGTTGAACATGGTCTGTCTCCGATGAATACGCCGAGCTTACTCGACGCTGATACGCGTCAGCAATCAGAAAATGCTATTGCGTGCCGAGCGAAACGGCTATCACTGGTAAACGATCTGGTTAAAGTACATTTTTACGATTGGAGAGAGCTGAATGAGTTATCGAATTCGGCATGCCACCCATGATGATCTTGCGTTTGCGCGGGATCTGACCTGTCGCAACATGCTGCGCTATTACATTGACCACGATCTGTTGTGGCAGGACGAGGCATTCGACGCAGGCTGGCAGTATCGTGAGAACTGGATGATCCTCCAGGATGAACTGCTGATCGGCTTTGTCAGTCTGAGCGAGGATGCCCGAGCGCTGTACATACGCGAATTGCAGATTGATCATCCGTGGCAAGGGCAGGGCGCCGGTTCCTGGGCCATTGATCAGGTGATCGAGATGGCTCGGCAGGCAAGGCGACCGGCACTGCGGCTGACAGTGTTTGACAATAACCCGGCGCAAAAACTGTATGCATCTAAAGGACTGCACATCGTGGGCAGGGATGAGTGTTTCCTCAGAATGCAGCTCGATTTGAGTACAGCTGTGCTCTGAAACCCACAGCCGGCAAGCCCTGAATGACGAATTGAAACTTTTTAAATGCGGCTTTCCGCTAGGTCTGTCTGGCACTTTTTGCTAAGGTGTCCGGCATCCCAATAAGACCATATCGCGAGGTGTCTGCTTGATTAGGGTGCTAGTGGTCGACGACCATGATCTCGTTCGTACAGGCATTACACGGATGCTGGCCGATATCGATGGCCTGCAGGTGGTGGGTCAGGCCGAGTCAGGTGAAGAGTCCCTGATCAAAGCCCGTGAATTGAAGCCTGACGTAGTGCTCATGGACGTCAAGATGCCCGGCATCGGCGGCCTCGAGGCCACACGGAAACTGCTGCGCAGCCACCCGGACATCAAGGTGGTTGCCGTTACGGTGTGCGAGGAAGACCCTTTCCCGACGCGTTTGCTGCAGGCCGGCGCCGCCGGTTACCTGACCAAGGGGGCAGGTCTCCCGGAAATGGTTCAGGCCATTCGGCTGGTTTTCGCCGGGCAGCGTTACATCAGTCCCCAGATCGCTCAGCAGTTGGCGATCAAATCATTCCAGCCAACCAATGATTCGCCGTTCGATGCCTTGTCGGAGCGGGAAATCCAGATTGCCTTGATGATTGTCGGCTGCCAGAAGGTCCAGATCATTTCCGACAAGTTGTGCCTGTCGCCGAAAACCGTGAACACCTACCGCTACCGCATTTTCGAGAAGCTTTCGATCAGCAGCGACGTCGAGCTGACACTGCTCGCGGTGCGTCACGGCATGGTGGATGCCAGCGCCTGACCATGACCGAGACATTTGATTCCAGTGCTTTCCTGTCGACCGTCAGCGGTCGCCCGGGCGTCTATCGCATGTTCGACAGCGAGGCGCGCCTGCTGTATGTCGGCAAGGCGAAAAACCTGAAGAAACGTCTGGCGAGCTACTTTCGCAAGACCGGGCTGGCGCCGAAAACGGCTGCACTGGTCGGGCGTATCGCTCAGGTCGAGACGACCATCACCGCCAACGAAACCGAAGCGCTGCTGCTGGAACAGACGCTGATCAAGGAGTGGCGCCCGCCGTACAACATCCTGCTGCGCGACGATAAATCCTATCCGTACGTGTTTCTCTCCGACGGACAGTTTCCGCGCCTGAGCATCCATCGCGGCGCAAAAAAGGCCAAGGGCAAGTATTTCGGCCCCTATCCGAGTGCCGGCGCCATTCGCGAAAGCCTGAGCATCCTGCAAAAAACCTTTTTCGTCCGTCAGTGTGAAGACAGCTATTACAAGAACCGCACCCGTCCGTGCCTGCAATACCAGATCAAACGCTGCAAGGCACCATGCGTGGGTTTGGTCGAGCCTGACGTCTACGCCGAAGACGTGCGCCACTCGGTGATGTTCCTCGAAGGTCGCAGCCACGCGCTGACCAACGAGCTGTCCACCGCGATGGAAGAGGCAGCGATCAATCTCGAATTCGAACGCGCGGCCGAATTGCGTGACCAGATCGCCTTGCTGCGCCGGGTGCAGGACCAGCAAAGCATGGAAGGCGGAACCGGCGATATCGACGTTATTGCCGCATTCGTCAACCCAGGCGGCGCCTGTGTCCACCTGATCAGCGTGCGCGGCGGGCGAGTGCTGGGTAGCAAGAATTTTTTCCCGCAGGTCGGCATCGAGGAAGACGTTTCCGAAGTCATGGCGGCGTTTCTCGGCCAGTACTACATCAGCAGCCCCGAGCGCGATTTGCCGAGCGAGTTGATCGTGAATGTGGTTCACGAAGATTTTCCAGCGCTGATCGAAGGGATTCATACCTTGCGCGGCCGCGAATTGGCCATCAGTCACCGGGTGCGCGGTACCCGTGCGCGCTGGCAGCAACTGGCAGTGACCAACGCTGAGCAAGCCTTGGGCGCGCGTCTGGCCAACCGTCAGCACACCGCCGCGCGATTCGACGCGCTGGCCGAAGTGCTGAATCTGGATGAGCCGCCGCAACGTTTGGAATGCTACGACATCAGTCATTCCAGCGGCGAAGCTACGGTTGCCTCCTGCGTGGTGTTCGGGCCGGAAGGTGCGATCAAGTCGGATTACCGCCGCTACAACATCGAAGGCGTCACCGCCGGCGACGATTATGCGGCCATGCACCAGGCGCTGACCCGCCGGTTCAGCAAACTCAAGGACGGCGAAGGCAAGTTGCCGGACATCCTGCTGGTCGACGGTGGCAAGGGTCAATTGTCGATGGCCCGTGATGTGCTCAACGAATTGGCCGTGCCGGATCTGATCCTGTTGGGCGTCGCCAAAGGCGCCACGCGCAAGGCCGGTTTCGAAACGTTGTATCTGAATGATGCAGCCCACGAGTTCACCTTGCGCGGCGATTCACCCGCCTTGCACCTGATTCAGCAGATCCGCGATGAGGCGCACCGCTTCGCAATTACGGGGCATCGCGCTCGTCGCGGCAAGACCCGCCGAACCTCAACGCTGGAAGGCGTGGCAGGGGTAGGGCCGACCCGCCGCCGTGACCTGTTGAAACATTTTGGTGGATTGCAGGAGCTGTCTCGTGCAAGCATCGAAGAGATCGCCAAAGCCCCGGGGATCAGTAAAAAGCTCGCTGAGTCGATTTATGCGAACCTGCATAGTGAGTAGAATGCCCCTTCACCTCGTAGCCAGTTGTGCCGATGAATATCCCTAATCTGATTACCGTTCTACGCGTCCTGCTCATCCCGATCTTTATTTTGCTGTTCTATCTGCCCTACGAGTGGAGTTACATGGCCTCCGCTTCGGTGTTCGCCTTCGCGGCCGCAACCGACTGGCTCGATGGTTACCTGGCGCGCCGACTGGAGCAGAGCACACCGTTCGGGGCGTTTCTCGATCCGGTCGCCGACAAGCTGATGGTCGCTGTTGCCCTGGTCTTGCTGGTGCAGGAACACGGCAATCTTTGGCTGACGCTGCCAGCGGCGGTCATCATCGGTCGTGAGATCGTGATTTCGGCACTGCGCGAATGGATGGCCGAACTCGGCGCACGAGCGCAGGTAGCCGTTTCCAATCTGGGCAAATGGAAAACCGCTGCGCAGATGCTCGCGCTGGTGATTCTGCTGGCTCATCCAAAGGCATTCAGCTTCTGGGTCGTGCTCGGTTATACGCTGCTGATCGTATCGGCAGGGCTGACCCTGTGGTCGATGGTTCAATACCTTCGCGCCGCCTGGCCGCACCTGAAGACCGATGTCGAAAATAAATAAAAGTTTTTTGAATCAAGGGGTTGACGGGGCATCTTAATTCTATAGAATGCGCCACACCAAGCGGGAATAGCTCAGTTGGTAGAGCACGACCTTGCCAAGGTCGGGGTCGCGAGTTCGAGTCTCGTTTCCCGCTCCAATTTGTACAGTGTTTGTTGTTGTGCTACTGACAGCAAAGACTTTGAGGCCGAGTAGCAAAATGGTTATGCAGTGGATTGCAAATCCACCTACGCCGGTTCGATTCCGACCTCGGCCTCCACTATCAAAAACCCCGTAGATCAATGATCTACGGGGTTTTTTGTTGTCTGCAGAAAAGTGTGGTGCTCACCTGTTTGCGGAGGGTCAATCAGTCAAGCACGATCCGGTCTGGATGTGGCTGGCACCTTCCACCGTGAGATTCGAGAAAAAGATGCAGCCAATGAGCCGCGCGAACAGCGTCAATGTCTCTGCAAGATCGGGGTTGTCAAACAGAACAGCCCTTGAGTCCAGAGCACATAAGGCACCCCAGAGTCTCCCGTCCGGCAGGAAAACAGGCGCGCCTGCGTAGCTTTCAATCGAATATTGCTTCACCACAGGACGTGACGAAAGTCGTCCATCCTGGCTGATTTGTGGAAGGAAGAGGGCTTGCGGATTTCGTCGAAACTCACTGCAAAGGGTGGTTTCCAGATCCAGCGTATCGCCGACATTTATTCCCAGTTCAATCGGATCGTACGCCGAACAAACGATCCACTCTGTTTCAGTGAATTTTGCGATGCCGGCAAAGCGTGTACCGGTCAGACGGGTGACAAGTTGCAGGATATTGGTGGTCGCTTCGATCTCGGCGATCGCCGAGCGCTCCTCTTGGCTTAAAGACGCTTTTAGAACGGTGTCACTCATTTGCATGGAATCAAATCTCCTGATTGCTTGTACATCCCTGAGCACTGCTCTGGTGACGTTCTGTGAGGCGTGATCGTGGTTGAAGGGGGGGGGGCGTGCTGATTACCCTTTGATTATTGATTTCGGCGCCATCCTTTAGCGTAGACATCCCGTCCAGTCCTGGGTTGCCTGCTCATAATCTCAATCGATGAAACATCTGTCACCCGTGCAGCTAAGGTGATGGTGAGCGTCTGAATCTTTTGAGTTTATCGTCTCAATTTCCAGTCGGGTTGCTGCGATTTGCCAGTAACCTCGGCGTCTACTTCAAGCAAACTCCGTAGCTCCCTGATTTCTGAGGCTTTTTGATTTTCCTTGGTCAGCGATATTTAGTTCTCAAATCGCGCACTCCAAACTTGCTTCACCGGGACGTGATGTATATATTCCCCGCTCGGCTTTTCAAGCGGCCATCCTGTCAGGATCGCAACCGCAAGGCTGAGCAAAGCAACACCGCGCTACCGCCCGAATGGCGAAACTGGTAGACGCATGGGACTTAAAATCCCCCGCTCGTAAGGGCGTGCCGGTTCGATTCCGGCTTCGGGCACCATGAATATCAAGGGCTTGCATGACATACCTCATGCAAGCCCTTAGTTCTTTTTTCCGCAATCAAAAAATCTTTTCCGCAATTCGTGACCGTTAGTCACCTCGTAGGGGTGACCTTCATGCCCTTCCGCATACGGATGTACTGTTCTGTCATCCCTACGGTGGTGTGCCCAAGTTGGTCTCGAGCTTCTCTGATGTTCCCTGTTGACTCCTCTTTATCCGTGGCCGCTTTTGCTCGTAGGTCGCGCATCTGAAATTCTGCTTTTGGAATCCCGGCTGCTTCCCTGGCGTCATCGAACCTTTTTCTGAGCATTCTGGTCGTCATCGGCTGCCCAGAGTCGATTACTACCAGGCGTGTTGATCTGATTTTCTGTCCGGTCTTTCGCGCCATGATTCGATCTATTACGACTTTGAGCTCACCAATGATTTCGATCCTTCGTTTAGCCCCAGTTTTGCCTTGCTGGACGGAGAGCTTTCCGTCCTTTATGTCGCGCTCATCCATCTTCAATGTGTCAGCGACCCTCTGACCTGTTAGATAGAACAGGTCCAAAGCATCTCTTAATGGTTGATCGGCATGCTGGTAGGCTCGGGCAAGGACGTCGTCTTCAACATATATGTCGCGACCGGTTTCTTTATTACCCTTCACGCCTGAGCACGGATTTGCCAAGGATGTGTAGCCGTTCTCGCGAGCGAAGTTCCAAATGGAGCTGAGTAACGCTTTTTCCCGATTTGCACGAATAGGAGCTGCCTTACCGCGATGACGAAGGTACTGGCTGACATGTTTCGGTTCGATTGCTTCTAGAGGGGCCGGTGGGTCGTTGAAGAACAGGAGAAGATTTTTCAGTTCGCGCGCGTTGTCCTTCTGGGTGGCATGGGCTTTCGTGGGTACCACCTCATTCATATAAAGCTCGGCCACGTATGCAAAGGTAAGTACGGTTTGTGTCAGAGCTTGAGAAACGCGGCTTTTTTCGAGCTTTGCGTACTCCAAGATGGCTAGGCCGTAATCTGTACCCAGCGGGATTTCCTTGCGTGGTTTCCCGCCAGTGTCATAAAGGTAGTAGGTGGTGTTGCCGCGTTTTCTCTCGCGTAGGCGAGGAATGCTTCCCGGCTTTGTTGGTCTTCGTCCCATTTATCCCACCAAGCGTGGCTGCCACGTCGGAACTTCTGGTGCGTTTGTAGTTACCCCTGTTAGCGCCGAGGCAATCACGCAGGGCCAGCCATTGCGCTTGATGGTGTGACGAATGCCATTACGCTTCAGTACAGTAATCTGACCGGCTTTAGTTTTGGCTCCAGTCAACTCGCAGACCTGCTCATGGCTAAGAAATTGAATGTTCATGCTGCCTCCTTGCTAGGAAATACAGAGCGCTTCGAATGCGCTTGCGATACCGCTGACCCGAGCAAGGCTGCCGTCGCTGCTCGCCACCAACAGGAGCGGCTTCAGCGTAATGTGTACAGCCACGTCGCTACACAATCCGAACCGACCAACATGGCTGCGCCGCCGCCCGTTGATCCCGCGCAAGGGCAGTCCCCGGACTTTCAGAAAGCGCGTGCACATCGCGAGCACTACTTGGCGCGGATGGCTGAGATGGAGTTTCGCAAGGCGCAGGGGGAGCTGGTGGAAATCAGCTTTGTGCAGAAAGCCGCTTTTGAAACGGCGCGATCGCTTAATCATTCGCTAATGAGCCTGTCGCCGCAATTGGCGCCACAACTCGCCGCGCTGTCGGATCCGTGGGTGGTGGAGAGGCAGCTAACGGCTGCGCTGCGCCAACGACTTAACGAAGCGGCACAAGTGTCAAGCGATGACTTTGGATTTGCGTTTAGCGAGTGCTAAGGATATCCGCTGATAGGCATTTTTCTGCTCGCATCGGAATTGATTGGCGCCTGCTTCCAGTCAGTATTAGCCGTCGGCGTAAAGTGTTATCACGCGCCTACCGATGCAGCAGGCAAGTGTAATTTTGAATCTACCACCGCATGCGTAGTCACCCATTTTAAGACCTGGATATGCAGGTTCTTGTCAGAGGGTTATCGCTCTACTGCGACGCACTTGATCTCCACGAGAAGGCCAGGTCGAGCTAATTCACTGACACCAATGCAGGTCCATGCACAAGTGCTTCTCGGAAATACTTTATCCTTTACGCGTCTGAAAATTGGCATGTGACGGTGCATGTCGACGTGGTAAGTTGTCATTTCTACGACATCTTCAAATTTACAGCCACCTGCCTCCAAGACGATCCGGAGATTGTCCCATGCAGCTAAAAACTGCTGCTCAGGTTCTTCAATGACGGATAATTCCGGCGTCCTGCCTACCTGACCCGCGCAGTAGAGAGTTTTTCCTACCTTTACTGCTGGTGCATAACCCGCGCGCTCGTAGATCAATCTCATGCCATCTGGAACAATGATCTGACGGTCAGTCATGATTGCGGAGCCCCAAGTTAGAACGGTTACGAAAGCTAACTCAGGGGCCAGAGCCGCGTCCACTCAGTTCACTTCTCATCTATTAATCAACCCCACAGGTGCTTTTAGCCGCTGCTGAGTCTTTTTGAACTCATTACCTAATGTGGCTACCTCGATCGATGCAAAAGGCGCGAGCCGGTAGCGTTACTGATCAGAAGCATTTCGATGGTTGGTTCGCTGCTAGGCTGGCTCGTCAGTTCGTGTCGTCATCACCTTGAAATATATCTGCGTAAAGTCGCGCGACTGTAGGGGTAAGGTTATGACCGGCAGGAATGAGAAAGTCGGCGTGTGGTGCGAGCCGTTTTACGTAGATGACTTCGTAAACCCTGCGCACGATTCCAGGTGCTGTTTCTTCCCGGTCCAAGCCAGGCATTATCCCTACCGCTTTGTAACCGGCTTGCTCCAGTGCTTGTTGCATATACGGCGTGCGGGTTGTTGCCATGCCATAGATCAGCCCCGCGCCCATGAACGTGCCGATTTTTTCTCCAAGGTCCTGGGCCGCAACGGCCAGTCTGGCTTGTCTGTGCGGTTTGGCTACCGCGCCGACCCGCCCGAAAATAACGTCAGCACCGTCAATTTTTTCCCACGTGGCGATAGCGACAATCTCATCGTTCTGGCGGACGACGGTAGCGAATATGCCTCGATCCGGATCGTCTTCGAGCACCACGTTGTCTGCGTAGAACTGCTGGTCCAGAAACGGGCTTGCCAACCCCACCGAAATGGAGGGAAACCATGTCCGGAAAAAATCTGTCGCGACATTGATCTCCTCACGTTTCAGGTAATCCCAACTGTAGCCATAGGGTAAATCGGTGAAGCTGCGAATTTGCTCGATCGTTGGCCATTTCATGCGGTTCTGCTCGTTTGTCTGATTGCTTCGATAAGTGGCGCCGGGGTCAGGCCCGAGGGTCAGGGTTATTGGCGGGTGCCGGGGCATGCCTGGCGGCGATCTGCCTGTGGCGCTCGACCACTTCGCCAATGACCAACTGCATCAGCCTCTGCACGATGGCCGTATCCAGCTCGGCCTCCTGAGCAAGTGCTGCCAGACGCTGGTATTGCTGCTGCTCTCTGGCCTCGTCTACCGCAGGCAACTGATATCGGGCCTTGAGCAATCCGACCTCATCGGTACAGCGAAACCGTTCCGCGAGCAGGTGGATGAGGGCGGCGTCGATATTGTCGATGGTTTTCCTGAATGTTGAGAGTTGACGCGCGATGTCGGAGTTTTCCATGAATGACCTCGTGACAGGTGTTCGAAAGAGCTTCTCAATGATTCGTCTGCTGAGCAAAAACCGACCAGTCCTTGTCGCCATCTCCCCTGGCTACCGCCGACGTCATTTTCAATCGCACGGCATCCGCCGCTGGCAACTCCAGCCCCTTGAGACGACCCGCATCGATCGCCAGATTCATATCCTTGAGGCCAAGCGACAGTTTGAATCCCGGTTCAAAATTGCTGCTGACGATGTTCTGCCCATAACGTTGATAACTGGGGCAGGCGAACAGGGTCTGGGTCATGAGCTTGATGAAAATCGAAGGGCTCAGTCCGTGGCGTTGAACGAGTCCGCTGGCTTCGCCCAGCGACTGGATGGCTTGGGTGATCATCATGTTGCCGGCGATTTTCGCGATACAGGCCTGTTCAGGTTGGTCGCCCAGATACCAGGTTTTTTTCCCGAGCAGGTCGAACAGCGGTTGGACGGTCGAGACAGCGGCCTGCGATCCGGCCGCCAGGATATTCAACTCGCCCTTGGCCGCCACGGCGGGCACGCCGAAGACCGGCGCCGCGATCAATGGCATGCCGACGGCTTCATGTTCGCGCTGCAACTCCAACATCAGCGAAGGCGACAAGGTCGACATCACGACATGCACGCAAGCTTTGTCTGCAGTTTCCAGAACAGCCCTGGAGAGCAGCACTTGCCTGACGGCGGCATCATCGGCCAGAAGAGTGATGACTACCTCTTGCTGGAACGCCGAGGCCGGCGTTTCGATAACGCTGATGCCTTCGAGATCCTTGATCGCCGCCTGACTGCGGTTCCATGCTGAGACGTGATGGCCAGCGCGGACGAGCAGTGGAATGATGGCTCTGCCCATGCATCCCACTCCGATAAAACCAATCTTCATTTGCAGTCTCCGGTTGGTATTCGACGACGGTGAGTGCAGACAAGTATGTCGGGCACGGGATTGCTACGGCACTGCCATTGCTGCACTCTCACTGTTCATTTTTGTACGGGGGCGGAGCATGGACTGGAGTGATGTGCGGGTCTTTCTCGCGATTGCCCGCAGCGGGTCATTAGGGGCTGCCGCCAAGCTGTTGGGGGTCAGCCATCCGACCGTGGGGCGGCGCTTGCAGGTGCTGGAACAGTTCAGTGGCCAACCCGTTTTCCTGCGTACCAACCAAGGTCTCGTGTTGACCGACAGCGGCGAGAAGCTCCTCAGCCTCGCGCAGGAAATGGAGCAAAGTGCGTTGGCCATCGAAAGGCGCCTCGCGGGGGACAGCGCACAGCCCGAAGGTGTGCTGCGCATTTCCTGCGCTGACTGGTTCGCCTGTTATGTGCTGGCCCCGGTGCTGAGTGAACTGGGCCGGCGTTATCCATTGATCGTGCCCGAGGTCATTGCCGGGCATCGATTGTTTGATCTGGCTCGCCGCGACGCCGACATCGCGTTTCGAATCGTTCCGTTCACCGAACCCGATATCGTGCACCGCAAGCTGATCTCCCTGAATTACGGGTTATACGCAGCCGTTGGATCTGCTGACCCTGAGCCACAGGGCGCCGGGCTGGGTCTGATCACCATGAGTGTTGCCCAGTCCCATTATCCCGATGTGCAGTGGCTGCAGCAGCGTTACCCTCTGGCGCGTACCGTGTTTACCAGTAGCAGTCGCACAGTCCAGGCGCAAATGTGTGCGCAGGGGCAGGGCGTCGCGGTATTGCCCCGCGCTTTGGGCGACCAGTTGACGGCGCTGCGTCTGATCGATTCAGATGAACCGCCACCAGGCCGCGACATTTGGATGGGCTACCACCAGGACATGCGCCAGATGGACAGTCTGCGCGCGCTTGCCGACCTGGCCTCCGTCATGATTGGCACTCAGGCAGGCGGTTGATTCACTCTGCCGGCTGCATGGCCGCCGTTTGCAGCTCTGCAGCAGATTGGCGCGCCAGACTCAGACTCAGTCCTGCGCCTACCACCAGACACGCAGCGATGCACAGTATGGCGACGGTGAAGGCGTGGGTGATGGCCGCCGCGTCCGTGTCCTTGCCCAGAAGCGTGTAAAAAATGCCACCGATGATCGCTACGCTCAGTGCCGTGCTGATTTGCAGTGTGGAACTGGTGATGCCCGCAATCATGCCGGAATACGCCGGTGCCACGCGTCCAGTGATCATGCGCATCAATGTCGGAAGGGCCAGTCCTTGTCCGAAACCGATCAGAAAGAGAATCACGGCAAGGGACAGCGCAGAGGGCGTGACGGCGGTTGGCGTGTGCGCCACGAGCCAGGCCAATAGCACGAACCCCAGCACTTCGAGTGCCATTCCGAAGGGATTCACATAAGACCCCAGCAAACGCCGGAATAGATGGGTGGCGAGCGGCCCCAGCAAGAAACCAGCGCCGAATGGCAGAAAGACCAGACCTGCACTGAGCGGGCTCGTATGCAGCGCTCCCTGTAAATAGATGGAAAACAGCAGGAAGAACACGCCGATCGCGTAAAAAGTCAGCGCCACCAGCAATGCCCGGCCCAGCCCGGGCGCACGCAGTGCAGCAGGGTTCAGCAACGGCGCGCCTTGCGCTTGATACAAGCGGGCTTCGTAGCGCCAGAACAGCCAGGCCAGCAGTGGCACCGCCGCCAGCGACAGCCAGGCCCACCACGGCCAGCCCGCTTCACGTCCCTCGATCAGTGGAACGATCAGCGCCGCAAGCGTCACCATCGACAACAGCGTTCCACCCAGATCCAGCTTGCTGGTCTGGGGTGCGCGGGTTTCCTTGACCACGGGGATGGCGATCAGAATGACCAGCAACGCAATCGGTAGATTCACCAGAAATATCGACCGCCAGCCCAGGTTCATCAGGTTGAGCGAGATCAGAATCCCGCCAAGTGCCTGGCCGACTACCGACGCCAAACCAAACACCGCACCGTACAGGCTCAACGCCAAGGGTTTTTCCGACTCAGGGAATATCGCCTGCACTGAAGCGAGTGCCTGCGGCGCCATGACAGCGGCCGTCACGCCTTGCAGCGAGCGTCCGGCGATCAACACCCAGGGTGACTCGGCGACACCGCAGATCAGTGAGGCGACGGCAAAGCCAATCAGGCCAACGAAGAACATTCTCATGCGGCCAAAGATGTCGCCAAGCCTTCCGCCGGTGATCAGTGTCACGGCATACAGCGCCGCGTAAGAAGAGATGATCAACTGTTCGGCAGAGGAGGCCGTGCCCAGCGATTGCTGAATCGAAGGCAGCGCTACGTTCACGATGAAGAAATCCAGCGGCGGCAAGAATGCACCGACCAACAGGATGGCGAACATCAGCCAGCGCCGCTGTTCCGGAAGGGCTACTATTTTCTCAGGCATAAGGTCTCCTTTCTGAAACCCTTCGGCTCCAGAATATTTTCGATTGCGAGTCATGCTTTGAATAAGCTGACTTCAATCTAAACGATCAAACCCTGGCTGACGCCTCACATAAATGAACGGCCAATGTTCATTTATGGCAGTGCCGCTGCGCCCCTGCCTCCTCGCAAAATGGCCGCACTGTGGTTCCAGTCGAGCCACACAACCGAAATCGAGGAGTCAGTTATGTCAGGTAAATTCGCTGATCAGGTCGCAGTCGTCACCGGCGCGTCCACCGGGATCGGATTTGCGATTGCACAGGGTTTGATTGCCGAGGGCGCCAAGCGCGTTTACATCACCGGGCGTTCTGCAGCCACTCTGGAGGCTGCGGTGGCCAAGCTTGGCGACAGGGCGGTCGCGGTCATTTCCGATGTCGCGCGCCAGGTTGATCTGGACGAGCTCAAGGCGACGATTGAGGCGCACGGCGATCAACTGGACTCAGTGTTTGCCAATGCGGGTATTTGTGAAAAGAACCCGCTGGGCGAGACCACCGAGGCCGCCTATTTCAACATGTTCGACATCAACGTAAAGGGAGTCTTTTTTACTGTACAGACGTTGATGCCATTGTTGAAAAATGGCGCTTCGATCGTGCTGACGGCCTCTATCTGTTCCAGCAATGGCATGGAAGGACTGAGCCTCTACAACGCCTCCAAAGCCGCGGTACGTTCCTTTGCCAGGACGTGGGCCAACGAACTCAAAGGTCGCAAGATCAGAGCGAATGTCCTGAGCCCTGGCTTCACCCGCACACCGCTGATGGATAACGGCTTGAAGATGAGCGAAACCGACGTCGCCGCGCTGCGTCAGCACGTCGAGCAGATCACGCCATTGGGGTACATGGCCGAGCCTGAGGAAATCGCCTCGTCGGCGCTGTTTCTTGCGTCTGCCGATGCGAAATATGTCAACGGTGTGGAGTTGATGGTCGACGGCGGCCTGTCGCAGATCTGACTACGTGCTCAACCGTAGCGCAGCCCTCGCGCAGGGCTGCCTTCCTCGCTTATGCGCAGCCCCTGCAGGAAACCTCATCATGAACAATGAACAACTGACAGCCCGACTGGACGCCCTGGAAAGTCGCGCCGCCATCGAGTCGCTGATCAGCGCCTACGCCAATGCTTTCGACCGCATCGACGCCTCGCTTCTTAGCTCAATCTGGCACGAAGAGTCGACACTGGATCTACCGGGTTTTGGCCAGGCTGGAAACCGTGACGAAATCCTGGCGATGGCGCAAAACAGCTGGCGCCAGATGCCCCATATGCACCACTGGATGGCCAACCCGCTGATTGAAATCGAGGGTGACAGCGCAGTGGGCACGGTAGCTGCGGATTGCCTGTTTCATGACATTGAAAAAGGCCCGGTGCAAGTCAGCGGTCTTTACCACGACAGGTTTGAACGTCGGGACGGAAAGTGGGCGTTCCTGTCACGTCGTTTTGAAATGCATTTCCTGACGCCGTTAAAAGATTGGGTACCCGCAGCGGGCGAAGAACAGTTTGCACCGTTCGAGCAGCTCAAGGGAACGACAGCGAAAAACGAATAGTCCCGGCCCTTGGCTGTTCGACACCCACGTGGCCGTCATGCAGTTGCATGATGGCCACAACAATGGCGAGGCCAAGCCCGTAGGAGTCGGAATTCTGGTGCCGAGACGCATCGCCACGGTAAAAGCGGTCGAAGAGTTTGCCCAGGGTTTCGTCGCCCAGCACCGGCCCTTGGTTCTCCACCTCAATCCGGGCTCCTCCGTGGGTTTCCAATACCCGTATCAGAATCTCGGTGCCCTCGTAAGCGTAGCGAACAGCGTTCGCCACCAGGTTGCTCAACGCTCTGCGCAGCAGCAAGGGGTCAGCGAGCACGATACCATCGCCCGTTATTTGGAAGCTCATTCGCCGCTCTTCAGCCAAACCCTCAAAATACTCAGCGATGCGCTGTGATTCGTCATGCAGCGACAGTTGTTGGCGCTCCACTACGGCTTGCGCTTCATCGGCGCGCGCCAGAAATAGAATGCTTTCGACGATGCGCGAGATCCGTTCGAGTTCTTCAAGGTTCGAAGCGATCAGCGCCTGATATTCGTCCTCGCTACGGCGTTGGCGAAGGGCAACCTGACAATGTCCCATCAACGACCCGACCGGCGTGCGGATTTCATGGGCAAGGTCGGCGGAAAATTGCGTCAGTCGCTGATAACCCTGAGCAAGACGATCAAGCATCGCGTTATAGGCGTCACTCAGCTGTTGCAATTCAACCGGCGTATCGGCGCTGTCCATACGGCTGTGCAGACGCTCAGGCGTTATGGCTGCGGCATGGGCGGCCATTTTGCGCAGCGGACGCAGCCCGCGACGCAATAACAGATAACCCAGCAACGCGGTTGCCAGAAAGGCAAGGGCCACGGCCAGGTAGATGCGCTCGCGATACGCTGCAAGCATCGCCATTTCCTTGCCCATAAGGTGGGCGGCCGTCAATCGGACTACACGGCCACCCGACGTCGTGACTACGGAGGCGGCGCGCAGCCTTGTTCCCGAGTCGGTCACGCCGCTGCGCAGATCACTGACGCTCAGCTTTGTGTCCTGGCCGATCACCGGCAGTTCAGGCAACGTGACGTTGAGTGGATTGACCTGGATGACCGGTGGCTGCCCCGGCTCTTCAATGATGAAGATGTCGTCTTCGCTGTCGAGCATGTTCTTGAAAATCTGCGGGCTGTCGCGCAGCTTTTCGATGGCGAGTTCGTAATGCAGGAGCTTGCGAAAATGCTCCAGACGGCCCATCACCGCGTGATCGCTGTAGACCAATACCGAGGCCTTCATCGTCTGATACAGATAGAAGCCCGCGCCGGCCACGGCCAGCATCGCGACCATGGCAAACGCCACGGTCGATCGCAGCGTCAGCGAGGGTTGGCGTCGGGACCGCATGGCCTCACCTCGCAGACATAGCCGATACCGCGAATGGTATGGATCAGCTTGATCGGGTAGGGCTGGTCGACCTTGTTGCGCAGGCGCTTGACAGCGACGTCCACCACGTTGGTATCGCTGTCGAAATTCATGTCCCAGACTTCCGAAGCGATTTGTGTCCTGGACAACACATCGCCGGCTCGACGGAGAAACAGATGGAGCAGGGCGAACTCCTTGTTGGTCAGCACGATCACCTGTTGTTGGCGGGTCACGCGGCGCCGGACCAGATCCAGTTCGAGATCGGCAAGGTGGAAATGGTCGGCTTCGCGCACGACACCGCGGCGCAGAATAGTGCGGATGCGCAACAGCAGTTCGGTAAACGAAAAAGGTTTGATCAGGTAATCATCGGCGCCCAGTTCCAGACCGCGAATGCGGTCTTGCAACTGGTCGCGCGCGGTAAGGAACAGCACGGGTACGTCTTGTCTGGCGCGCAACAGCTCGATGATCTGAAACCCGTCAATCCCGGGCAACATCACGTCCAGCACGATCAGGTCATAGGTCGTATGCAAGGCCATGTGCAGGCCGTCAGCGCCATGCTGGGTCCAGTCGACGTTGTAACCGGACTCACCGAGCCCCTTTTTCAGGTACTCACCTGTTTTGGTGTCATCTTCGATCAGCAGGATATGCATCGTCAGGCGCGCTCGGGTTTCTTCATGACGGGATTCAGTCCGCGACATCGGTATCTCGGCTGTGCAGTGTAACGGGATGAGCGGGCGCAGTCGGTTACATTTCTGTCATTCATGGTCAGGGTTGGCGAATGACAAAATTGTCATTCGGCGGTCATCGTGACGTCCCGGTCTGCGGTCGAGGATGGCGACACATCAACCCATGAGGAATCGTCGCCATGCAACTCAAAAACGCCCTGTCTACCACGTTCGGTTTGGTGATGCTCAGCGCTGCCGTCATTGCCACCGCCGCCGACATGCCGGTCATCAAACCACTGCGCGGTACGGTGGAAAGCGTCAGCAACAACACGCTGACCTTCACTGTCCGCTCTGGCGCCCAGCAGACGATCGGACTGACTGACAAGACCGGTATCAGCCGGGTATCGAAGGCCAATATCGACTCGATCAAATCCGACAGCTTCATCGGCTCGGCGGCCATCCCGCAGGCCAACGGAACCTTGAAGGCGCTTGAGGTCACGGTATTCGACGCCAGGCTCAAGGGCAGCGGCGAAGGTCATTACGGTTGGCAGAACGCAGACGGCAGCACTGGCACCATGACCAACGGCACCGTTGGCAAACTGTCCAAAACCGACGGCCGCACGTTGACCGTCAACTACCAGGGCGGCGAGAAACAAATCGTCGTGCCGGATGACGTGCCTATCGCCTACGTCGAGCCAGGCAAAGCCGATGAGCTGGTCAAAGGAACGAAAATCGTCGTGTTCCCCGCTGCAGATGGCACCGCACGCGGCATTGCAGTCGGCAAGGATGGCTTCCAGCCACCGATGTAATCATCTGAGAAAGCTTGAGCGTTGCCGTCTGGCAACGCTCCGCTACACGGAAGGCTTGCAAGGGGAACCACGTGAGACAGAAGAAACTGCATCCCTGGCCGGTTCGCCTCACCCATTGGCTCAATGCGGCCTGCATGGTCTGCATGTTCATGAGCGGTTGGGCTATCTACAACGCCTCGCCACTGTTCAGTTTCTGGTTTCCGGTGTCATTGACCGTGGGCGGTTGGCTGGGCGGGGCACTTGCCTGGCATTTTGCGTTCATGTGGCTGCTGCTGATCAACGGCGCAATCTATGTGCTGTACGGGTTGGCCAGTCGTCATTTCAAACGTGAGCTGCTGCCCATCGGCATTGCCGCATTGAAGCATGATCTGACCGATGCCTTGCGCTTTCGGCTGGTGCATGAAAAGGGTGTCTATAACGCAGTACAGCGCCTGATGTACTGGATCGTGCTGGCGGCAGGTGTACTGATCGTGATCTCGGGTGTAGCGATCTGGAAACCGGTTCAACTTCAAGAGCTGGTCGCGTTACTGGGCGGCTATGACGTTGCTCGTTACGTACATTTTGCGGCCATGGCGATGATTGCAGCGTTTGTGGTGATTCACCTGGTCTTGGTGATTCTGGTACCAAAAACCCTGTTGCCAATGATCACGGGTGGAGTGCGGACGCCTGATAACGAGAAAAATGGGTCATGACTGAATTTACAAAAATAACGCGTCAGCGCGTCAGGATTGAACCTGCGCAACAGCTTGAACTGGAAAACATTCAGCGCCGGCATTTGCTTCGGGCCGGCCTGACGGTGGGCGCGATGTCGATGCTGACCGGTTGCAACCTGCAGGACGGCGATCAGGTCGACAAAGTGCTTTGGGCCATGTCGCGTTGGAACGACCGGGTCCAGGCGTGGCTGTTCAGTGGACGGAAACTGGCGCCGACCTTCGCCCGCGCGCAGATCACCAAGCCGTTTCCGTTCAACGCTTTCTATGGTCAGGACGATATCCCTGAAGTAGACCTGACCAGTTACTCGCTCGCCGTCTCCGGCCGGATCAGGGACAAGGCGCCGTGGACACTCGAAAGCTTGCGCAAGCTGCCGCAACGCAGCGATATCACTCGGCTGATCTGTGTTGAGGGCTGGAGCGCGATCGGTCAATGGGGAGGTGTACCGCTGAAAACCTTCCTGGAACACATCGGCGCCGACACCACAGCGAAATTTGTCGGTTTCAAATGTGCCGATCGTTACTACTCCAGTCTGGACATGCCGACTGCCTTGCACCCGCAGACGCTGTTGGCACTGGATTACGCTGACGTGGCGCTGCCGCCCGAGTACGGCTATCCGCTGAGGGTTCGGGTCCCCACCAAACTGGGATTCAAAAACCCCAAGCATGTTGTCGAGATTTTCGTCAGCAACGACAACCCGGGCGGGTATTGGGAAGACCAGGGCTACAACTGGTTCAGCGGGATCTGATGAAGCAAAGAACGGAACTGTCACGCCAGGAACACTGGCGAGATTCATGACACCAAGCGTGATATGAGGCATGCCGATGACCGGTATTTCTGCAGTACCGCCAGCACCATCCGACTGGCCAACATCAGAACCCAGGATGCGGGCAACGAGTGATGGAGCAGATTTCCAATCTCTCTTGCAGGCTCAGTCCAGGCCACCTTTACAACAGTCAGATAAAGCTCGCACTCGGATGCTCTTTGATAATCTTGCCGCATGTACCTTCAATGGCGAAAAAAGGGCTATCTGCTCTGATGTTATCGGCACAGGGGGACTGAATGCGTTCGCCATTGCAGTGGCTCTTTCGCCGCTAACCGTCACCTGGGTACCGACCGAGATTGTTCGAGCGCCACTGCGTTCGCCTGGGATACGGACTTTTCGCCGTCGCAATCCCTCTTCAGCCGAGAGCTCCTTCCTCAACCGGTCAAGCTCGGAGGATAGGGGTTATGATTAGACGTGTCTCGAGAGCTTGCTCGCCGTAGGCCAGTATTATTAAGGGAGAAGCACATACCGCCAATTCTCACCTGTAGCGTTGAATGGTCTTTCGTTCGCCTGAAGTAGAAAGCCCGATGGCTTCTCTACCGTGGCGAAGGTGGTGTTATGAGGCAGCGTCGACTTACAGCCTATTTTTCCACCCCGCTGTCATCCCCCGTTTATTCTGAGCATCAGAGAGTTATAGCCCGCCTTCAGAGCTACTTTTGGCCGAAGGTAGTCATTCGTGAACGGCCGCTTTCGGCCAGAAGCAGCCCTGATGGGCGTCCATTTTCGGCTATAAGCGGCAGATCAACCTGAGATTACCTTCGATGAAAAACCGCTAGACGCGAACTCGTGGATGTTTCCGAAAACGTCCAGGCTATAGCTGCCAACAGTATTGGCATAAACGCATGAGGAAGGCTAAGAGAAGGCTGTTAACTAAAATTGCCGCCTCTAACTGATGCGCGGAGATAGCCCTTCAAAGATGTTGAATTCAATCGGACAAATGAGGCGGGGCGAAGACCCAGGCCCAGTACGGATACCGGGCCTTTAGCGTCCGCCGCAACCCACAGCGGGCATCAGTTGTGGTGGGCGTACACTAGCCTTTACGCAGGGTCAGCAGAGGGATGCTGAAGTGCTGTCTTCGGACTCATAGGCCTTCGCCATCAAGCCTTGGCAGCAGGCTTCAATCTAAAGCTGACACCCATACGATTGAAAGCGTTCATCGCAGCAATCGCTACTGTCAGGTCAACCAGATCCTTTTCCGCAAACATCGCCAAGGCGGCTGCGTACGCTTCGTCCGATACGTGGGTCTCGCTTACCCGCGTGACCTCTTCTGCCCAGGCTAATGCCGAGCGCTCCTGATCCGAGAATAGGTGCTGCGCTTCATGCCATACCGGTACTAATACCAGCTTGTCCACCGACATGCCTTCTTTGATCAGATCCCGTGAATGCAGATCAATACAGTGTGCGCAGCCGTTGATCTGCGACACTCTGAGAAACACCAAATGGATCAGTTGGGCTGGCAGGTTGGTTGCAGTGGTCGCAAAGTGATGCAAACCTCCAAGCGCCTTGGCTGCACTAGGTGAAATTTGAAACCAATCGAGGCGACTCATGATTAATTCCTCTCTGTAGGGCGATATTAAGCGTGGGACTTGCGGCTCATGGCTGCCGAGCCGGGCGAACGGCTCTCCCGAAATCAAAAAGCAAGGCTCAGCTTCAGGCATCGCTGCCGACCTTTGTACTTCGACCGTCTGGGGGCACCGGCTTCAGGCAACTGTTTCATGAGTCCTAGCTTCGATTTCCTCATGAAAGAACGTGTGCACATCGTCGTACCCTATTTTCTGCGCCGTTTTTAGCGCGTCCGTCCCTTTTGCTGTCCCTTCAACGGTGAAGTAATGCACCTGATTGAGACCGATGGTTTTCAGCACTGCGGATAGGTAGGGACGAAGAAAGTCGGGTTGCCGGGCCCTCTCACCGCTAATGTAGCCGCCGGTGGCTACGGCAACGTAGACGGGGCGATCCAATAACGTTCCAACCTTACCTTTTGATGTGCTCAGGAAAGTTTTTCCGACGCGTACAACGTGGTCAATCCAGGCCTTGAGCGGAGAGGGCACGCTGTAGTTGTGCATGGGAGTAGCGATTACCAGTACATCGCAGGCATTCAACAGGATGATCATTTGGTCGGAGCGACTCAATGTACCTTTCTGATCCTCGGTAGCTATTTCGCTCGGATGGGCCAAGGCATGGGCATAAGTCGCATCGACTGGCGATAACGTGTTCAGGTCTATATCCGTCAGTTCAATCCCGCGTATACCAGCGCGTACTGTCAGAGCGTGCAGAATCCGCTCAGACAGTTTCAAGCTTTCAGATGCATTACCGTTGGGACTGGCAATCAGGCGAAGGATTCGCAAAGGAGCGAGTGGCTTCTGAGACGGGTTCATGATATTGCCTCCTGTACGGGTGATGCGGTCATGGGGTATCGAACTGTTTTTGAAAACGCAGCGCGCCGGTATAAAGGCCTTCGCGGAAGTAGAAGCGTTGGGCGCGCGCGTTGGCCAAACCCGTGTCAAGCACAAGGCGAGCACAACCGCTGGCACGAGCCAGTCGTTCCAGAGCTCGCAATAATCGGGAGCCCCACTGGCCGCCGCGCTGGGCTTCATCGGTGATGAGGTCATCGACATACAAGAATGGGCCATAAATCAGATTCTCCTGAAGGCGGTAACCTGTAAGCGCCACGAGAGCCGATGACTCGAAGGCTCCAACCAGGCGATAGCCGCCGGCTCGCATTCGTTCGATACGACTCATAAAATCGGCCTCGCTTGTTAGGTGGGGGCGCAATTGCTGCATTACCGGGAAAGCGATTTTCAAGTCATGGCGGCTGTCTAGAGGACGCAGGGCAGTGTCGGCCAAGTCGAGCACGCTGGGCACGTAGTCTTGAAGATTGAACGTCATGGGAGAGGCCTTAGTGGGTTGTGATGGTCAAATCTTGAACTAACATTGCCTCAATTTATTGAACCAAGAAGTGAGATATGAACTAGGCCATGATGACTTCCTGTTCGCACCCTTTCGCCTCCTTGGATGGGCAACCCGGCTCGCCTCTGTACCGTCAGTTATATGACCGAGTACTCGCCGCCATCGCCGCTGGCACGCTTTCCCCTGGTGACCGATTGCCTTCGGTGCGAGCTCTCGCCAAGGATCTCGGCGTTGCTCGTGGCACCATCGAGCTGGCCTATTCGCTGCTCACGAGCGAGGGCTACCTCTTGGCCCTGGGGCAGAAGGGCACCGTGGTCAATCCCGAATTGCAGAAGCCGCTACTGTCTGCCCCCGCTTTATCCGTCAGCAGCGAGGTGATTGAAAACTCCCCAGACGCACTATGGCGTCCACCGCAACTTTTGCCGTTTCAGATGGGAGTGCCTGCAATGGATGAGTTCCCACGCAAGATCTGGGCGCGCTTGGGTGCCCGTTATCTGCGAGGCATGCGTTCAGGCGATCTGGACTATCCGCCGCCGCACGGCCTGCCTGCCTTACGCAGCGCCATAGCCTCATATCTGCAGGTGTCTCGAGGTATCGATTGCGGCGCCCATCAGGTATTTATCACCAGCGGCTGGCGCAGTAGCCTGTCGCTGATCGCACATACTTTACTGCGCGCAGGGGAGCGAGCCTGGGTCGAAGATCCTGGCTACCCAACCACGCGCCAAGTGCTTCGTCAATTCGGTATTGAGCTTGAGGCAGTGCCAGTTGATGCCGAAGGTATGGATGTGGAGCAGGCCATTGCCAGGCATCAGGCTGCACAGGTCGTCATGGTGACGCCGGGGCATCAAAGCCCATTGTGTATGGCGCTGTCTTTGCCTCGGAGACAGTTGTTACTCGATTGGGTGGCCCGGAGCGATGCCTGGGTTGTCGAGGATGATTACGACGGCGAGTATCGCTATGTCAGTCGCCCCTTGCCGGCGTTGGCGAGCTTGGATCGCAACGGGCGCGTGCTGTACGCCGGAACTTTCAGCAAGGTGCTTTTCCCCGGTATCCGCCTTGCCTACCTAGTGGTGCCTCAGGGGCAAGTGGCAGCGTTTGAGCGTGTAAGTCGGGCGTTATTCTCCGCAGGCTCGCCAGCGATTACTCAAGCGCTGGTCGCAGAGTTCATTGTCGAGGGGCATTTCACTCGGCACATTCAGCGCATGCGAAGGCTCTACAGCGAACGACGCGCTTTGACTATTGAAGCGTTGGAGCGGAGTTTACCCAATGGACTGCTGGTGGAGCGCTCGCCAGGAGGGATGCACCTGGTACTCCGTTTGCCGGAGGGAGTAGTCGACACTGCCCTGACTGAGCAACTGCTGGCCAAAGGCATCGCCGTGCAACCCTTGTCGCGATGGAGTGTTTCGTCGCGGCGTCAATCTGGGCTGCTGCTGAGCTTCACCAACTGCGCCTGCGCTGCTCAGGGCGAGCAGCTTGGCGCGTTTATAAACCGTGCGCTCAGTTGAGGTTGGCTTTGGTCAGGCCGAACACCTCATCCGAAGAACCAGGGACTGCCTGAAAGGCCACATTGAGGCGATTCCAACCGTTGATGGCGACAATCAGGAACGACAAATCCGACAGATCCTGTTCGGAAAACTGCTCACGCACATCCGCGTAGAGGCTTTCAGGTACACCATGGGATGGCAGTTGGGTCAGGGCTTCTGTCCAGGCGAGCGCCGCGCGCTCTATTGGCGAGAACAGTTGCGATTCACGCCAGACCGCAATGTGATGGAGGCGCAATTCGCGCTCGCCATGGATCTTGGCTTCCTTCACGTGCATATCCACGCAGAACGCGCAGCCATTCAATTGAGACGCCCGCAGCATTATGAGGTGGGCCAGGTCAGCCAGTAGCGGCTTCTTACTCAGTTGCATCGTCAGCTCCACCAGCTTATTGGAAGCCTGAGGCGACTGTTTGAAGTAATCAAGACGGTTGTTCATGGCGGTCACTCGCAGCGGGTTTAGGGTTGTTGGAGCCCACAGTAGCCACGCGTGGTCTAGTCAGACAGGGCCAAGAAAAGACCTTTCAACTAAGCCATACAGTTCTGATTCGCGATTTGCCGTTCGCCGATGTTGCCAAGCCGGTTGTCCGTGAACCCGGCGGAAGGCGACCCAAAGCCGGTGTATAAACTGGCACAGTAAGCGGCAACTGAGTTGCGATGCGCGATAGTTCTGGGGTGGATAACAGGTGCAGCGCCTTTGTGAAGACTGATTCCTCTCGCCGGTCGACAACGCCGAAACAGATCGCAAGAGAGTGGGGCGGTGGGCGGTCAATCCGCAGTTCGCAGAGCAACTCGGGCGTGTTTACGAAGAGTGGAGTGGCATTTTCCTCTCAAAGAAATTCGATGCGACCGGATTTTCAGTCCTATAACGCACTTGAGAACACAGCCATTGGTGCGTGTCAAAAAAACCTTTTTGTCGTCATTTCGACAAAAACGAATAATGGTCAAATTGACTCGGTATAGCTTCAGCACCCTGATTTTTATGACGTTTGAGGTTGGCATGAAATGTGTCAGTGATGGGTAAATGGTTTAATACCCAAGGAGCTGAAACATGAAAAGTGAGTTCGACAATCGTGTCGCTGTGGTAACCGGAGCAAGTTCAGGCATCGGACTGGCAGTCGTTCAACGATTACTAAGCTATGAAGCGACGGTAGTGGCGATGTCCCGTGGCCGGGGCGGCCTGGCTGCACTCAAAGACGTTCATGGTGATCGCCTCCATATTGTCAGTGGCGATGTTACGGTAAGTTCGGATCTTGAGAAGCTTGCACACTGCGTCTCCAGAATCGGGCCTGTAGATTTTCTAGTACCGAATGCAGGAGTCGCTGTATTTGAAGACAGCTTGGCGAGTGAGGGATTCGAGCGAAATTGGGCCATCAACGGAGCAGGTGCGCTTAACACGCTTTCAGCTTTGCGAGCCCAATTGGCGAGACCCGCTTCGGTTGTATTTGTGGGGACTTTTCTTTCCGCTTTGGCCTTCCCAGGCTTGGCTGGCTACATTGCGTCGAAAACAGCACTGACAGCGCATGCTCGAACCTTAGCCGTCGAACAGGCTGAGGCCGGAGTTAGAGTGAACGTCGTATCGCCAGGGCCAACAGCTACGCCGATCTGGCGATCACTAGGGTTGGATAATGCGACGTTGTCCTCAGTCGCGGAAACGGTCAACCAGCGCTTACTAGAGGGTAAGTTCCTTGAGCCGGAAGCGGTGGCAGATGTGATTCTGTTCCTTCTATCAGAGCGAGCACGTGGCATTTACGGCCAAGATGTTGTGGTAGATGGGGGGTATACCTTGCGGTAGGCGTTAGAAACGCATTGAGGTCGAGGAGACACCTATCCGGTGCGGATCGTGCTCTCGGCCTCTATTTTCTGCGCTAACTTTACCTCTAATTGACGTGATCAACTCGGGCCCTTGATTAAGTACATTCTCCACATAGTTGCCCACCTTTTATCAATGAAATTCTCAGCTGGCCAGTGCCGTCACGCCCAGCTTGCCTTGAAGGAAAGACGAACATGGCAAGCCTGCAGCGGTGACCACTTTGCCATATGCATGGCTCATCTAGGTCCGCTTTTGGCTCAGAGTGTGTCAAAACCGCTTGTTAGCGGCTTCCACTCTAATGTTTTTTCCTACTCAGCCCAGGTCAGACATCAGTTGCTCAGATTCAGTATAAGATTCCGGAAATCAGCAGGTACGCCGAAAACGTGGGCTAGATGCTAGAAATCTGGGGGTTGGATGATTGCAAGCAACGTTTCATATCTTTGTCCGGTTTGTGGATACCCCGGGCTTGAAGAGCCTCCATACGATGAGGTTGGCTGCTCTTCTTTTGGCATGTGCCCGTCCTGCGGTACGCAGTTTGGCTATGATGACGCAACATCTGCTCATGCTGATTTGCGGAAATTATGGATCTCTAAAGGAATGCTTTGGTGGAGCAAAGCTCAAGCGTCGCCGAGTGGTTGGGACCCGGTAAGGCAACTACAGGCGGTTGAAAAACGCATCAATATCTGAACAGAACACCGCTCTTAGCCCTGCTATGATTTCTGAGGATTTCATCGCAGGGATCGCCCATGAAGCGCTTTATCCAAGGTGAACATCGAGGCCAAGAAACCTTCCTTCCCGCGAGCCTCGACGATTACGTCACGGATGCCAATCCGGTGCGCGTAGTCGACGTCTTTGTCGACGAACTCGACCTGGTCAAACTGGGTTTCGAAGGCGCCATACCGGCTGATACTGGCCGGCCGGCTTACCATCCCGCGATCCTGCTGAAGATCTACATCTACGGCTATCTGAACCGCATTCCATCGAGTCGGCGTCTTGAACGAGAAGCCCAACGCAACGTCGAGCTGATGTGGCTGGCTGGACGTTTGATGCCCGATTTCAAGACCATCGCCAACTTCCGAAAAGACAACAGCAAGGCCATCCGAGGTGTCTGCCGCCAGTTCGTGGTGCTGTGCCAGCAGCTAGGACTGTTCGAAGAAAATCTGGTCGCCATCGACGGCAGTAAATTCAAGGCCGTCAATAACCGCGACCGCAATTTCACCAGCGCCAAGCTGAAACGGCGGATGGAAGAAATTGAATCAATTATCAATCGGTACCTGACTGCGCTCGACGAAACCGATCGGCAAGAACCCTCGGTCGCTCAGCCCAAGGCTGCTCGTCTGCAAGAGAAAATCGACAAACTCAAAGCTCAGATGAAAGAGTTGCAGGTCATTGAAACTCAGCTCAACGAATCACCGGATAAACAGGTCTCACTGACCGATCCAGACGCCCGTTCCATGATGACGCGCGGCACTGGAATCGTCGGTTACAACGTGCAGACAGCGGTCGATACCCAGCACCATTTGATCGTTGCGCATGAGGTGACCAACGTCGGTTCCGACCGCGATCTACTCAGCTCGATGGCCAAGCAGGCCCGCGAGGCGATGGCGTCAGATACGTTGTCGGTAGTGGCTGACCGAGGTTACTTCAAAAGCGAACAAATCCTGGCTTGTCACGATGCAGGCATCACCGCCTATGTGCCCAAACCGATGACCTCTGGAGCCAAGGCTGACGGACGTTTCAATAACGATGCCTTCATCTATGACGCGGCAAAAAACGAATACATTTGTCCCGCTGGAGAGGCGTTGATCTGGCGCTTTTCCAGCGTTGAAAAAGGCCTGACGCTGCACCGTTACTGGAGTTCTAATTGCCAGGGATGCGTGCTGAAATCGAAGTGCACACCGAGCAAGCAACGACGAGTTCGGCGATGGGAGCATGAAGCCGTATTGGAGGAAATGCAGAACAGGCTGAGCAACGCGCCGGACATCATGCGAGTCCGCAAGCGTACGGTCGAGCATCCCTTCGGGACACTCAAACAATGGATGGGCGCCACACATTTCCTGACACGAAAGCTGAACGGAGTAAGTGCGGAGATGAGCTTGAACGTCCTCGCCTACAACTTGAAACGAATCATGAAAATTCTCGGTACCAGCAGTTTAATGAAGGCGCTGTCGGCCTGAAGAGGTCTGTATTTTGGCCACCCAGCAAGGTAGAAGCGGCGCGAGGGGCTCCCAGACCCTCGTGATGATCCGCAGGACTTGTTGTGAGCAATTACTCAGCTAACAACCGTCAGCGCTGCGCGCCGACAGTGCATCAGCGCGTTTTTACACACTCTGGGCCGAAAGCTGCCATTGCCAAGATATCGCAATGAATATTGGCAGTCGTTAGGGGGGAGTTCGAATCTCTCCTTCATCGCCATATTCTACAAACGCAAACCCCTGATTTTCCTAGAGAAAGTCGGGGGTTTGTGGTTTTTTGCGTCTCAAAAATGGCCATATGGGACTGAGATGGGACTGGCGCACTGTTCTGGTGCGGAAAAGGGGGGCTTGTAAGTGAGCAGTTCAATCTCAATCGGCCGCCTTCAAATTATTCAAAGGCGCAGGGTCTTTCGGTCAGTGCCAGCTGGAAAGCTGTCCCCAACTTCAACTCGCCGCGCGATCAACGTCCGCTTTCGTCGACGCTCCAAAAACATTCGCTCGCACGGTTCAATTGCTCATCGAGCGATTCCCATGCAAATCCGGCATTGCGGATTAGCATCCCAATAATCTCCACAAGCCTTTGCATCTGCTCGATGGTTTCCTTTATGTCGCTCCACTTAATGCCTAATTTGCTGATGTCAACAAACTGATATCTGTCTGCCACACAGCGCACTTCTGTATGCGCAGAAACCTTGTCGCGGATGGTTTGGAATGACTTCATCTTTGGGCTAGTAGACAACGCTGCCCATAGGCCAGTGGCCTCGCAATACAGTTCATCGAATTGGGCTCCACGCTCGGCCTCTTCACTCAGCTCAATGCGTCTGAGAGCTTCAATTATCTCCGGGTCACTTTCGCCCTCAGCCGCAGGAAGTTGCCAAGCAGCAAACTGTTCGCGCAGTGTCTGTCTCACCCCATCGTCGGCTAGCTCCCGAATATGATTGTGTAGGCTCGGAGTTCGCCGGTCGTCATCAAGCGTCAGTTTTGCTATGTCCTGTATGCATGAAAGGAATAATGAGTGTTTGAGGATGCTAAATCCCATACCCCGCTTTCCCGAGCCACGATTGGCTACTACAGCGTCGTCGTAAAGCATCGGGGCAAGGATCGAGTACCTTTGGCGCATCTGAATAAAGGCATCGAGCAAGTGAGATGCGTGAGCCTCAAGTTTATCTTTCTGGGTTGGCATGAGTAGTGAACCACCATAGCTGCTATAGACATAGGATGACCGCTTTACACAGAGAGCTGCCATTTGGATAGAGCTTCCATCACACTTCATTAGCACCGACTGAGGGTAGCTCAATAGGCTGCTCGACGAGACTTACCTAGCTTGAGCCAATGGCGATATGAACTAGGATCTCCAAATCTCTCGCTCAAGGACGAATCCATGTCATATGCATCAGACTGCAATATCGCCACGGCAGATGCCCTGACATCACTACTGCACAACCAGCATGCCCTCGGTGCAGCGATCGAAGAGATCACCCATTGGATCTCAGGAACTGGCGCAGACGATGTTGCCGATAACGCCGTCGCGGCCTTGGAAACATTGGACAGAAATGCACAAGCGCTCACCGACGCGATCATGCGACTCAGAAATTCGTAGTGGCCTACCGATAGGCAGAATTCCAGCCTATGTTCAATCGGCCCCCACACCCGACCCCGGTGTGGGGGCCTTTTTTTGTGGCCGTGGAAGCCGGTCCCCCCAGGGCTGGTCTACCATTCCCTCTATATCTGGTTGATCTCTGGACGTGGGAGTACGCATGACTGATGCATTGGCGGCACTGAAACTGCCGAACGCAGTGGAGGTGCAAACCCTGAAACTGCTGCACCAAATTGAACTGGCACACACGGCTGACGACCTGTTTCGCGCCAGTGATCGTGCCGAAGGTTTCGTGCTGGGCCTGGAGAGGGTCAAGGTGCTGAACGCGGCCAGTATCGAAGGTTTGTATAAGACCTTCGAGGCAGAGGCCACGGCGCGGCGTCAGGAGCGCGAGCAGTGATCATTGAAGGTATTCACGAAGAAGTGTTGCGCGCCCTGGTCGAACAACACGCGGCGCACGCTGGGTGCCGGTGCGCTCGCGACGTGAGTCACTGCGCACCTGGGCCAGCTTGACCGCCGTGGGACGTTTTGCCGAAGGCGTGGGCCTCAGCGGATTCAGTGTAGACCTGTAACCGGTAATAGCTTCAAGGCCATTTCTACAGACCTACATCCGACTGCCTTTGCTTGAAATACGGGCTTCCGGCGGCCCGAATTCTTTCCGCAATTTGTTTTGAGGTCCTGGTTTCACTACCCTAAAACGAACAGAGAATTTGTGTGATGCGGAAAAATCATCACCATAAGGTTATGATTTATAAGGAAAAAATAATGGACTTAAAATCCCCCGCTCGTAAGGGCGTGCCGGTTCGATTCCGGCTTCGGGCACCATAAATATCAAGGGCTTGCATGACATATGTCATGCAAGCCCTTATTTTTTGTGCCGTGGAAATGTTTTCCACGCTCCTGACTGGCCATTCCGTCACCGTCTGGTGCTTGGAAATCCACTCCTTTCTTCAGCGTCGACTGCATCCATCAGCGAGTAAGCGTTTCCGGCGCCACCACCCACACACTACAAGGCATTTTGTACAACAGATGCTCGACCGTACTGCCAACCAGTCGGGCGATTCCTCGGTGAGTGACGCGGCCCATTACGATCACATCGATGTCGTACGCATCGGCATAGCTGGAAAGCACCTTGGCGGGATCGCCCACAATCATGTGCTGGTTCTCTGCCGGAATGTTGTTACGTTCAGCCACCGCCTGGAAAGCTTCGCCTTGGGCGTCGAACAGTTTCTTGGCTGCGGTGGAAGAAAAGATCGCGGACGCGTTATTGAAGCCGAACTCGGCAGCGCTGATCGATGACAGGTCATGGGCATAAATCACGTCCAGGCTGCCATTGCAGACACTGGCCAGTCTTGCTGCTTCTCGCAGGATCCGATCGTTGAGGCCCTGGTATTGGCCCTCCCGATGGAAGGGGTCGACCGCCGCGACGATTCGGCGTGGCAGAGCGTTTTGAGCGTGGCTGACAAAATGCAGCGGCACCGGGCATTCGCGCAACAGGTGGACGTCCAGCGGGGTGAACATCAGTCGCGACAGAACTGATTCGTGCTCCAGAGCCTTTATAAGGACAGCCATCGGCTGTTCCTTCAAATGAATGAGGATTTCCTTCAAAGGATTGTCCACCCAGACGACCTCGGTGGTGACGGTCACCCCGATCTTGCGCAGCGGCCGGGCCTGGTCTTCGAGCCATTGATGATGGCGTTCGACATAGCCCAGGCGCATCTGCTCCAGGGCTTGCTCGTTGACCATTCCTGCGGTCGCCAGGCCCTCCAGATAATCAAACGCGACAATATGCAGTGCGGCATCCGACGCTTTGGCCAGTGCGGCGGCGCGGTCGAACGCCGGACTGTTTTTCATCAGCGGCGACACGACCAGCATGAAACGCGATTGCTCAGACATGACAGTACTCCCGAGGGTAGTCACCCAGGCATTGCGCTGCATGCCTGGAAACAGTGAGTAGTGGGGCATGCGCTTATCCTGGAGCGAGCCAGCAGGGCGGGGTTGATATTTATCAACCAGACATCACCGCGTAGTCGTGAGCGGATGTACGGTCGAGCGAGACCACTGATCCGCGGATAGTTGACCATTATCAACTACGACCCTGCCGCCGCGGCTCAAGCTCTGCTCTGCACTCACCTGTCGGCGGAGGGAAAGCCATCATGGCCACCATGAAAGCCGCAATATTCGTTGAAAAAAACCGCATCGTGCTCGATGACAAGCCGATTCCCGAGGTCGGGCCGCTGGATGCGTTGATCCGCGTGACCACCACCACCATTTGCGGCACCGACGTGCATATCCTGCGCGGCGAATACCCAGTGGCGAGAGGACTGACCATCGGCCACGAACCGGTCGGCATCATTGAGCGATTGGGCTCGCAAGTACTCGGTTTTGTCGAAGGGCAGCGGGTGATCGCCGGGGCCATCACCCCCAGCGGGCACAGTTACGCGTGCCTGTGTGGCTGCGGCTCGCAGGACGGCCCCGACACTCGGCACGGCTTCAAGGCCATTGGCGGCTGGAAGTTTGGCAACACGATCGACGGTTGCCAGGCCGAGTACGTGTTGGTGCCGGATGCACAGGCCAACCTGTGCCCGATCCCCGATGAGTTGAGCGATGAACAGGTGCTGATGTGCCCGGACATCATGTCCACCGGGTTCTCGGGGGCCGAGCGCGGCGAGATCGCCATCGGCGACGCTGTCGCGGTGTTTGCATTGGGCCCGATCGGCCTCTGTGCCGTGGCCGGAGCACGGCTGAAGGGCGCCACCACGATTATCGGTGTCGACGCGGTGGCCGAACGCATGGCCATGGCGCGTCAACTGGGCGCGACCCATACCGTCAATTTCAAGGACGGCAATGTGGTGGAGCAGATCATGGCATTGACCGATGGTCGTGGCGTGGATGTGTCCATCGAAGCGCTGGGCACCCAAGGCACGTTCGAGTCGGCATTGCGGGTGCTGCGTCCGGGCGGGCGTTTGTCCAGCCTTGGGGTGTATTCCAGCGATCTGCACATCCCGCTCGGCGCGTTTGCCGCCGGACTGGGCGATTACAGCATCGTTTCCACCCTGTGCCCGGGCGGCAAGGAACGCATGCGTCGACTGATGGCCGTGGTGCAGAGCGGCGCCGTCGATCTGTCACCGCTGGTGACTCACCGTTTCAGACTGGACGACATCGAGCAGGCGTATGAGTTGTTCGCTCATCAACGCGACGGGGTCATGAAAGTCGCAATCACTCCTTGAAAGCACCTTGGCGTGCCGCTGAAACCGGGGTTTCCATGAACATCAAGATCACTGAAAAACACGCTCCCCACGGCTGGGTCGTGCACATGGATGACTGGGATGTGGGCTTCATGAGCCTCAAGGCTGCGCAGGAATTTGTCGAGGTGCTTGAGGCCCGTATCAACGCCCCTCACGAGTGGCCGAATGCGTTTGCCCAGCCGTTGCCAGCAAGGCCGGTAACGGCTCGCCGCATCAGCGCAAGAGTTGAATGCTCGCCATAAACCGAGTGCAGCAGGGTGCGCAAATCCTGCGGGACGCTACCCATCATGAATGAGGTTTTTGATCTGTCCGGCGCCGCTGCGGCGTTGGGGATCGGCATGCTCATCGGTCTTGAGCGTGAACGGCACAAGGGCACTGGCGATGCGCGACACTGCGCCGGCTTGCGCACGTTCGCCATTACCGCGCTGTTGGGGTATGTCGCGCTACAGGTCGGCGGTGGCCTGCTGCTGGGGATCGTCGCCGGCTGTGTCACGTTGCTGACCAGCGTTGCGTACTGGCGTAGTCAAAGCGACGACCCTGGGCTGACCAGCGAGGTGGCGTTGATCACCGTGCTGATCCTGGGCGCGTTGTGCGCAACCGCGCCGGCGCTGGCCATTGCCCTTGGCGTGGTGATCGCGGGCCTTTTGGCGTATCGCCAGGCGCTGCATCACTTTGCCAACAGCCAGTTGTCCGAAACTGAAATGCGTGATGGCCTGATCCTGCTGATCGCAGCGCTGGTGATACTGCCTTTGGCACCGGACCGATATATCGGCCCGTACGCCGCGATCAATCTGCGCACCATTTGTACCGTGACGGTGTTGCTGATGCTGGTCGGCGCGTTCGGCCACATTGCCGTGCGGGCTTTGGGCTCGCGCTATGGCTACGTCATCAGCGCGATTGCATCCGGCTTCGCCTCCAGTACCGTGACAATCGCGACCATGGGCCAACGCCTTGCCCATGAACCGGACAACATCCGCATCCTCAGCGCCGCGGCGATTTTTTCCAATCTCGCGACGGTGATACAGATCGGCCTGATCCTGACGATGGTTGATGTGGATCTGCTGAACAGTGTATGGGCGCCACTGCTCTTCGGCTTGATCGCTACGTTGTTGTACGGCGCCTGCCTGATGTTCCCCGACCCCACGCGAGGGAGCCGCAGCAAGCCGGTCGACACGGCAGGGGCGTTCAATCTGAAACTCGCGGTCATCGTGACACTGACCCTTACCGGCATCACATTCGTCTCCTCGGCCATGCTCAGCCACTTTGGTCAGGCAGGCTTGTGGCTGACCGCAATGCTTTCGGGCTTTGCCGATGCGCACTCTGCCACAGCGTCCATCGCCAGCCTGGCCAAGGCGGGCCAGGTGCCTTATGACTCGATAGCGGTGCCAGCGCTGATTGCCGTCAGCAGTAACTCGGTGAGCAAATGCGTGGTGGCGTGGGTCAGCGGCGGCAGGCGTTTCGCTGCCTGCGTGATCCCGGGCCAGGTATTGCTGACCTTGGCCATGTGGACGGGCAGTGTGCTGTTTTGAGCGCGATCGGTGCTCTTGCTGACAAAGATCAAGCTGCCAATGGCCACAGCATTCACCCTGAAGTCTGTTTCTCCTGGCTGGCCGCATGCCGAGGTATCCCATGTCACAGACTCCGCGTTTACTGTTGATCGCTCCTTCAGCCATGGAGCGCACGCCGGCGTTCGAGCGCGCGGCTGCACTGGCCCAGGCCATGCAGTTGCCGCTGCACATCGTGGCCTTCGACTACTTGCAGGCGCTGGCCGTGGCAGGGCTGTTTGCCCCCGAGCAGATCCGCCTCGCCCGCGATGGTTATCTGCGCACTCACCGGCAGTGGCTCGCAGAGCAGGCTTCATTGCTGGCGAGGCATCAGATCATGGTCACCAGCGAAGTGATGTGGGTCCAGGATCCCTTCGCCGAGATCCTGCAGTTCATCAACGAAATGCCGTTGCTATTGATCATCAAGGATGTGCAGCACGAGTCCGTGCTGGAGCGTATTTTCTACACCCCGCTGGACTGGCAACTGTTGCGCGATTGCCCGGTGCCGGTGCATCTGGTGACCGACGACACCCATCCGCGCCCACGCCGTGTCCTGGCCATCGTCGATGTCTTGCGCAGCGAAGAGCAGGACTGCCTGTTCAACGATCAGATCATTGATGCCGCCGCCCAACTCGCCGCGCAGTGCGATGCCAGTCTTGATGTGGTGCATGTTTACGACTGGACGGCGGTGTACGCCACGGACATGGGGTTCGGCGCATTGCCGTTGGCCACCGGGATTCATGAAACGCTGGGCACTGCGCAGCATGAGGCATTTACGGCCCTGGCCGAGCGCCACGGCGTGCCGGTCTCATGCCGGCACTTCATCGAGGGCGCACCGGTGCGCAGTATCTGCGGGTTCGCCATCGACAAGCAGATTGACGTCATTGTCATGGGCACAGTGCAGCACCACGGCTTGAGCAAGTTGTTAGGCACCACCGCCGAACAGCTGCTGCATCGGGCACCTTGCAGTGTGTTGGCGATCAAGCCGCAACCCACACTGCAATCCTGAAACTCGATCGCCCCGAGGTGAATCGTTGGCCGACTCACCTCGGGGCGATTCATTTACAGGTCAAGACGATGAATGACCTGGCGTGCGTCGTCAGGATCATTGTGGGTCTCGAAGCCCAGGCTTTTGGCCAGATCGCGCATCGCCGCGTTACTGGCGGCATCGACCGAGTACATCTGGCGGAATCCGTTGCGGCGGGCTGCCTTGATCAGATGCTCCATCAGCAACGTGCCCAAGCCCAGGTGCTGCCATTCATCGGCGACCGTCACCGCGCATTCGCATTGATGGGCGCCTGTGCCGGCATAGCGGCTGATGCCGATTTCGATCAACTTGCCGTTCTCGTGAACCAGTGCAATGAAGGCGGTGCGCTGTTTGTTATCGGTGTCCATCAACTGGTCTAGCAGAGCGGTGCCGGGTTCGCTGATCTGGGCGAGAAAACGCATGTGCCTGGATTCGGGCGACAGGCGCTTGATGAAGTCGTATTCGCGCAGGCGATCCTTCTCAGTGAGGGGCCGGATCAATACATGGCGGCCGTCCTTGAGCGCCTCAATCCAGTATTGTCCGGCGACCGCCGCATAAGCGGCCACGGCCTGATCGTTGTGGTCTTTGACGGTGAGCATGATCATTCTCCATCCGGTTCGAAAGGCTGGCGGACGCTGAAAAAGCGTCCGCTTGCCTCCCTTCTACGCGGTTGCCCACGGCGACATCTGATCTACATCAGACGCCTCTTTCATTGACCCGGGCTTGATGTAAATCAACGCCGGGCAAGGGCGAGAGGGCGCAGTCTTGAAGCCTGCCGGCCCACCGCGCCGGTGCCGAGCGGAGGTGTGTGATGGGCCAATATGAACGTCTGTTGCTGGTCGCCGACCAGACGCTGCATCAATCGGCGGCGATGCTGCGTGCCATCGCGCTGGCCAAGGCGAGCGGGGCGGCGCTGGATGTGCGGGCCTTTGTCTCGCCGGTGCCGATCACCCATCTGTGGGACGAAAAAATCGATGACGTGGATGCTCAGCGCTATCAGCGGCGCTACCGTCGCTGGGTGGCCGATGAGCTCGAGCAGCTCAGCAACCAGGGGCTGGACGGCACGGTTGATGTGGTCTTCTCCAGCCATCCGCTGCTGGACATCCTCAAGACCGTCCATGTGCTCAAGCCCGACCTGTTGATCAAGGACGTGCGACTGGAACCGGCGCTCAAACGCGTGTTCATCACGCCGCTCGATTGCCACCTGCTGCGTGAGTGTCCGATTCCGGTGCATCTGGTCAATCAGATTCGCTATGCGTTACCGCATCGTGTCGTGGCAGCCGTGGACCCGTTCGATCCGGATACCCAAATCAGTGGCTTGAACGACGTGATCATACGGTCGGCCAACGCTTTGGCGTTGCAATGCGACGTGCCGTTGCACCTGCTCTGCGCCTACGATTTGTCCGCTGCCTTCAACGGCGAAGCGCCAATGGTCAATGGTGGCTGGAACGAAGATTTGGCGAACGAACTGCGTCAGACACTGCATCAGGCTTTTGTCGCCCTTGCCGATCGCCACGGTGTGCCCCCTGAGCGTCGACACTTCGTCATGGGCCATCCAGTGCAGGTCATCAATGAGTTCGTCGAGCAGTACCTGGCCGACGTGGTGGTGATGGGCACGGTTCATCGCGTGGGCATCGAACGCGTGATCGGCAGCACCACCGAGCGCGCCTTGTATTCGGTGCCGGGGAGCATTCTGGCGGTGAGGAAAGAGCCTGTGCGGTGAGCATGATCGCAGCGTAGCGAGCCGGCCTGTTCGCTGGCTCGCTAGGGTATTGCATAGATCCTGAAGAGCTTTTTGGCGGCACTGCTGGCGCCGCCCAGATGTTTGTCGAATGCCTGTTCAATTTCGCCGGATCGGTACATTTCACTTAGCGCCGTGTCGACCAGCAGACGGAAATCCTCATCCTCTCGATCCACTGCCATCGCCGTCGGCGCGTACTCGAAAATCCGCTCCAGCAGCACCAGGTTGCCCGATGGATAATTTCTGGTCAGCAGATGCTTGAGCATCATGCGTTCAGCGAAAAACGCATCGGCTTTGCCATTGGCAACCAGATTCAGACCGGCTTCTGCGTTCTCTACCGTGACCAGCGCGGCTACTACACCCAGCAATCGCATCTGCTGTTGTATCCACGTCTCCGTGACCCCGCCGGCGATGGCGGCATAGGTCTGATTGGCCAGACCACGGTTCACCGTGGCTCGCCATGTTGGCCCGGTATGGGCCACTTTGCCATTCAGCACATTGAGCAAGGTTTCGGACGCATCCTGGCGCACCACAGCCGAGAGGCCAGCGGTGTAAATCGGCACCGAGTAGCTGACGATCCTGCGCCGCGCCAGCGTGGGTGGGGTCGGCGTACAAAGAATGTCGATCCTGCCGGAACTGACGGCGTTCATCTCGTCGTTGAGCGAGACCGCTTGGTACTGGATTTTCAACGCCGGCAGATTCAGATCGATCCTGACCTTGTCGGCTATTTTCAGACAGAGATCGATGGCATAGCCGCTGGCTTTATCGGCGTCCTGATCACTGAACGGCATGAAGTCAGGCACGTAGCCAAGGGTGATCGCTTGACTGGCACGGATGCGCTCCAGCGTGTTGCCATGGGTCACTACCGGTAGCAGCGCAAGGACGCAGGCGAGCAGCAGGTGGTGGGCTCTGATCAGTTTCACGTTCATGCGCGCGGTTCCTCGAATTCAGATATCTGTGCTGTACCGAAGACTTCGATCAAGGGTTATCAGGCCGGGGGCCGACAGGCGCAGGGGCATCGACAAAACGTTTGGCAAGGAAACCGTAAAGCAGGTAGCCGAACACCAGGACCAGGATGCCGCCGAACACCGCGTCCTTGCCGCAGGCATACAGCGCATACAACGAATAGGCCACGGCAACCACTAACAGCAGGGTATTGCGCGTGTATACGGCGGCGCTGACTCTGGCTTTGTACATCATCACCAGCAGCCCGGTGGCTGCCGTCACATAGGGAATCAGGTTGGTCACCGCCGCGAGGCTGACGAGTTTTCCAAACTGCGCGCTCGCGTTCGGCGAAATGGTCGACAGCGCCATACAGGTCTGCAGGACGCCGCAGACCAGCATCCCGACGATGGGGGCGTTGCGTGCGCTGACCTTGCTGAACAGTTTCGGAAACATGCCCTGATCAGCGGTCACCTTGGCCGTTTGCGCCAAGGTGAACTGCCAGCCCAGCAGCGAGCCGACACAGGCCATCACCGCGAGCGCCATGATGATGTTGCCGACCAGGGGATTGAACATGTGCGCATAAACGAGCGCGAAAGGCGCTGACGAGTTGGCCAGTTCGGCGTTGGGAATAATGCCCTGAATGACCGTCGTCGATAGCACATAGACCACCGCTGCCCCCAATGTCCCGAACAGACAGGCCAGCGGTACGGTGCGCTTGGGGTTTTCCACCGCATCTGAGGCCTGGGCTGCCGACTCCATGCCGAGAAACGCCCAGAGCGTGAGGGGAATCGCTTTGCTGATGGCCTCGGATATCGGCAGTTGATTCGGGTTCCAGGCGGCGATGATCAGCTCCGGTTTGAACCAGAACCAACCGATGATGCTCAAGCCCGCTACAGGAATGATCACCCCCCACACCGTAACCGCACCAATCCTGCCGGTGATGCCTGGGCCGCCGAAATTCGCCACGGTGGTCAGCCAGAGCAGGCCGACCGTTCCAACGAATAAAGGAATGGCGCCGCTTCCCAGCCAGGGCATGAACGACGTCATGTAGCCCACTGCCGAAATGGCCACCGCCACGTTGGCGATGGCCAGCGACAGGAAGTACAGGTAAGAGCACAGAAAAAAGCCTGACTTTGCATGCGCCTCTTCGGTGTAGGCGGATAGCCCGCCTGAGCGCAGGCAGAAGATGCCGCACTGGGAAAAGCAATACGCGATGGCCATCGAGCCGACAGCGGTGACGATCCATGACAGCAATGAAACAGCCCCGAGTTGGGCCATACTCGTCGGCAACATGATGATGCCTGAGCCCATCATGTTCACCGTCACCAGTGTGGTGAGCCCCATGAGGCTCATTTTCTTGCTTGAGTCGGCCATCGGAGTTCCCTCGATTTGCGCAACGCGTCACCGCTCAGCCATCGAACGCACTGGGAGACAGGCTCAGGCTGCCGACGAAAACGGCGACGGACTATCTGAGCAACTGCCTGAAAAGGCTCATGCGCCTGCCCATTCCTTGCGCTGTGAGGGTTGTTCGGGCAGAAGCTTGATCACGTCCCGTCACAACCCTAGTCGCGGCAGACGGTGGCATTTCTGACAATTATCAATTAATCCGATTTGCCAGCCGTGACACCCATGGATTGGCACTCAAGCCATGGAGCAGCACGCTGAGTAAAACGGTACAGGCCGCCACGGCTACCAACGTCCGACCGGTTTGCAGAGGGTAGTCCAAAATCATTATGGCGAAGACGATGCTGGCCAAACCTCGCGGGCCGAACCAGCCGATGAACAGGCGGGTTTCGAAATCGAAGCCGGTTCCCGCCAGGCTGACAAGTACCGGCACGATGCGAATCACGGTCAGACTGAGCAACGCATACAGCCAGACATCGACCGTGAAACTGCTCCAGACCGAAGGGATCACCAGCGCGCCGAACACGACCCAGGTGATGATCGACAGCAGGCTGGCGAACTCTTCACTGGCCTTGAGCAGGTCATGTTTTTGTTCAGCAAACAGATAGCTGGCGAGCAGCCCGCCGACGAACGCGGCGATAAACCCGCTACCACCCAGTGTTTGGGCGGTGGCAAAGCAAAGCACCGCCAACCCGGGCAGCGTCAGCTGCGACCACATCGGTGTCTGCCAGTGATGTTTTCCAGAGTAGCGCTGCATCAGCCAGGCCATGAAAGTCAGGGTGCCGCCGATGAGCGCGCCGATACCGAGCTCCTCGAAAAACAGCTCTATCGCCAGCGAGAGGGGGGACTGCGTGTGCTCTTCGATCAACAAGGCCAGGAACATCAACAACACCGGAACACAAATGCCGTCGTTGAGCCCGCTTTCCACGTTCAATCCCTCGCGCACGGGCGCCGCAACCTTGGGATTGCTCACGACAGCCTTGCCCAGCGCTGCGTCTGTGGGGGCCAGAAGGATTGCCAGTAATGCCAACTCGATCAAGGGCGCCTGCGGGAACAGCCAGATGCCCAGCAGCCAGCCGCTCAGCATGGTCAGCGGCAGACCGATCAACAGCAAGCGCAGCGGTAATCCTTCGTGCGCCTTGAGCACCTTGAGATCGGCATTGGCTGCATCACTGAACAGGACGATCGCCAATGTCAGTTCTGCGAGAATCCTGAGCCCATGACTATCGATCCGGGGTTGCAGAATACCCAGAAACGCCGGGCCGAGACTCAGCCCCGCCAGCATGAACATCAGTGGTCCATTGAGCAGACGTGACTCGAAGCGCCCGGCAAATATGCTGTAGGTCAGAAGGAAAGCGGCAAGCAGGGCGAGGTTCTGATACATGACCGCTTGCCTGTTTTGATGGATGCCACAGCAATGGCATTACGGGCCTTCTCAGGCGGACAGGGCGCCCATCGCTCCGATACGACGCGCAAAGCCTCGGCGGGCGGGCATGGAAGGGCTCAATGACTCTGGCGGTTGCAGCCGGACACCATCTGCTTGAGGCCGTCCATGTTGCGGATTTTTACGTCGCGTGCGGTGATTTCCACCAAACCCTGATCGCGCAAGTGGGCAATGCCGCGGCAAATGGTTTCCAGACGCAGCCCAAGGTAGGAGCCGATTTCTTCGCGGCGCATTTTCAGCACGAACTCTTTCGACGAATAGCCTCGGGAGCTGAGGCGTTGTGAGAGGTTGAGCAGGAAAGCCGCCAGGCGCTCATCGGAGTTCATGTTGCCCATGAGCATCAACATGCTGTGATCGCGCACGATTTCCCGGCTCAGCAACTTGTTGAGGTTGTGCTGCAGCGATGGCAGGCTTTGCGCGAGTTTTTCCAGCTGTGCGAAGTGAATCGGACAGACTTCGCTGTCTTCCAGCGCATACGCAGTACACGCGTGTTGATCGATGCTGATGGCGTCCAGCCCGAGCATTTCGCCGGGAATATGAAAACCGGTCACCTGCTCACGCCCATCGACGGAGACCACGCTGGTCTTGAACGAACCTATTCGCACAGCGTACAGCGAGCGCAGCGGATCCCCCGTCCTGTAGAGAGCAGCGCCTTTCTTCACCTTGTATCGCTGCACGATCAGTGTGTCGAGTCGATCAACCTCCGGGCCCGTCAGGCCGAGCGGCAGGCACAACTCAACCACGCTGCAGTTGGAACAGGCAGTTTTGAGAATCGGCGGGGAAGCAGTCGCTTCAAGCATGGAAGGGCACCTCCGGGGGTGTGATAAGCATAGATGTCGTGGCGGCGCACGTGCTTTTCATTCGGCCTTCCCGCGTGATTACGGACGGACGGTGTACCCGGATTACCATGAGGTGGGCAACTTCAGCTCATTGAGCTCCAAGGTGGGCGTTTGAATCTGATGTAAGTCAAGTCTTTCGCATTTGCAGGCTCCCAGAATCGGCGGATGACAACATTCATCAGACTTTCGCGGAGCGTGTCATGGGTGATTTTCTCGATACTGAGCAACTGCAAGGGCTGGACGCTTATTGGCGGGCCTCGAACTACCTCGCGGTGGGACAGATCTACCTGAAAGACAACCCGCTGTTGCGCAAGCCATTGACGCTGGCCCATATCAAGCCGCGATTGCTCGGCCATTGGGGGACCACGCCGGGGCTCAATCTGATCTATACCCATCTCAATCGGGTGATCAAGCACTACGATCTGAACATGCTGTTCGTCGCAGGCCCCGGGCACGGCGGGCCTGCGGTGGTGGCACAAACCTGGCTGGAAGGGACTTACACCGAGTGCTACCCCGCAGTGGAGCGCAATATCAACGGCCTGCAACGCCTGTTTCGGCAGTTTTCCTGGCCGTACGGGATCTCCAGCCATGTGTCGGCGCAGGTGCCGGGGTCGATCCACGAAGGTGGCGAATTGGGGTATAGCCTGGCCCATGCCTACGGGGCGGCATTCGATAATCCAGATCTGATCGTGGCCTGCGTGATTGGTGACGGCGAGGCCGAAACCGGCACACTGGCCGCCAGCTGGCATTCCAACAAGTTTCTCGATCCGGCGCGTGACGGCGCGGTGCTGCCGATCCTGCATCTGAACGGCTACAAGATCGCCAATCCGACCATTCTGTCCTGCATCAGCGAGGACGAACTGTCGGCCTTGATGTATGGCTATGGCTACGATCCTTACTTTGTCGAAGGCGACGATCCGCAGCGGGTGCATCAAGACCTGGCCCGTACCCTGGACACCATCATCGGCAAGATCCGCGACATCCAGTATCAGGCGCGTCAGGCTTCGGCCTCTGTAGAAAGGCCGTTATGGCCCATGCTGATATTGCGCACCCCCAAAGGCTGGACCGGCCCCAAATTCGTCGACGGTCATCGCGTCGAGGGTACATGGCGCGCCCACCAAGTGCCCTTGGCGGATTTCCGCAACGCGCTGCACGTGCGGCAGCTGGAGGACTGGATGAACAGCTACCGTCCAGACGAACTGTTTGACGACAGCGGCGCCTTGCTCCCGGAACTGGCAGCGCTGGCTCCCACCGGCCGGCGCCGCATGAGTGCCAACCCCCACAGCAACGGCGGCCTGCTGTTGCAGCCACTCGATCTGCCACGCTTTACCGGTCATGGCGTGAATCTGCCGGCACCGGGTGCCTTGCGCGCTGAAGCTACCCGAGTGCTCGGTACGTACTTGCGCGATGTAATGAAGGGCAACCTGCAGTCGGGCAATTTTCGCTTGTTCGGCCCTGACGAAACGGCCTCCAACCGACTTGACGCGGTGTACGAGGTCACCGCCAAGGCCTGGATGGAGCCTTTGCAAGAGGAGGATATCAACCTGGCGCCTGACGGCCGAGTGATGGAGATTCTCAGCGAGCAAGTGTGTGAAGGTTGGCTTGAGGGTTATCTGTTGACCGGGCGCCATGGCTTGCTGTCGTGCTATGAGGCCTTTATCCATATTGTCGATTCGATGGTCAGTCAGCATGCCAAATGGCTGAAGACGGCCGCCGAGGTACCTTGGCGCGAATCCATTGCATCGTTGAATTTTCTGCTCACATCACACGTCTGGCGCCAGGATCACAACGGATTTTCTCACCAGGATCCGGGCTTTATCGATCTGCTGGCGAACAAAAAATCCGCCATCGTGCGCATTTACCTGCCGCCGGATGCCAACTGTTTGCTGTCCGTGGTTGACCACTGCCTGAACAGCCGTAACTACATCAATGTCGTTGTCGCCGGCAAACAACCGGAATGGCAATGGCTGGACATCGATGCGGCGGTGCGTCATTGCCATGCCGGGGTTGGCCGTTGGGAATGGGCCAGCCACGACGATGAGCAACCTGACGTGGTCATGGCCTGCGCCGGCGACGTGCCGACCCTGGAAACCCTGGCGGCGGTGACGCTGTTGCGCAGCCATGTCCCGGACTTGCGGGTGAGAGTGGTCAACGTGGTGGATCTGATGGCGCTGCAGCCTGGATCGCAGCACCCTCACGGCCTGTCTGACAGCGCGTTCGATGAACTGTTTACCATCGACCGGCCTGTGATCTTCGCCTTCCACGGATATCCGGCGTTGATTCATCGACTGCTGTACAAGCGCACCAATCACGACAATTTTCATGTGCGTGGCTTCAAGGAGGAGGGCGCCACCACCACCCCGTTCGACATGGCCGTCATCAATAACCTCGACCGCTACCAATTGGCGCTGGATGTGATCGAGCGCGTTCCCAGGTTCCATGAGCTGGTGGAGACCGCGAGGGCGCGTTATTGGTCAATGATGGAAAAACACAAGCTGTACCTCATCGAGCATGGCGAGGATCTGCCCGAAGTTCGGAACTGGCAGTGGACACCCGCCGTTATCCACTGAGTGATGACTTGCTTTCCAGCATGTCTGTCTTTCGAGGAACAAGATCACGACGGTGGTCGTGATTCTCCAGTGCCAGGCGGGGATGAAAGCCGGGGCAAATCGAAGCTTCAGTCACGCCAGCAACAAATGGTCTTCCACTTTCGTCACACCCGGTACCGACCACGCCGCCCGTTCTGCAATCTGACGCTCTCGCCACAGATGAACGCGGCCTTCGAGCGTCACGACATCGCCTTCGACTTTGACCCGAATCTTGTGCGCGTGTAATTCGGCGTTGCGTTTGAGCGCCGCCTCGATACGCTCCTGAATATCGAAGACGTCAACCCGCGGGCGCAGCACCAGACGATTGTTCACGCCGGTGACTCCCGACAGCTTGCGGACTGAACGTTCAACGGTTTCCTTCTGGTATTGCCAGTCCACTTCACCTTCCAGCGTGACGCGACCGTGTTGCACAGTAATTTTCAGATCACCTTCGGCAACGTCAGAGCTCCACTGGATGATTCTCAAGGCACGTTCGGCGATGGTGTCGTCCGCGGTCCCGCCGTTGTTCTTGAGTTTGACCTCGATTTCCTGCGCCAGCGCGCGCACACCCTTGACGCTTTTTACTACCCGCTCTGCACTGACTTTCTGTGCAAGGGTATTGACGTGCCCGGAGAGGGTGACCACACCGTTATCCACACTGACACCAATGTTGGCGGCATTGATGTCTGGCTGGAATTCGAGTTCCTCCAGGATGGTTTTACGCAAGTCCAAATCGCTCATGACGGCGTTCTCTCTTTTGGGTGACGGTCCACGCCGGCGAATGCCGCGCACTGTTTTTTCTACGCCTGAATGGCGTAGATACATTGCGATAGATCAACTGCTTCCGTTTGCTCAACCCTTTGTTCAATGCCGTCATTGGTTGACAAATATCAGAGTGGGCGGCGGGCAGCGCCAGATACTTGGATCATCGATTCAGCAACGCTGCGAGCAACCAAGGGGAAAACCATGAACACGCGTTTGTCCATCATCCTGCTGAGTATCCTGTTGGCTACAACCTCCGGTTGCAGCCACCACCATCGCCATGCCCAGGAGATGGATGCGCGACTTGAGTCTGCCGAAGACAACGCGGCAACAGCTCGTTTGCGAGCGGATGAAGCGATGTTGAAAGCTGAGCAGGCGCAGCGTGCCGCCGATGAAGCCAATGAGCGCGCCAGGCGGATGGTCGAAAAGGCAACAGGCAAGTAGTCGGCGATCTATCAAACCGGACACGGACGTCGAGCTGGCCCCCGGCCGGCAAGCATTGCCAGGAAAACACGTGATGTTCAGGCTCAAACGAATTCTGTTGATCGCACCTGCCGAAATGACCCGCACCCCGGCGTTTGATCGCGCCCAGGCACTTGCTCGGGCGAGTGGCGCGTTGCTGCACATCGTGGCGTTCGATCATGTCCAGTCCCTGGCGTTGGCCGGTCTGTTCGACCACGACGCCATGGCGCAAGCGCGTGAAGGCTATTTGCAGATGCATCGCCAGTGGCTGGAGCAGCAGGCCCGGTTCCAACGTGGCGCTGGCGTGCAAGTCAGCACCGAAGTGGTCTGGGCCAGGGCCACGCCGGCGCATGTACTTGACTACATCAATGACTTTCATGTCGATCTGGTGATCAAGGATGCTCACCATGTTTCGGCACTCAATCAAACGTTTCACCAGCCGTTGGACTGGCTATTGGTACGAGATTGTCCCGCCTGCGTGCATCTGGTCACCGAGGCCGCACATCCGAAACCCTTGAAGATACTGGCGGCCATTGACCTGTCGCATCTCGAGGATCTGACCCAAGGGCTCAACGACCGGATACTCGGCGTTGCATCGACATTGGCGTCGAAATGCGATGCATCGTTGCACTTGTTGAACGTGAACAATTGGTCAGTGGTGGGTGATGCGGCGATGAGCGTGCCGAACTTGAGTCTGGATCACAGTTTGTGCGATGCGATCAACGACTCTCAGCAGGAAGCCTTCGATACGCTGGCCGAGCGCTATGGTCTCGATGAAGAGCATAGCCACTTGCTCTCGGGTGTCCCGTACCGGGTGATCGAAGACTTCGTCCGGCAGAACGCGTTCGACCTGCTGGTGCTCGGCATCTGTCACCATCAGGCGCTGGACGGCTTCATCGGCGGCACGGCCGAATGCCTGATGAACCGCGCCCCGTGCAGTTTGATGATGGTCAAAACGATGCCTTCTCCCGTGTGACGAGTCATCGCAGCGGTTGATAAAAATCAACTGCCCCGGACCCGAAAGAGCGATCAATAGCGCTTACACGATGGTTCGAGGAGACGGCCATGCAAATGACATTTCTCGGCGCTGCCGGCACGGTCACCGGCAGCAAATACCTGCTGGAGCATCATGGCCGGCATGTCCTGATCGATTGCGGCCTGTTCCAGGGTTACAAGCAGTTGCGCCTGCATAACCGCGACCCGTTCCAGATTCCTGTAAGCGACCTTGATGCGGTCGTACTGACTCATGCCCACCTCGATCACAGCGGGTACCTGCCGGTGCTGGTGCGCAATGGCTATTGCGGACCGGTGTATGCAACCGCGGCAACCTGTGAACTGGTAAAAATCCTGCTGCTCGACAGCGGCCGTCTGCAGGAAGAGGAAGCGGGATTTGCCAACAAGCACGGCTTCTCCAAACACTCGCCAGCGTTACCCCTGTACACCGAGCAGGACGCCATGCGGGCGCTGGCACTGCTGCACCCGATCGAATTGCATCACCGCATCGACATTATTCCGGGGTTGAGCATCCTGCTGCGCGGCGCGGGGCATATTCTGGGCGCGGCCACCGTTGAAGTCGTCGCCGATGGCATCACGCTGGTCTGTTCGGGTGACCTCGGGCGGCCGAATGATCCACTGATGTACGCCCCGGAAACCATTGAGCAGGCCGACTATTTGCTGGTGGAGTCGACCTACGGTGATCGTCGACATCCACAAGACGCTCCAGAGAAGCAAATGGCTGAGGTGATCAATCGTACGGCGCTGCGCCATGGCATCACCCTCGTGCCTTCGTTCGCGGTCGGGCGTGCACAATTGCTGATGTATTACCTCTATCGCCTCAAGCAGCAGCGGGCGATCCCGGACTTGCCCGTGTACCTCAACAGCCCCATGGCCACTGACGTTACACACCTGTATCAGCGCTTTCGCGGTGAGCATCGCTTGTCACCGGAGGAATGCGACGGGATGTGCCGGGGCACGCAATTCGTGCGCTCGACCCGGGAATCCATCGAGCTGGATCAGCAACGCATCCCGGCTGTGATTATTGCTGCCAGCGGCATGGCCACAGGCGGGCGAGTGCTGCATCACCTCAAAGCGCTGGCGCCCAATCCCTTGAACTCACTCCTGATGCCAGGATTCCAGGCCGGTGGCACGCGCGGTGCGCAAATTGTCGCTGGTGCGGAATCGGTGCGGATCCATGGCCAGGACATACCGATCCGCGCCGAAGTCGTGGCGATGCAGACCCTGTCTGCGCACGCCGATGCCGATGAAATCATCCAGTGGCTGCGCGGTTTCAAACGGCCCCCCAGACATACTTATGTCGTGCACGGCGAACCCAATGCCTCAGATGTCCTGCGCCGACGCATCAGCCTGGAGCTGGGATGGTCAGTGTCGGTGCCGGAGTATCGCGATTGTGTCGAGCTCGGCCCAGGCACCGCTCAGTGACTGCGCCCGCCCTGCGCATACTGCCATTGCTGCCAGGCTTGCCGATACTTCTCATCGGCGCGTTTCCTGGCTTCGGTGAACTTGTGCATGGTCTCTGTGGAAAATGGCTCTTCAAGGACGGCATAGGCCTGTTCGCTGAGTCGATCCGCTTCGTGAAACAGAGCGCAACTGTCTCCGCTTGAGTCGCCGACGCAGGCAGTTGTCATGGTTGGATCATTGATGACCATATTGTGAACCTCGCAAAGCAAAATCAGAGGGTGGGTTGTGGAAGTATCACCCTGTGGCCGCATCTGTAACTTTCACGCGTTCGATCAGGTTGTGACTGTCCCTTACCCGAGATGCGGGCGCAGCCGAGTCATGACTCTATTTCGATCCAGTTTGTCGTCGCAGCGATTGATCCAGATCAATGTCGCTCGCCAGTTTCATCGCCGCTTTGTCGGTTTCCCAGGCGCTTGCGCAAGGGTGGTGGACAAGCCTCGATATTCAGTTTTTCAGAGCGAGAACGAGCACCAGGGGCCTTGCATATGACATTTATCAAGGAAGTCGCCGGGCTATGGCGCAACCTCGATTGACGTTGTTGTCTGATTCTTTCGGCCCGGGTCAGCTGCGTGTGACATGAGCGCAGACGTCCATCTCTCTGGAGACAAACATGAGCCAATATCAACACTTGTTGCTGATCATCAACCCGGCCCTGCGCCATTCCCCGGCGATAAGCCAGGCCGCCGCCCTGGCTAAAGCCAGCGGCGCGTCGCTGCACATCGCAGCGTTGATCAAATGGTGGGATTTCCTGTCGCTGCTGGAGGAAGGGGATCGGGCAAGGGCCCGTGCGGCCTATTTGCAGGACCATCACGAGTGGCTGGCAAGCCAGGCCGCCAGCCTGCGAGGCGAAGGTTTGCGGGTGACGACCGAGGTTGGCTGGTCCGAAGACATGAAACGGGAGATCCTCGATCACGTCACCGTGAACCAGCCCGACTTGCTGATCAAGGAAGTGCAGCACGAATCCTTACTCAAACGCGCTTTGTTTACCCCATTGGATTGGCAGCTGCTGCGTGATTGTCCGGTGCCGGTCTACCTGTTGGGCGCTGCTGGCCCGGGGCTGCCGCGCAAGGTCGTAGCGGCAGTGGATGTAGCTGCAAGCGAAGATGATGGGGGCGCTCTCAATGACCGGATCGTCGAACAGGCCACATCCTTCGCCACTCAGTTTGGTGCAGAGTTGCACCTGTTATATGCCTATGACGTCTCGCAAAACTATCTGGATGAAGTGGTGAACAACTGGACGGTTTCGGAATTGATGAATGCCCGGCGCAAGGAACTGCAAGCGCATTACAGCGCTTTGGCGGGGAAATTCGGTGTGACGGCCGAGCACAGGCATAGCAGGGAGGGACATCCCGTGGCGGCGATCAGTGAGTTTGCCGAAGAGCACGATGTGGACGTGATTGTGATGGGCAGGGTTCAACGTCACGGGCTGGAAAAACTGCTGGGAAGTACCACCGAACATATTCTGTACCAGGTCCCCTGCAGCGTACTGGCGGTCTAGAACGAACAACGGTGCACCTCGCCGAACTGCCCCTTGCCGACTTGTCGACAAGGGGCGGTAGCTTGAGGCTTATTCGCCTTTGATGGGCACAACCTTATCCGCTTTCATGGCTTCAGGTTTTTTCGGCAAGCTGATACTCAGCACACCTTTGCTGAAACTCGCATCGATCTTTTCCGCATCGACGCCCTTGGGCAGCGTGAACACGCGCTCGAACGAGCCGTAGTAACGCTCGCTGAGGTGATACCCCTTGCGCTTTTCCTCCTTGTTGTCTTTTTTCTCGCCTTTGATGATCAGGCTGCCATTCGACAGTTTGATCTCGATGTTCTTTTGATCCATGCCAGGCAGCTCAGCGGTGATCTCGTAGCTTTTGTCTTTCTCGCTGATGTCGACCGCCGGCATGCTTTGGCCGTGCAGCTCGCGACGCCACAAAGGCTCGACGTCAAATAGCCCGCGACCAAAGGGAGAGAGCCCTGAGCCACGGTTGAAGTCTTCGAAAAGATGATCGACTTGCTGACGCAGCTTCTCCAAAGGACGCCAGAGGTCTGCGGCAATCGTATGCTCGGCAGGTTTGTTGGCGGTATCGGTAGCAACTGGCATCTTCTTCACGGAATTGCTCATTTCGGTACTCCTGTTCGAACGAAAGGCGGCCGAAAAACATCCTCTATGCGAGCCGCCAGGACTGAGGAATCTTGCTTACAACGTCAACGTTCCGGACCACAACATCCGGCCAGCGTAAATCGCGGCGGCCCAGATGATGATCAATACACCCGTTTCCGGACCGCTGAGCGGCTGACCCTGACGCGTTTTCAGCGTGCCCAGGTAAATCAACGAGCCAGGCGCGTAGAGCAGAGCGCTGAGCAGCAGGTATTTGGGGCCGGCGGCATACAGCAGCCATCCGCAATAGAGCGCGGCGACGGTGGCGATGGCCATATCGCGAACTTGAAGCGCGCGATGGCCGGCGTAGGTTTCGCCCTGCCAGGTGAGTTTCAGCGCATACACACTGCTGAACAGATACGGCAGCAGGATCATCGATGTGGCGAGTGAAATCAGGGCCAGATAGCTCGCGCTTGAGTACAGCGTCAGCAGCAGAAACAGTTGGATGCAGCCATTGGTCAGCCACAGCGCATTGGCCGGCACGCTGCGGGTGGATTCCTCTGCGAGCGCCATCGGCATGACCTTTTCCTTCGCCGGTGTGAACACTGATTCGGCAGCCAGCAACGTCCACGCGAGCAGGGCACCGCCGACCGAGATGATCAGGCCAATGCTGATCAGCACTGCGCCCCATGGCCCGACAGCCGCTTCCAGAACGCCTGCCATGGAGGGGTTTTTCAGGGCGGCGAGCTCGGGTTGTCTGAGGATGCCTAGCGAGAGCAGCGAAACGGCGATCAGAAGGATCAGCGTGATCACAAAGCCTATGACCGTAGCCCGACCGACATTGGCGCGTTCTGCGGCGCGGGCGGAAAACACACTGGCACCTTCAATGCCGATGAAGACCCAGACAGTGACCAGCATCGTGCTTTTGACTTGATCGAGGGTGCTGCCCAGCGCAGGCGTGCCCCAGAAGTCGACCATGAAGGTTTCCCGTTGAAATGACGCAATCAGCACGCCGATAAAAAGCAGCAACGGCACGACTTTGGCGACGGTCGTCAGGGCGTTGGCCCGCGCCGCGGTGCGCATGCCCCGCAGGATCATCCAGTGCAGTGACCACAACACCACGGACGCCCCGGCGATTGCAGCTTTGTTGTTGCCTTCGCCAAACAGCGGAAAGAAGTAACTCAGCGCAGCAAACAGAATGACCAGGTAACTGACGTTGCCGATCCAGGCGCTGATCCAGTAACCCCAGGCTGAATTGAATCCGAGAAAATCACCACCCAATGCTCTGGCATAGGCAAACACACCGTTGTCCATGGCAGGCATGCGGTTGGACAGCGTCTGGTAAACCAACGCCAGCGACAGCATGCCGACACCGGTTATCAGCCAGCCAATCAAAATCGCTCCGGCGCCAGCGCTGGCGGCCATGTTCTGAGGCAGGCTGAAGATGCCGCTGCCGATCATCGAACCGACCACCAGCGCGACCAACAGGTGCAAGGACAATCGCTTTGGTTCAACCCTGCGCAGACCCAGCGACAGCGGTTGAGGCTTTGAAGGAGGGACGACCGGTTGAACGTCTTGCAATTGAGTAGCCATGACGAGCCTCCACGAGACCGGATTGTCTGCATTGGCCGCGGACGCGGTAATGCTGAATACGAGGATCAATCTCGGTCAGGAGGTCAGGTGTGTCTTTGATAAAAATCAATATCAGGAGGAACTCGCGCAAAGCAACGTGAAGCCCGTACTCGAGAGAATCGCGCACCTGCGCGCCAATGATCGGCTCGTCGCTCGAGGGCAATGAATCAATCGGATGATTATTCCCCTGCCGGAATCGATAACGTCGCCCTCAAACCGCCCTCTGCGCGGTTTGTCAGTTCAATTCGTCCGTTCAGTCGCATCGCGATGGTGTTGACAATGGTCAACCCCAACCCGGCGCCATGCGCCGTGCCACGGCTGTAGAAACGCTCGAACAATCGCTCTCTGTCCGATTCATCGATTCCCGGCCCTTGATCGTCGACCGTCAAATGACAGAAGCCATCGGACTCGCTCAGGTGCACGGTGATCGCACCGTGTTCGGGGGAGAAATTCGCCGCGTTGGTGATCAGGTTATTCAGCGCGATATCGATGGCGGCGGGGTCGGCGAGGACATGAAACGGTTGGTCGCTGACCTCGAAGATCAACTCAAGGTGTTTGCTCAGCAACCACGGTGTCAATTGCACCAGGCTGTTGCGTACGGTTTCGCTGAGATCAATGCGTTGCAGTGGCGGCGGGTCGGGTTTGGGTTCAAGGCGCGCCATGGTCAGCAGCTGGTTGACCAGTCGGCTGGTGCGGTCGACTCCGGAGATCAGAAATTCCAGCGACTCACGACGTTCTTCTTCGGTACCGGCCTCCTGCAGATTTTGCGCATGCACCCGCAGCACCGCCAGCGGCGTGCGCATTTCGTGCGCGGCATCGGCGATAAAGCGACGCTCCCGGCCGAGCACCTCCTGAATCTGCGCGAGCATGCGATTGAGCGCTGCCTGCATGGGCTCCAGCTCACTGGGCAGGGGCGTCAGTTGCAGCGGCTCAAGTGAACCACTGTGACGGGCGCGCAGAGTCGCCGCCATGTCTGCCAGGGGCTTGAGCCCCCAGCCTATGGCCAGCCAGATCATCGCGGCGAGGATCAGGCTGCCGAGCATGTTCGGCCACAGCGTGTGGCGCACGATGCGGTCGACCAGGTCGGTGCGCACATCGTCGCGCTCGCCGACCCAGATGCGCAGGCCGTTCTGCTTGTCTTCCAGCATGAACGCTCGCCATTGCCGACCTTTCAGATCGACCACGTCGCTGAAGCCCGTTCTCGTCGGCGGCGCAGTGAAGGAGGGCGCACTGGCGGTGTGTACCAGCACCTCGCCTTGCGGGTTCCACACCTGGAAGGCGATTTTGCTTTCGTAAGGATGTCCGTCAACCCGTGGCTTGGCTTCCCCGAGAGCCTGATTGAAGGCCTGATACAACTGCGCGTGCTCGGTACTCGCCATCGGCATACGCATCACGCCCTGCAGCAGGCGTGCGTTCTGCGCCAGTTGCGCGTCGTAGACCTCGGCGATTTCGTGGTTGCTGTCATGCACGTTGAAGAGGCTGAGTACCGCCAGACCGGCCAGTAACAGGCCGATGATCAGGGTCAGCGTGCGCCGGCGGATCGATGTCATCGACGCTCCTCCACCAGATAACCCACGCCGCGGATGGTGCGGATCAGGTCGGTGGAGAACTTCTTGCGCAGGTGATGAATGTGCACTTCGAGGGTGTTGCTTTCCGCTTCTTCATTCCAGCCGTAAAGCAACTGGATCAATTGATCGCGAGTCATCACCCGGCCCGGCGGCGACAGCAGTTCGTGCAGCAGCTGATATTCCTTGGGGGTGAGCGCGACCGGTTGGCCTTGATAACTGACCTGCTGGGTGCCGGGGTTGAGGCTGATGCCGGCGTGTTCGATCAGCGCCTGGGCGCGCCCGGCACTGCGGCGCAACAAGGCGCGCAGACGGGCTTTGAGTTCGGCGAGGTCGAAGGGCTTGACCAGGTAATCGTCAGCACCGGCGTCGAGTCCGGCAATGCGGTCTTCGGTGGCATCGCGCGCGGTGAGAATCAACACCGGCAGGTTCGAACCGCTGTCACGCAGACGACGCAACACTTCGAGGCCATCCATGCGTGGCAGGCCGAGGTCCAGCACGGCGACGTCAAATGTTTCGCTGAGCAGTGCATGCAAGGCGCTGCTGCCGTCCTTGAGCCAGTCGACCGTGTATCCCTCGCGACCCAGCGCCTGGTAAATGCCTTCACCCAGCGCTACGTCGTCCTCGATCAGTAATAAACGCACGCGCACTCCTTTCAGTCGAGTTTCTTGTTCACGTCCACCAGCAAGGTGTCGATCTCTTTACGACGCCCGGCATCGGCACTTTCGCGGCCCGCACGAGGTGCGGCTTGTCTGGCCTTGATCAGCGCTGCCTTGGCTTCAGCGTAGCGCTTCTGACGGTAGAGATGGTCGCCCCAGAAGTACAGACTGTCGATGCCATCGGGGTTGAGCTGCAGGGCTTGTTTGAGCAATTGCTCGGCCTTGTCGCTGTCGCCGAAGCCGATCGGCCAGCCCGGTACGCGGTCGTACAGTGCAGCGAGGCTGGTGTATGCCGAGCCTTGCAGGGCCTTGGGGTCAAGCGTCAGGGATTTTTCCAGGTCCGCCTTGGCGTCCTTGGCTTTGCCCAGGGCACCGAGCCCGCCCTCGGCACCGGCCCAACTGCTGGTGACGATGCCTTTCCAGATCCACGCTTCGGCCACATTCGGACGTTGCGTGGTGAACGCGTTGGCTTCGCTGGCCAATTGCTCGAACGCCGCGGCGCGCTGCTTTTCCGCGACCTCGTATTGAATGTGCGCCCAGTTCTGCTGGATGCCGGTGAGACGTTGCTGATCAGCCGGCTCAAGCGCCCAGACACTTTGACTGAGGGCGGCAAACAGCAGGCATGTGGAGAGTTTTTTCATGGCGTTGGAGCCTCGTTATCAGGTTTTTCACTGAGACGGCGGATCAGTGGCAATTGCTTGCGCAAGCCGCGATCCACCAGATGCGGCAGTAAGCTGTTCAAACGGATGAAAAACCGCTCCGGCCAGCCTAGGTACAGGTCACGACGATCGCCGGCAATCGCATGCATCACTGCCGACGCTACGGTCTGCGGATCGTCAACGCTGGCCTTGAGGGCATCGTTCAAGGCTTGCGCAGCGGCGCTGTTCATCGAGGTGCGGGTGGCCCGGGGCGCGACATACAACACGCTGACCCGCGTGTCGGCCAGCTCGCGGCGCAATGCCTCGGAGAATCCGCGCAGGGCAAATTTGCTCGCGCAATAACTGGCGTAACCGGGGTAACCGATCGAGCCATAGGTCGAGCCGACGTTGACCACCATCGCGCTGTCAGCCTGCTTGAGCTGCGGCAACAGCATTTTGGTCAGGCAGATTGGCGCGCTGATGTTCACCGCCAGCATCGCGTTGATGTCACCGTCATCGAGCTGTTCGAGCATGGCGAAGTGATTGACCCCGGCAGCGTTGATCAGCAGGTTGATGCCGCCAATGGCGTCGGCGGCGGCCAACACTTTGCGCCGATCGCTGAGGAAGGTCAGGTCGGCGGCTACCCAGCACAGGTTCTGCGGATATCGCTCAAGCAGCGGCAGCAGCGCCTCCTGATGCCGCGCCACGGCCAATACCCTGGCACCGGCGGCGCACAAGGCACTGGCGATGGCCAGGCCGATGCCGCCACTGGCACCTGTCAGCACCACGCGGGCTTCATGCAGCTGCATGTTGAACCTCAGCGTCCCGCGGCAGACCACGGAACATGTCGGCGTAAAGGCGATAGACGACTTTCGAGGCATGAATGACCGCCGCTTGATCGTCAGGGTCTTGCAGCTGATTCATCAACCGCCGATAGGTCTGCATGTGCTCGATGTCGAGCGAACCGTGGGAGTTCAGATAGCTGAATGCCGTTTCCGGCAGCGCCAGGCGATCGCGAATGCTCCCCGCCGCGTGGGTGGCCAGGGCAATGCTGGTGCCTTCGAGCACGTTTACCATGCCGAACAGACCCACCGGATTGCCCCGGGCGATCAGATCGTAGAGAAAACTGACCATCAGCTCGATCGATAACGACGGCTGACCATCGCGCACGGCGTCGCGATCACCACCACAGGCGGCAATGTCGTTGAGCACCCACTGCTCGTGGCCGTATTCATCTTCAATGTACTCGCACACCGCTTTGCGCAGCCATTCCAGGCGTGTCGGCAGGCGTGCACCGCAAGCCATCATCAGCGGCACGGTGTGGCGCACGTGGTAGTAAGCCTGGGCAAGAAACGCCCGATAGCTGTCGAGGCTGACCTTGCCTTGCAACGCATCGACGATGATCGGCAGGTTGAACAGCTCGTGGCGTTCCCGTTGCGTGGCTTCTTGCAGGGTGTCGAAAAAACTCATTATGCGGATTCCTCGGAAGTGGCGGATTCGGTCAGTTGCGTGCGGTACTGCGCGATGATGGCGTCGCGGCGCGGCCGGCCATTGGCGGTGAGCAGGCCGTTGGCCGCAGTGAAGGGGTGCGCCAGGCGCGTCCACTGATGCACCTGGGCGTAATCGGGCAACGCCTCGTTCGCTTCCGCGACGGCAGCGGCCAGCTCGGCATCGGTGCAGTTCGGACGATGCGGCCAAAGCAGGGCGTGGTTGTGCGGCATCGCCTCGCCATAGACGAACGCTTGAGCGATGTGGCGGCGCTGGGTCAGTTCCGACTCGACCCATTCCGGGTTGACGTTTCGCCCGTAGCTGGTGACGAATTGGTGTTTTTTGCGGCCCTTGAGATAAAGAAAACCTTCCGGATCGAACTCGCCCAGATCGCCACTCGGCCACCATTGATCGGTATACGCCGGCTCCCCCAGATAACCGAGCAACACCGAACCCTTGATCAGCACTTCCCCGTCCTCGGCCAACCGCACCTGAATATGAGGCAGAGGGCGCCCGACGCTGCCCGGACGGCGTGCGCCGGGGCGATTGAGGCATACGACCGAGGCGCATTCGGACAAGCCGTATCCCTCGTAAACCGCTAACCCGACCCGTTGCGCGCGGTGCAGCAGATCCGCTGACACCCGCGCGCCACCGACCGCGGCGAAGAGCAAGGTTTGCGGATCGAAAGCCTTCTGTTCAGCGGCGCTGACCAGAACTTGCAGAAGCTGTGGTACGAGTATCAGGCTCTCCGGCGCACGCTTGGCCAGATAACCGAGCAGGCGCGCAACGTCGATGCCGCTGGCGCCTTGAATGCCGAGGGTTGTCTGGCTTGGCAGGCTCAACACCGCACCGGCGTACAGCGCGGCATAACAGCCCAGGTTCTCCAGCAGGATCGCCAAAGGCAACAGCGCCAGATGGTGCTCCGGTCCAGTGGCTGCGCTTGCCTGATCAAGCTCCCGGGCAACGCGCAGGAAGCTGTCGGCGCTCAGGCACACACCTTTCGGCGTGCCGGTGGTCCCGGAGGTAAACGTGAGTTTCGCGGTGCCCGGCGGCATGCGACTGGGGCCATTGAACGAGCGACACCAGAACTCACCCCGTTGTTGATATCCCGCTGCCAGCAGCTCGGCTTGCAGTTGCGGCTCGGCGATCACCCGTTCGGCCTGGCTCTGTTCCAGACAATGGGCGCGCTGCGCGGCACTGAAAAACGGCGGCAGCGTTACGCAGGTCAAGCCTTCGAACAACACAGCCAGATCCCAAAGCATCGCGTCGACGCCGTTGTCCAGCGCCAGCGCGATCACCCGCACCTGCTCATCGCGCAGCCGCTCCTGGCGATACAACACCTCGGCATACAGCGTGGCGTAATCTATTCTCAGCGTGTCGCCCCACAGGGCTGAGGCGTTGTCATTGCGCCGGGCATGGTCGCGCAGGGTTTCCTGGAAGCGTTGCAATTCAAGCGACATGGCAGGCTCCTTCAACAGAAGTCGGCAAACCCAGGCGAGTGAACAGGCCAATATTGCGCAGGTGAACAAATCCCGCGCGAATGTTGCCGACGTGCACCCAGGGTTTGCTTTCGTAATAACTGCCCCAGTGTTGACGCTCGTCACCCAGTCGCTGTGGATCAGCGGCGCACAATGTCACGGGCTTCAAACCCAGGCGATGGAAGCTGTTGACCAGCCCGATGTTGCCGGTGAAGGTCACCCATTCCAGGCCGCCCATGGCCAGCAGATAGGTGATGGCGATGATGCTCAGGCGCGCACTGCCGGTATCGCTGGCGGCGAGGTTGCCGACTTCGACAATGACCTTGCGATCCACTGCACGACCGGCGGCACTGATCAACGACTGGATCGGTTCATCCAGATAGCGCTCGAGAAACAGTGCCTGTTGATGCGCTCGACGGACCCCGGCCACGGCGCACAACTGGCCGTCGCTGTTGTGCATGCCGAACAGCTCGGGCATGAAATGGCGGATTTCGGCACCGTGAGCGGTGCGGAAACGCTGCTGGATAAAGGCTTCGAAGGGCGCGCGCAACTCGTCCACCGGCAACGCGTTTCTCAGCGTCATCGGCAACGATTCGGCCTCGCCGAAGCGCAAGGGCAGCGGGATGTTCCAGTCGAATTCGGGCATGGGCAGAGCGCCTCCCTCAATGGGTTTGAGCGCAGTATCCAAGCCATTTCTTAACGAAGTCTGAAGATGAAAAACCGTTAACCGCAGCGCCAATCTTCAGACTGTCTTAAGGCTGGGCGAGCACGGTAGGCCAGCGAGAAGATCGTCGTTCCCCAACAATCACGAGGCGTTTCCTATGATCCGCGACACCGCTGTAACCCGTTATGGAAAACTCTCAATCATCCTGCACTGGCTGATGCTGGCGTTGTTCGTCGGGGTGTATGCGTGCGTCGAAATCAAGGGCTATCTGCCCAAGGGCAGTGAGGGGCGCAGCATGCTGATGGGCCTGCATGGCCTGTTTGGCGCCAGCATCTTCGCCTTGGTGTGGATTCGACTGATCGGCCGCCTGACTCCGCGTCCGCCGATTATCCCCAAGCCGCCGGCGTGGCAGACCGCAATCGCGCACCTGACACACCTGGCGCTGTATGGATTGATGATTGTCACGCCTGTCCTGGCCTGGCTGATGCTCGCGGCGGGCGATAAACCGTTTCCGTACTTCGGTTTCCATGTGCCGGCGCCGGTGGCTATTGACCCGGACCTGGCCAAACAACTGAAGTACTGGCACGAATGGATTGGCGGTGCCGGCTACTGGCTGATCGGCCTGCACGCGCTGGCGGGGCTGTTCCACCATTACTGGGTGAAGGACAACACCTTGCAGAGGATGTTGATTGCGCGTGCCCGCTCTTGAAGCAAGCATCTTGCGCCGTTCGTCGAAGGGAATGTCCGCCGCAACTCAAGCGCATGGCTGCGGTGGAGCTGAAAATCCGGAACTGCCAGCCCTCGCCGATGCCGAAATAGCATCGACAACGAGGGCAAAGCCATGACTGAAGAAAAAACCAAAGTGCCGGAAGAAGTACCGGATCAAACAACCCCGGCACATTCCACCGAAGAAGAGCGCGAGCGCTTGAAGGACTTTAACAAGGACGGTATCCCGCCGGGCAGTTGCTGATCAGCGGTCACCGTGGCTGCGTCACCAGTTCCCCGCTGATCGCATCCATCATCGCCGGATGCTCCTCAGCGGCGACGCGCAAATCCTCGGTGACCCGCAACTCCGCACCCGTCGGCGAATAGGTGGCTGCCGCCGTGAACGGTGCGGGGTTGGCCGGCACCGGGCGTTTGCCACGGCGCCAGAAGAAAAAGCTGACCATGCTCAAATTGACCACTGCGAAGACCCAGAACAGGCCGTTGGCGCCGAACGAGTTCATCACCGGCGAGATCATCATCGGGCTGATGGCCGAGCCTAGCGAGTTGATCAGCAGCAAACCCTGAATCATCGGCACCAGCGCTTCGGCCGGGGCGCGGTCGGCCGCGTGGCTGACGGCGACCGGGTACAGCGCGAAGACGCCGCCACCGAGCAGAAACAGCATCGCCGCGAGCATTGTCGAAGACAGCGGCAGCAGCACAATCACCAGCGATAATGCCGTGCACGCCACCGTCAGCAGGGTCAGCACCTGCAAGCGATCGGTGCGGTCGGACCAGCGTCCGACTGGATACTGCAGCAGCATCGCGCCGAGAATCGTCCAGGCCATCATGCTGCCGACTTCACCGACGTCCAGACCTCTGCGTTGCAGATACAGCGGCAACAAGGTGTAGATCGCCGCTATGGTCACCCCCGAGCCGAAACAGCCGACCAGCCCGGTCGGCGTCACGCCCAGCAGTTGCCGGGGCTTGAGTGGCTCGACCTGATCGAGCAGCGGCGAGACGCGCGGCAGGATCACGATCGGCAGCACCGACAACGCAGCAAGCATGCCGGCGACCATGAACGGCGCGCTGTCGCTCATGCCAGTGATGGTCCCGAGCGTCGCCTGGCCCAGAACGCCAGCGCCATAAAGCACGATCATGTACAGCGCGAGCAAGCGCCCGCGAATCTTCTCGTCACCGGCCAGCAGCAGCCAGCTTTCGATCACCAGAAACACACCGACCGTCGCCCAGCCGTTGATCAGGCGCAGGACCAGCCAGCCCCAGGTGTCATAAAACAGACCTTGCAACAGGATCGTCACGGCAATCAGCGAGGCGAAGCTGCCGTAGGCACGAATATGGCCGATGCGCAGAATCAGCCGGTCGTTGAACACCGCGCCCAGCGTCAGGCCGATGAAATAAGCCGACGAAACAATTCCGATCATCGTCGCCGAGGCGCCGGCGGCGTCCAGGCGAAGGGTGGTCAGGGAAGACAGAAAACCATTGCCCAGAGCAATAATGAACAGCCCGAGCAGGGGCGCCAGCGCCATGGCCAGCAAACGCGGAGACATAAAAACCTCAAGAAATCGTACAGCGCAACGTGCGCCTCTGCGCATGCGGTTGCCAGGCTGGAACAGGTGTTGTGCAAATGTCTGCCGATCGGGCAGGGCGGTGGCGTCGGCCGAAATGGCCAGCCCTGCAAGTGCGCGTCTGTGACCAGACGCGCGCTTGCAAGAGCGCGCGGGATTCTACGGCTTGCGCAGGATTTGCCAATAGCCGAAGGCTGCGACGTTAGGACGCAGGCAATTTCGAAGTCGAAGAGGAGGCTGAAAACCCAACATCGAGCTCAGCTCTGACAAGGGCCTGCCAGCGAAAGCTGACGCAGGCCCTTGCTCGTTTCAGCGCCTAAGTATGCGAAATCAACAAATCACTGATGATGCAGATCGAGCCATCCTCTGGCGGCGTGGCGTCGGTGTAGTCGATCTGGTTGTAGACCCCGCCGTGGAAATTGAACACCTGCGAATTCCAGGTTGAGTCGAGCTGCAAATCACCTGATGTACCGACAACGCCGTTGTAGTCAACGGTGACTCGAGCTACGCCGGCAGAGTTGGCGCGAATGGTGATCTTGAACTTCGCCCCCAGCGGCACGCCCTTGAGCACCGTGGTGTTGACCGGAGTGGTCTGATTGAAGCTCTGGCGGAAGCCCATGGTGATGTTGCCTTTTTGCCAGAACACCTTGATGGCCGGGCTGTCGTCGTTTTTCACATGCATTTGCGAGATCACCACTTTCTGCGCTGAGTTGACCTTGGTCACGCTCATCTCCTGATAGTTGAGGTGGTCAGCGGCGCTGGCCAGCGACCAGTAGGTCGCTTCCTTCCATTCGCAGCGGGTGCGGTGAGTGCTCTTGCTCGAGGCGCCTTTGGTGGGGGCGGACAGTTGCAGTGATCCGTCCGGCAGGATCGTGACGATACTGGGGAATTGCGCGATCGCCTGGGCTCCGTTGAGCTCCAGTGCGACCGGATTGTTCGCCGAGACGGGAACCGGAGTGGAGAGGGTGAGATTGCTGATGTTTACGGCCATGGTTTGTACTCCTGACGATAAAAATCATTAGCGACCCAGGCCTTCGGTGGATTGGCACATCTGTCCGCGCGGACTTTCACCATCTCTTGGGCACAGCACCATGGCGGCGCAAGCGGCCGCCGCGAAAACACACAGGGCAAAGGTCACGCCCGTTGCCTCCAGCACTGCGCCGAAAATCGGCGTGCCGGCGGTTTGGCCGAGTGCCAGAAGCAGAAACGGTATGCCCAATCCCAAGTCCGGACGATCCGGAAACAGGCGGATGCCTTGCAGCAGATAAACGCCCGAGGAAACGATATAGGCCGCGCCAAACAGGCACATTGCGATGAGGCCAGACCCGGCTGATATCGAGGCGGCCGACAGGCCCAATGTCCCGAGGGCGATCCCAGCCAGTGCCAGATGCTGAATACGCACGACACCGAATCGGCCGGTGAACACGCCCGTCATGCATCCGCTGATTCCCGCCGCACCCAGGACGATCCACGCCCATGCTATCGACTGATCTGAGAATCCAGCCTCGCTGCGCAGAATGTCGGCACCGAATGTCCAGATCGCCGTGCTCGCCAGGCCCATCAGGAAAGCGCTGGCGCACAAAGGCAGTACGCCGGGTCGACGCAGCATTGCCAGCGAGAAGTTCTGCGCGACGTCACGCTCGACCCGGCGCGGTAGCGCAAACCAGAGCCAGATCGTGACGCCGATGCCGATCAAGGCAAACAGGGCATACAGCTGGCGCCATTGCCCGGCCGCCAATATCGCCGCCAAACCGGAAAAAACGATGCCCGCCGCTGTGCCGGCATTGATAAAACCATTGGCTCGCGGGCGATCCGCATCATCAAGACGCGCTGCCACCGCACTGGCCAATGGCGGCGAAGTCAGACCCGTGCTCAATCCCGCCAGCGCCACGCCGCAGCCCAACGTCAATCCCGCCAGCGCCACGCCGCAGCCCAACGTCAATCCCGACGACGCGAGCACAATCAAACCCATCCCGAGCGCCGCCGCCGCGCCGGCCATTACCGTCAACCCGCGTGGGCTGACTTTGCCGCTGCACACAAATGTCGCGACGATGCCCACGCAATACGCCGCAAATGCACTGCCGCCGATCCATCCAGCGGCGGAAACGCTCAGTGCCAGATCCTGACGAATCTGCGGCAGCAGCAGACCATAGGCGAAGCGTGCCAGACCGTAGGACAACGCCGTCAACGCGAAGGCCGCCAGCACCAGATTGATGCCGCGCTTCACGAGCCCATTCCTCCCGCAAGCGCGCGCCTTTGAAGATCGGTCATTTAGCAGCAGACGTGGTTTTTTTGCGGGTTCTGGTCGCGGGAGCAACGGTCCCAGGCTTGGCCTTTTTCCGTGGTGCCGGCGGCGCTACGCTGCTGGCGACCGAACCTGGCAAGCCATCGGAATCGAACGCATCCAGTTCTGCGCGCGCCTGCAACCAGTGCTCGAAATCACTTCCGTGCGGCCGACCTTGTTCCTCCCAAAGCCTGTAGGCGATCTTGCGGATGGTTTCCTCGTCCATTTCGTTGTCTCCTGCTGATATAAAAAAGTGCCTCGAAGGCGAGCACCCTTGGCGGATCACGGGGAAATCGGATCGCTGGCGGGAAAGGTTTCCTCGACTGCCTGATCCAGTTTCGAGTCACTGACATTGCGCTCATCGGCCCCAAGGTTCTGCTCGCAATGGCAGGTCGAGGACGGGCAGGGTTGGCCCTTCGGGTGAAGATCCGCGCAGGCCTGACTGCAAAACTGCTTGCCGTCACGCTCGAAGGTTTGCTCGCCGCTGCATTTGCAGGTGCAGCCCGGGCAGGCGCAATCAGTTGTTGAAGGATCGTTGGCCATGGGTTTCCTCCAGGTGGTCTGTAAAGGCAGTCGTTACCGATTCTGATAACCCGCCCCGCACCTGCGTTTGATGATTTTCCCCCACGCCCGATGAGTGGTAGAGCGCAGAGGGCGAGGGCAGTACGGCGTTCAACGCGAGGGAAAGATTCAGCGCCAGGATCAGCAGGATCGATACGCTGAAAATGCGCCGCGCCCAGACTTTCGCATTGGTGGTTCGCACCGGTCGCAACGTCAGATAAAACCAGTAGCCGCCCAGGCCAAGTACCACCAGCGGATAAGAAACATTGATAGCCGCAACCCAGCCCAATATCGCCGCGCTGATCAGGAACGCGACCATGTACAGGTTGATCTCGCGTCGTGCCTGTCTGAGCGTCAACGTCGGCAATCCGGCGGCACGAAAGTCTTCGTGGCGCATGACGGTTATCGCGTGGGAGTGGGGCATCTGCCAGCAGCAAAACACCACGATGAGCATCAGCGCCGTGGCATCGAAGCTGCCGGTCACGGCGCAATAACCGACCACCGGCGGCATGGCCCCGGACAGGCTGCCGACCAGCGTGCCCCAGTGCGAACGGCGTTTCATCAGGCAGGTATAAACGCCCGCATAAACGATCAGACCGACTGCCGCCATGTCGCACGCCAATGCTGTGGTGCCGACCCACAGCAAACCGAAGCCGATCACACCCAGCACCGTCGCGTAGCAAAACGCACTGGGCAACGACACAGCGCGAACGGCCAGCGCCCGATGACAGGTGCGCACCATGCGCCGGTCGATATCGCGGTCGACGCAGTTGTTGATCACGCAACCGCAAGCGATGACCAGCGCGGTGCCGAGCAGGGCGGCCAATAAATGCGCCAGGGACACCGGGCGGCCACCGGCGGCAAGCAGATAGCCGCCGAACACCGAAGCCAGGTTGCCGACGATGATGCCTGGCTTGGTCAGTTCCAGCCCGACATTCAGCGACAGCCGCCCTTGCTTCAGTGCGCCAGCATGTTGTGGTGAATGCTGTCCATGATCCATAGCGAAAGCCCAACCAGCAGAAGAATGATCACCACCGAGAAGATCAGCGCTCTGAGGTTCCAGCGTTGCTCCTTGGCGGTGTCCAGATGCAGGAAATATTTGAGGTGGGCGAAGACTTGCACCACGCCAAGTGCAACCACCACCCAGGCGGTGACGCTGCGTGGCAACGTCGGGTACATGACCAGGCCAAAGGGAATGACGGTCAGAATTACCGAAATGATGAAACCGACCATGTACGAACGACTGGTGCCATGGCTGGTGCCGGCACTGCTATGAATCGGGCTCTGGTTATACATGTCACACCACTCCCAGCAGATAAACCACGGTAAATACGCAGATCCACACCACGTCGAGGAAGTGCCAGAACAGGCTCAGGCAACTCAGGCGCGTGGTGTTGGTATTGGTCAGGCCCCGGCTGCTTACTTGCAGCATCAACACCGCCATCCACACCAGACCACTGAGCACGTGGGCGCCGTGGGTGCCGACGAGGGTGAAGAACGCGGTGAGGAAACCGCTGCGATCCGGCCCGTAGCCTTCTGCGATCAGATGATGGAATTCGTTGATTTCCATGGCGATGAAGCCGCAACCCAGCACGAAGGTGACGCCGAGCCAGCGCAGCACGTGGGATTTGTCATTGCGGTTCATCGCCAGCATCGCGTAACCGTAAGTGATGCTGCTGAGCAGCAGCAACGCGGTTTCGGCAAGGACGTAGGGCAATTCGAAAATGTCGACAGTCGAAGGCCCGCCAGCCACGCTGTCACGCAGTACGGCATAGCCTGCGAACAGCGTCGCAAACAGGATGCAGTCGGTCATCAGGTAGATCCAGAAACCGAAAATGCGCATCGAGCCCGCGTCTTCATGGCCATGTTCATGGCTGTGCGCGATGTCTTTATCCAGAACGATATTGGACATGTTCAAGCCTCCGCCAAGTCTTTGAGACGCGCTTTTTCAATCCGCGCCACTTCCTGCGCCGGGACGAAATAGTCGATGTCTTCGTCATAGCTGCGCACGATCATTGCCACCACCGAAGCGACCAGGCCGAAGATCGCCAGCCACCAGATATGCCACACCAGGGCGAAGCTGCAGATCAGCGCGAAGACACTGATCACCAGGCCGGCGGAGGTGTTGCGCGGCATGTGAATGGCGCGGTAGTCGGTGTGACTGAGGGTGCTGACGCCGCGCTCCTTCATGCCCCAATAGGCGTCGAGATCGTTGACTTTCGGTTGCTCGGCGAAGTTATAGAACGGTGGCGGCGAGGCCGTGGCCCATTCCAGCGTGCGACCGTCCCACGGGTCGCCGGTGAGGTCGCGCAGTTTCGCGCGGTTGCGGATGCTCACGTAGAGCTGCAGGGCCTGCGCGGACACGCCACAAAGAATGATGCCGACGCCAAGCAGTTCCAGCAGCAGCCACGGTTGCCAGGCCGGGTTGTCGAAATGGTTCAGGCGCCGGGTCATGCCCATGAAACCGAGCACGTACGAGGGCATGAACGCGAAGTAGAAACCGACCAGCCAGCACCAGAACGCAATGCGCCCGAGGCGGTCGTTGAGGCGGAAACCGAACGCCTTGGGGAACCAGTAAGTCAGCCCGGCCATGTAGCCGAACACCGCGCCGCCGATGATCACGTTATGGAAGTGCGCGATCAGAAACAGGCTGTTGTGCAGCAGGAAGTCGGCCCCGGGCACCGCCAGCAGCACGCCGGTCATGCCGCCGATACTGAACGTGACGATAAAGCCCAGCGTCCATAGCATCGGCGTTTCGAAGCGCACGCGGCCGCGATACATGGTGAACAGCCAGGTGAAGATTTTCACCCCGGTCGGCACTGCAATGATCATCGTCATGATGCCGAAAAACGCGTTGACGTTGGCCCCCGCGCCCATGGTGAAGAAGTGGTGCAGCCAGACGATGAACGACAGAATCGTGATCGCAATCGTCGCCCACACCAGCGAGACATAGCCGAACAGGCGCTTGCTGCTGAAGGTCGCGGCGATCTCCGAGAAGATCCCGAACGCCGGCAGGATCAGGATGTACACCTCCGGATGGCCCCACGCCCAGATGAGGTTGACGTACATCATCGGGTTGCCGCCGGCCTCGTTGGTGAAGAAGTGCATGCCCAGATAACGATCGAGGGTCAGCATCAACAGGGTGGCGGTAAGGATCGGGAACGCAGCGAGAATCAGGATCGAGGTGCACAGTGCGTTCCAGGTGAACACCGGCATCTTGAACAGGGTCATGCCTTCGGTGCGCATCTTGAGAATGGTCACGAAGAAGTTAACCCCGGTTAACAGCGTCCCTATGCCGGATATCTGTAATGACCAGATGTAGTAATCCACCCCGACCCCGGGGCTGTAGCCAAGTTCGGACAGGGGCGGGTAGGCGACCCAGCCGGTGCGGGCAAACTCACCAACGCCCAGCGAGATGTTCACCAGTGCCGCACCCACGACGAACAGCCAGAAACTCAGCGCGTTGAGGAACGGGTAGGCGACGTCGCGGGCACCGATCTGCAACGGCACGACGATGTTCATCAGGCCGACCACGAACGGCATCGCCATGAAGAAAATCATGATCACGCCGTGGGCGGTGAAGATCTGGTCGTAGTGTTCCGGCGGCAGGTAACCCGGGCCGCCACTGGATGCCATGGCCTGTTGGGTACGCATCATGATCGCGTCGGAGAAACCGCGCAGCAGCATGACCAACGCGACGATGATGTACATGCAGCCGATTTTCTTGTGATCCACCGAAGTGAACCACTCGCGCCACAGGTAGCCCCACTTGCGCTTCCAGGTGACGGTACCGACCAGGGCAAAACCCATCAGGCCGACGATAGCCAGGGTGTACATGACAATCGGCTCGTGCAATGGAACCGCGTCCCATGAAAGTTTCCCGAACATGATTTAACGCTCCTCGGCCAGCAGACTCGGTTGTTGATTGACGCGCACATCGTCGCTGTTGCTTTGCACCTGGGTTTCCTTCTTGCGCGGTGCTTTGTTCATTCCTTCGTACTTGTCGACGATGTCGAGAAACAGTCGCTCCTGCACAGCCGAGTAATAAGCGATCTTGTGCGCCACTGAAGGCTTGGCCAACTCGGCGTAACTGGTTTGATCAAGTTGCCCGGGCGCCGCTTTGACTTTGTTGACCCACGCTTCGTAATCCGCGCCGCTGAGTGCCAGGGTGCTGAAGTGCATGTCGGAAAAACCGTGGCCGTTATAGTTCGCAGCAATCCCGCGATACTGGCCGATTTCATTGGCGATCAAATGCAACTTGGTCTGCATGCCGGCCATGGCATATATCTGCCCACCGAGTGCCGGAATAAAGAATGAAGTCATGGCCGCGTCGGAAGTGACGGTGAAACTTACCGGCGTATTCACCGGTATCGCCAGTTCATTGACCGAGGCAATGCCCAGATCGGGGTAGATGAACAGCCATTTCCAGTCCGTTGCCACCACTTGCACATTGAGGTGCGGCACGTCGGAGTCCAACGGGCGATAGGGATCGAGTGCATGGGTGGTTTCCCAGGTCACCCAGCCGAGTACGCAAATAATCAGGAACGGCACGCCCCAGACCACCGCCTCGATCTTGTGCGAACTGGCCCAACGCGGCGAATAACGGGCCTTCTTGTTGGTCGCGCGGTAGCGATAGGCGAACAGGAAGGTCATGACGATGACCGGGATCACCACCAACAGCATCAGGCCCGTGGCGAGAATGATCAGGTCGCGTTCATCTCGGGCAACATCGCCCTTGGGGTTGAACACCACCAGATTGCAACCGGCGAGCAGAACGCTGGTAGCGAGATAGACCAGGCAATAGCTGATTGTTCGCTTCATACATGCTCCTGTTCTTTATATCGATCCTTGTTTTCTTCGGGCAACAGTTGGCCATGGACAGAAAACCCTGTTTCTGTACCGGCTAATCACGCTGGGCTGAATAACGAGTTGTACTTGAGCTCGCCTGGGCCTCGAACTTTTTGAATGAGCATTGCGACGTTGGTTTTACAGAATGTTACGCAAGCTGACGAACGGTTGAACTAGCGAAACGGCGGGCGCGAATCAACGCGCTATGCTGAAAATGCCTCTTGGCAATCCTTGGAATTATTCCGCCAAAGGAAAGATCTTTGACGTGAGCGAGTTGAGTTCAGGAGTACGACATGTTCAAACGCGGCGAAACCTACAACAAATGGAAGGCGACGGAAAAGGCGGAAAAGTGCCATACCGAAGAGGTTGAAAACGGCTGTCATATCGAGGTGCGGGCACGGGAAGCCGATGATGGCGACGTCGAAATGTTCATCAGCGTTTACACCGCAACCGGCGAGTGCGCCTACGAGCGCATCAGGAAATTGCCCGGCGTGGAATGGGAAGTCGAGGACGCGCTTAAACGTGGCATCGATCAGGCAGAACGAATTGCCGGCGGCGAGTCCGGACGATTGTCCTGTGCCGATGCGCACGGCCACGAGAACGAGTGACCGTGCGCAGCTTTCAATTGGCCTGGCGAACGTCAACCTGGCCGAGTTGATTGCACTGCCAGCGCCAGGCATCGGCGAGCATGCTGTGCAGTGAGCGGCTCGCCTGCCAGCCCAGTTCTTCGAGGGCTTTTTGCGGGTCCGCCCAGCATCGCGCGATGTCGCCGGGGCGCCTTGCTTCAATCCGCAAAGGGATCTTGATACCGGTCACTTGCTCGAAGGCGCTGATCACCTCCAGCACCGAATAGCCGCGCCCGGTACCGAGGTTCCAGATGCTCACACCATGGCGATCGCGCAAGGCGTCGAGCGCGCAGACGTGCCCGAGTGCAAGGTCGACGACGTGCAGATAATCGCGAATGCCGGTGCCGTCCGGGGTCGGGTAATCGTTGCCGAACACTGACAGCTGCGCGCGCTGGCCACTGGCAACTTCCAGCAGATAGGGCAGCAGGTTGTTGGGCGTGCTGGTGGGTGCCTCGCCGAGCAGGCCGGAAGGGTGCGCACCAATCGGATTGAAATAGCGCAGCAGGCCGATCGACCAGCGCGGGTCGGAACTGGCGACACTCTTCATGATGTTTTCCGACATCAGTTTCGACATGCCGTAAGGATTGGTCGGCTGGCCAGTGGCGCAGTTTTCGTTAATTGGCAGGGTGGCGCAGTCGCCATAAACAGTGGCCGATGAACTGAACACCAGATGGAAAACTCCGGCCTGGGCCATGGCCTGGCACAAGGTCAGGCTGCCGCCGACATTGGTGTCGAAATAGCGCAGAGGTTCACGCACGCTTTCTCCGACCGCTTTCAACCCGGCGCAATGCACCACGGCATCGATCGGGTAATCGTGCAGAAGATTGTCGAGCAGTCGTCGATTGCGCACATCACCCTGAATGAACTCCGGTCGTTTTCCGGCCAGCGTACTGATGCGCTCGATCGCCGCGCGCTGGCTGTTGCACAAGTTGTCGAGGATCACCACATCCTCGCCGTTGCCCAGCCATTGCAGTGCGACATGCGCACCAATGTATCCCGCACCACCCGTAATCAAGATCATGCGCCCGCCCTCACAAGTGACGCCATCGGCGATGGCTTCGTAGATGGTTTCGATGCGCCTGTGCGGCGGCAAAAACCATGGTTGTTCTGGACGGTAGGGGCTGGATTGATCGGCAAGTTCAACCTTGTTTGCCAGCCGGTATGTGCAGTTCATCGGCTGTGTTCAAGGTTGGGCTGAACGTCGCGTGAACGCGGCTATTCCAACCTTCAAGAGCCTTACGGCCTCATCGAGAAATGCCCTGCACTTGCAGTGTCGACAAGTGTGACGGCCCGGTGGCTCGGCACTGAGTCGTCTTGTTTTTTTGATGAGGATCTGGCTATGAACCTGGCAGAACAACCCGAGGCGCTTGCATTGGCGAGCGCGCAAAATGCTGTCGAAGCATCCTTTCAGGTGCGACCCACGTTGGTGTGCCTGTCGCATCTGCGCTGGGGATTTGTTTATCAACGGCCGCAGCACGTCATGTCGCGATTGGCCAAACACTACGACGTGGTGTTTTTCGAAGAGCCGGTATTTGTCGAAGACGCCACGCTCAGACTCGAGCTTTCGAATCCGGCGGCGGGAATAGAAGTGGCGGTGCCGCAATTGCCGATCGGCATGAGTGGCGAGGCGATCGAGCAGGCGCAGAGGCAATTGCTCGATGAGCACCTCGCCGGACGCGTTCAGGGCGATCTTTTGCTGTGGTATTTCACGCCGATGAGCCTGCTGTTTACCGAGCACCTCGACGCTCGGGTTACCGTCTATGACTGCATGGATGAACTGTCGGCGTTCATGGGCGCACCGGCGCGCTTGATCGACATGGAGCAGCAACTGCTCGCCCGGGCTGACGTGGTGTTTACCGGCGGCTTCAGTCTGTGGGAGGTCAAGCAGCGCCAGCACGGTAATGCCTATCCGGTACCGAGCAGCGTCGACATCGCGCATTTCGCGGCGGCGCGGCAGGCACTGCCGGAACCGCCCGATCAAGCATCCATAGCGCGGCCACGCCTGGGCTTTTTCGGCGTGATCGATGAACGCTTCGATATCGAATTGATTGACCGCGTGGCGGCGATGCGTCCCGACTGGCAGATCGTGCTGATCGGTCCGGTGGTGAAGATCGATCCGCAGACGCTGCCGCAACGGCCGAACCTTCATTATCTGGGCGGCAAGCAATATGCCGAGCTGCCGGACTACCTCGCTGGCTGGGACGTGGCACTGATGCCGTTCGCCCTCAACGCCTCCACGCGTTACATCAGCCCGACCAAGACTCCCGAATACCTCGCTGGCGGTTGCCCAGTGGTGTCGACGCCGATTCACGATGTGATCAGCGGCTACGGCGAGAGCGGCGCGGTGTTCATCGCCGACACTGCCAAGGCCTTCGTCGAGGCGATCGAAAAAGCTTTGCCACTCAAAGGCACCATCGAATTTCTGCAGCGCGCCGATGCCGCGATCGCCGGCATGTCGTGGGACAACACCAGCCGCTTCATGCAGGAGCAGATCGAATGCCTACGATAAGCCTTGAGCGCGCCAAGTCCGGCCACGCCTATGACTACCTCATCGTTGGTGCCGGGTTCGCCGGCAGTGTCATCGCCGAGCGTCTGGCCGAAGGATTGGGCCGCCGAGTGTTGCTGATTGACCGGCGCCCGCATATCGCCGGCAATGCCTACGACCATTACGATGAGGCCGGGGTACTGGTGCACCGCTATGGTCCGCACATCTTTCACACCAATGCCCAGCGCATTGTCGACTACCTGTCGCGCTTCACCGAATGGCGACCTTACGAGCATCGAGTCCTCGCCCAGGTCGACGGCAAGCTCGTGCCGATTCCGATCAATCTGACCACGCTGAATTCGCTCTATGGCCTGTCGATGTCCTCCGAAGAAGCCGAAGTGTTTCTCGCCGAACGCGCCGAACCGGTGGCGACCATTCGCACGTCCGAAGACGTCGTGGTCAATCAGATCGGCCGTGAGCTCTACGAAAAATTCTTTCGCGGCTACACGCGCAAGCAGTGGGGGCTGGATCCCTCGGCACTGGATAAATCGGTGACTTCGCGCATTCCGACGCGGACCAGCGAAGACGACCGCTATTTCGGTGACACCTTCCAGATCATGCCCTCGGACGGCTACACGCAAATGTTCGAACGCATGCTCGATCACCCGAACATCGATCTTCTGCTCGGCACCGATTTCAAGGCTGTGCGCGACGAGGTGCAGTACGCGCATCTGATCTACTGCGGCCCGATCGACGAATACTTCGATTTCCAGTTGGGCCGTTTGCCGTATCGGTCCTTGCGCTTCGAACACCAGACCCTCGAGCAGGAACACTATCAGCCAGTGGCGGTGGTGAATTATCCGCACCCGGATGTGCCGTATACGCGCATCACTGAATACAAACACCTGACCGGGCAAACGCACCCGTGCACCAGCATCACCTACGAGTTTCCCTGTGACGATGGCGACCCGTATTACCCGGTGCCGCGCGCAGAAAATGCCGAGCTGTACAAACGCTATCGAGCGCTCGCCGAGCAGACGCCGAACGTGACGTTTCTCGGCCGACTGGGTACCTACAAGTACTACAACATGGATCAGGTGGTGGGCCAGGCGCTGGCTTTGTATCGGGATATCCAGGCGGCGCAGGCAGAAACCACCGCTGAAACCGAGATCGATGCTTCATGACCGCGCAGCCGAAAGGCGACGAGCCCGGCGCAGATGCGTCTTCGATCTTCAGCAGCTTCGTCATGGCCGGTTTCGAATGTTCCAGCCAGCGCCGCCAGGACGGTCGGCGCCTGGATCTGCTGGCCGACACCGGGCATGCGCGCTGGGTCGACAAGGACTACCTGCGACTCAGCGGATTGAACATCCGTTGCGCCCGCGACGGCTTGCGCTGGCACCTGATCGAGCGCAGCCCCGGGCGCTATGACTGGAGCAGTTTTCTGCCGATGCTCAAAGCGGCACAAGCGCAGCAAGTGCAGGTGGTCTGGGATCTGTGCCATTACGGCTACCCGGATGATCTGGATATCTGGCGCCCGGCATTTGTCGAGCGTTTCGCCCGCTTCGCCGCTGCTGCAGCGAAGCTGATGGCCGACGAGGGCGTGAGCGTTCCGTTCTACTCGCCGATCAACGAGATTTCCTTCTGGAGTTGGGCGGGAGGCGAGGTGGCGTATTTCAATCCGAACGCACGCGGGCGCGCGCAGGAGCTCAAGCATCAACTGGTGCGGGCGAGCATTGCTGCGATCGAAGCGATACGCGAACAGGCGCCTAATGCGCGGTTTGTCCAGTGCGATCCGTTGATCCATGTGATCGCCGGTTCCCGGCGCAGTGACGATATCGAAGCCGCTGAGGCTTATCGGCTGTCGCAATTTCAGGCGTGGGATCTGCTCACCGGCCGCGAATGGCCGGGTCTGGGTGGGCAGGAGCATTACCTGGATATCGTCGGCGCCAATTTCTATGCGCATAACCAGTGGTATTTCCACGGCCGACGGATCCTTCGCGGCGAGCGCGACTTCCGGCCGTTGTCGGGCATGCTCAAGGAACTGCACCAGCGTTATCAGCGGCCAGTGCTGATCGCCGAAACCGGTGCCGAAGATGATGAACGCCTGCCGTGGCTGGCATACATCGTCGAGCAGACGCTGCTGGCCCTCGAACGCGGTGTGCCGGTGCAGGGCATTTGCTGGTACCCGTTTTTCGATTATCCGGGGTGGGACAATGGCCGGTATTGTCCCACCGGTGTGTTTGGCTATCCCGATGGCGAGGGCGAGCGCGCGGCGTTTCATCCCCTGCACGTCGAGCTGGCGCAAGTGCCCGAGCGGATTGCCGCAAGTCTGCGCCGGGTCAATGGCCGGCGTGTTGAGGGGCAGGGGAGATGAACTTTCAGCGCAGGCGCGATGAACCGTTGCCGGCGTCAGCCGCCGCGTTTCTATGGCGCTACATAAGAATTCGCCCGGCGCACTTCGTCTCCATGGTCGCACTGGTGATCGGCGCGGCTTGCTGTGCGGTGGTGGTTCAATACGGCATGAAACTGCTGGTCGATGCCATGGCCGCCGGGTCGGCGGCGGAACAGGTCTGGCACGCGTTCGGCCTGTTCATGGCGTTGATCGTGATGGAAAACCTGCTGTGGCGCCTCGGCGGTTGGGTCGGTTGCCACACCATCGTCGGCAGTTGTGCGGATCTGCGCGTCGACCTGTTCCATCATCTGACCGGCCACCCGATGCGTTATTTCCGGCGGCATTTCTCCGGTTCGCTGGCCAATCGCGTCTCGGCGATCGGTGCCGCTGCCGACAAGGTCTACGGCGGACTGACCTGGCGTATCGTGCCGCCATGCGTGGATTTCATCGGTGCCGTGGCCTTGCTGTTGGCGGTGCACGGTGCGATGGCGCTGGCATTGGTCGGTTGCGTGATAGTCGTCGCCGCGCTGATTACCATATTCGGCGTGCGCGGTCGCAGCCGGCACATCGCTTTCGCTTCGCAGTCGGCGCGGGTCGGTGGCGAGATTGTCGATCTGGTTTCCAACGTCTGGACCATCAAGGCCTTCTCTGGACGCCAACGCGAGCGCCTGCGCCTGGAGCGCGAGATCGGCATCGAGGCCGATTCACACCGCAGCAGCTGGATGTACATGGAAAAGGCCCGGGTACTGCACGACATCTGCCTGACCGTTATGGCCGGCGGCATGCTCGGCTGGGCGATTCTGCTCTGGCGAGCGGGACAGGTGACGGCGGGGGATGTGGTGATGGTCAGCGCGTTGACCTTTCGCATCCTGCACGGTTCGCGTGAACTGGCGCTGGCCCTGGTGGAAACCAGCCAGCAGATGGGTGTCATCAGCGAGACGCTGGGCATCGTCGCCCAGCCCCACGAGCTCAGCGACGCCTTGGAAGAACTGGCGCCGACGCGCGGGCACATCAAAATGCTCGACGTCAGTTACGCCTACCCGGACGGGCGCAAGGTCTTCGAGCATTTTTTCCTGGATATTCCCGCTGGACAAAGCGTCGGCATTGCCGGCACCTCGGGCTCGGGAAAGTCGACTTTGCTCGGTTTGCTGCAACGTCTGGATGACGTGCGCAGCGGGGTGATCCTGATCGACGACCGCGACATCCGCTCGGTCAGCCAGGACAGCCTGCGCCGGCAGATCGCCGTGGTGCCGCAGGAACCGGCGCTGTTCAATCGCAGCATTCTGGAAAACATCGGCTACGGCCAACCGCACGCTACCGAGCAGCAGATCATCGATGCGGCGCGCCAGGCGTTTTGCGATGAATTCATCCAGGCGTTGCCGCAGGGTTATCACACCCTGGTGGGTGAACGGGGAGTGACGTTGTCCGGCGGGCAACGCCAGCGCCTGGGGCTTGCGCGGGCGTTTTTGAAAGACGCCCCGATCCTGATTCTCGACGAGGCGACCTCGGCACTGGATTCCGATTCCGAAGCGATCATCCAGCGTGCATTGAGCAATCTCATGCGCGGCCGCACGGTACTCGCCGTGGCCCACCGCCTCTCGACCATCGCCAATTTCGATCGGGTGCTGGTGCTCGAGGACGGCGAGATCGTCCAGGACGGCACTCCCGAAGAACTGCGCGAAAGCCAAGGGCGGTTCCGCACGCTGTGGCAGATGCAGGCGATGGTGCACAACCGTTGAACGCGCTGCTATTGCGCTGAGCGCGTCCAGACCCTGACGTAGTCGATGCGAAACACCGACGGCAGATCAGCATCGTCGACCACGCCGAACCAGTCCCACATCGCTTCACTGTCGAAGACGATTTGCATGGGGAAATGCCAGTAGTTGTTTTTCGCCTCTCGCACCAGCACGCCGTCGACGTACCAGCGCAAAGTCTCGGGTTGCCAGTCAAAGCCGTAGACATGAAAAGTATTGGCCAGCCGCCACGGTGCGATCCAGGTACTGCCGGAACTCAGGTGTTGATCATTCTGCGGTCTGGCCCAGACATGCGCGTTCATGTTGTACAGGCGATCGAAGGCTTCATTGCGGGTCTTGCCGCCGATTTCGAAGATATCGATTTCCGTGGCATTGTCCGTCAGCCCGGTCCACGCCAGCCAGAACGCACTGGAACCGGCGGAATTCATCGGTTTCGCCCGGGCTTCGTAATAGCCGTACATCCCCCGTTCGTTGGTTCGCACCATCGCCGAGCTGTAATCCTTGTAGCCCAGGGCGACGTATTTCTCCGGGAGGGTCTGTTTGCGGAAAGTGATGTTCAGATTGCCGTTGCCGAGCTTGGCGTTCTCCGGCAAAAACAGCGCCGGTTTGCGCCCGAGGGAATCGGTGCCGGTGGCGTTGTTGACGTGCCAGCGTTCGGCATCGAGCGCGCTGCCGTTGAATTCGTCGGACAGCCGCGTATCGCGTTTCCAACCGCCGGCATTGGCTTGGTCCGATAACGGCAGGTCGGGCGTAACGTGCGTCGGGGTCGGGCCTAGCGGACCGACGCGAGTCCACGCATCCACCTGTTGCGGAATGGCGACCGTCCACTTTTGCGCCAGATACTCGAACACATTGCGGCGTTCTTCCTGGCTGCTGAATGGGCGGTCATAAACCAGTACTTCGGCAATGTCGCCGCGGAGGATTTCCGAGGTGCCAACCACGTTGCGCGCCACCGCGAACGGGCCGATCGGCACGTCACTGGTTTCCAGCAACGCCAGCGCCGGCTCGTAGGCGGTGGTCTGCTGCACACTGATGCCGAAATTCGGTGCGACGTTGTCGTTGTCCGCCAGTTGCGGCCGCGAGCTGAACAGGCGCTGCCAGGCCTTGCCGCCGGCTTGCTCGGGCAGGCGCCGCGAGACAACGAACACCGTCACCGGCCCTTTGCTTGTGCGGATCGCCTGGCCCATGAATGCAGCCGTGCCGCTGAAGCGCACCACGCCGTGGCCGTTGAGGGCGTTATCGACGCGCGTGGGCAAAGTCGTCGCCGCGCGATTGTCGACGACCACGTCATTGCCCTTGCCGGATTTATCCAGCCAGCGCACGACCTGATTTTGTCCATCCAGTGTCATCGAGGCCGGATCATTGCCGTCCAGCCACAACACAAGTCCATCAGTGACCGGTCGTGGAATATTGGCGTTGGCGCCAGCGCTCAGCAGCAGCAAAACCAACAGCAAGCAGCGTGATCTGTTCATGAGTCGTCCCTAACGTGGATTTGCCCCGGTTCAAGTGCCCACCGCCAGCAGCGGCGCCGGTTGCGGGCGGTAGCCCCACGGGTTGTTGGTCTGCCAGCGCCAGCTGTCGATGAGCATTTGCGTCAGCTCGCGTTGCGCGCGCCAGCCCAGTTCGCGCCCGGCCTTGCTCGCATCGGCGCGGCACTCGGCGACATCACCGGCGCGGCGCGGGGCGAAGCGGTAGGGAATGCGCAGGCCGGTGACGTCTTCGAAAGCGCTGATGATCTGCAACACGCTATAGCCGCTGCCGGTACCGAGATTCCAGATGTGCAGGCCATGCTCATCACCGTGCAAAACCTGCAGCGCCTTGAGATGACCTTCGGCCAGATCCAGTACATGGATGTAGTCGCGAATACAGGTGCCGTCGACGGTTGGATAGTCGTTGCCATACACGGTCAACGCAGCGCGCTGGCCGCTGGCAACCTCGGTGAGGCACGGCAGCAGATTGTTCGGCCGACCGTTGGGCGCTTCGCCGATCAGCCCGCTCTGGTGCGCGCCGATCGGGTTGAAGTAACGCAGCACAGCGATGTTCCAGCGCGCATCCGCGAGGGCGAGGTCGCTGAGCAGTTCTTCGATCACCAGCTTCGAGCGCCCGTACGGGTTAGCCGGTTTGCCGGTGCCATGCGATTCCACGATCGGCATCACAGTCGGCTCGCCATAGACAGTGGCCGAGGAACTGAACACCAGATTGAACACCTGCGCGCGGGCCATCGCCTGACACAGGTTCAGTGTGCCGAACACATTGTTGGCGTAGTAATCCATCGGCCGGCGCACGCTCTGCGCAACGGCTTTGAGGCCGGCGAAATGCAGCACTGCATCAATCGCGTAGGTGCTGAAAATCTCGTCCAGCAGCGCGGCGTCGCGGATATCGCCCTCGATGAAATCGACGTGCGAGTGACTCAACAGCTCCAGCCGTGCGACTGCTTCGCGGCTGCTGTTGCACAGGTTGTCGAGGATCAGCACCGAGTGTCCGGATTCGATCAGTTGCAATGCCGTGTGCGAACCGATGTAGCCGGCACCGCCCGTGATCAACGTGGTTTTGCGCATGACGACGTGCTCCATTGCGAGGAAATGCAGCTCAGCGGGCGGTGAACACCAACTTGAATTCTTGCGGCCAGCGCGGGTGCAGCAGGCTGTAGGCCAAGGCATAGGTCAGCGCGCCGATGGCAATATCGCCGGCCAGGTGCGCGTAGCCGGACAGGCCGGTTTGCCGCGACGCCCACATCACCACGACGACCATCACGAGAGAGGCAAGCAGGCTGCGGTAACCGGACTGAAAGAAGCTGCGCCAGTCGTAACCGATCGCGGCGTGCAGGCCGCGTACCTGCAACGGCGTGATCAGCAGCATGCGCAGCAGCAAAGCCAGCGCCGCCGCCATGCCGCCGTAGCTCGCGCCGAGCAGATACACCAGCGCCAGCGCGAGCAGGGTGGTGGCAACTTCGGCCTTGAGGGTCAAGTGCGTGCGATTGACCGCCACCAGCGCAGTGGTTGCATACAGCGCCAGATTGCCCAGCGCCGCCGTGCAGGCGAGCACTTGCAACAAGGGAATCGCATCGGCCCATTTCGCGCCGAAGATCAGCAGGATGATGTCCTCGGCGGTCAGGGCGATGCCGAAGAACAGCGGTGTCAGTACGAAACCGCTGATCGCCGTGGAATCGCCGATTACCCCTATCAGCCGCGCCGGTTCGGCACTGCGCCGGGCGAACACCGGCAAGGCGTAGCTCATCAAGCCGTTGTAGATCGCCGAGCGCGGCAGGTCGATGATGCGCATGGCCAGGTTGAACATGCCCACTGCATGGGCGCCAGCGGTGAGACCGAGAATCAGGTTGACGCCACGTTGCAGGGTTTGCGAACTCATCACGTTGACACAGACCGGGAGACCGGCGCGCAGCACTTCGCCCAGCACCTGGCGATCAATCAGAAAAGCGATGCGCCGACGCTCGCTGCGCATCAGTACCAGTGTGGAAACGCCGTCCATGATCAGCGCCTGGGCAACCACCGCCCACGGGCCGAAACCCAGCATCGCCACGGCCACACCGCCAACCCCGCCAGCCACTTTGCCGAGCAAGGTACGCGAGGCCAGCAACTTGAAATTGCCGCTGCGGCGCATCTGCGCCACATACACCCGCGCCATCAGGGTGAAGAGGATTTTTACCGAGGCCACGGCGGTCATCCAGCGCAGCGCGGTGGACGGCGTATACAGCACCACTGCCAGCGAAATCAAAGCAATCGACAACAGACTGACCAGCACGGCAAACCAGAACACGCTGCTGATGTGTTTGTCCTCGACACGTTGCAGGCGCACCAGCGGGTCTTCCAGCATCGACGAGAATAGAATGCCGACCACTTCGACCACGGCGATGATCAGCGTGCCGATGCCCAGCTCCGTCGGCGTCAGCAGATGCGCGTAGACGACAAAGGTAATCATCGACAGAAAGATCAGGCCGAACTTCTCGGTGAAAATCCATACGAGGGTCATCAGGCGACGGTTGGCCATGGCGCGATCCCTGAATTCAGCGGCTGTTGCCCAGGTTTTTCAAGCAGGCGTAGAGGTAGCGCAGGGTCGGTTTGCCCCGGGAGAAAAACAGCGTCTGCCACGAATGCCCGAGCATCTGCCGGAACACCTCGATAACCCGTCGATGATCGCCGCGCCGGGAAAACGCATTGAGAAATTCGGCGTGGTTGGCGAGGACGAAATAGATCCGTTGCTGTTTGTTCAGCCGCGTGCCGTAACGCGCCAGGTACAGCTGGATGAAACGCAGCTTGTGCGGGTAATACTTGTGCGGTTGCGCGGTGATGTTGGCGGCGTTGACGGCGCGCCAGTGGAGGATCTGCGGCACGCTGTGGATCTCGCTGATTTCGGCGATGCGCGTCCACAGCAGGCGATCCTCGGCAAAACGCAGGCTCTGATCGAAGCCGCCAATGGCGACGATGATCTCGCGCAGGGCGAGTACGCCGGAGGTGCCGTTGATGATGTTTTCGCGCATGAAATCGGCAAAGTGCTCGCCGTGTTTGCAGCGATCTTCCAATTGACGTTTGCCATCACTGAATTCACTCATCTGAAAGCAATCGATCAAGCCGACTTTGCGCCCCTGTTGGCTCAGTTCGGCGTGCAGCGCCAGTTGCTTTTGCAGTTTTTCCGGATGCCAGCGGTCGTCGGCATCGAGGAAGGCAATGAAAGTTTCCTCGGCACTGAACACGCCGTGATTGCGCGCACTCGCCGGGCCTTGGTTGGGCTGCTGTAACAGGACGATGGGCAAGGGCGCGGCGTAGTGCTTGACGATCTCTGGCCCGGCATCGCTGGAACCGTCATCGACGACAATCACTTTGTCCGGCAGGCGGGTCTGTGCGCACACCGAGTCCAGTGTGCGTTGAATGCTGGCGGCGGCGTTGAACAGCGGAATCACCACGCACACGGTGACGGCGGAGGGATCATTCAGCACGGGCGTTGCTCCCGGAAAGTGCCGCGCATTGGCCGAGCATTCGCCGCTGGCAGCGGCTGCGGACGGGCGACGAGGTGATGGCGGAAAGTCAGGCTGAGCACGCAGAAAATCAGGAACTCGCCGGAGCGGTAGTTGGGGATCACGTAGGCGACGTAATTGGTAACGACGAACAGGCCGATGATCACCAGCGCACAGGCCTGATAGCGTGCCGACTGATCCGCCGTGATTGCGCGATAGCGCTTGCTCAGAGTCTGGGCAAACATCAGCAGCAGGGCGATCAACTGGATCAAACCGCCGTTGAGCAGGGTTTCGACGTAGCCGCTGTGGGCATTGCCGATGTAGCCCCAGCGCGTGATAAACGCATCGGCATCGGCACTGGCCCAGAACGCGCCGAAACCGTAGCCCTTGAGAAATTGCGCATCGATCAGCGGCTGCAACAGCTCCCAGATCAGCGTGCGGTCGGTCAGCGACGGGTCACGGCCAACCAGTTCCAGCAGCATCGCGTAGTTGGCGTAGAGCACGCCACACAGAAGGAAGAACACCAGCGTCGCCGCCGTGAACGCCAACAGTGAGCGGTTGATGCGCAAGCGGATCAGCGTGATGAAGTAGGCGTAACTGGCGGTGCCGGCGACGATCAGCGCAATCGCCGTGGCCGACTGCGCCAGGCCAATGGCAATTAGCGCGAACAGTCCGTAGAGCATGGCCATTGGGTTGCGCTGGCGGATCATCGGCAGCAGCAACAGGATCGCTATCGCGTTCAGGCGTGCACCGGCATTCTTTTCCGCGAACACCCCGCGAAACGCACCGTCACGAATGCCGCCGGAAATGAAGGCGATGTCCGGGCGAATCACGGCGAAGATCAAGCCGACCAACGCCGCCGCACCGATCACACAGCCGAACAGAAACGCAATGCGTTCCAGGCTGTAGCGCCAGGCAATGAAACCGGCGAAAAACACCACACTGAGCAGCGCGACGAAACGCTTGAAGCTGAGCATCGGCTCGCTCGACCAACTGATCGACGCTGCCACGCAGCCGAGAAACAGCAGCAAGAACAGGTTCTGCCGGTAGAAGCTTTTACTGAGGAAGACCTTGTGCCGGATGAAGAAAAACAGCGGCACCAGCAAGGTCAGCAAGCCGCAGACCTGATTGGCCAGATTGCCTTCCAGATCCTGCTGGGCATCATCCAGCGTGCTCACATTACCCAGGCGCAGAAAGAAGCCGATCACTTGCGTATAGAACAGCACACCGAACAGGGTGAAGGCATCGGCCAGCGTCGAGTAACGCACTTGCAGGCGGTTCATCTCAGCGCCTCCCGAGTAACGCCTTGAGGTAGGTCTGCACCGCGCGAGCATTGACAAAACGCGCGGCAGCATCAATGCGGCGCTGGCGATGCACGGCTCGCGGCGTGGCCATTTGCGCACTGATCGCGGCGGCGAGGGCGGCGGGGTCGTCGACCTCGACCAAGGGCGCGACGGCACCATCGGCGAGAATTTCCTGCGGGCCATACGGGCAGCGGGTCGCTACCACCGGCGTGCCGGTCGACAGGGCTTCGACCAGGGCGTTGGGGCTGCCTTCGAAACGTGACGACAAAACAAAGCAATCGGCCCGAGCGATTTCGGCGATGGGGTCACTGGCATACCCGGGCAGATCGCAACGCTCTGCAACGCCGAGCGCTGCCGCCTGTGCCAGCAGTTCGCCGCGCAAGGCGCCTTCGCCGAAGATGATCAGCCGCGCATCGCGTTGCGGCAGGCGGGCGAAGGCGTCGATCAGGGTGTCGAAGCCTTTTTGTTGCGCCAGGCGTCCTACAGCGACGATCACCGGAGTGGTTTTGTCCTTCAACCAGGGATGGCTCGGCGCGGCGGCAGGCTTGTCGCGAAAATCGTTGTCGAGCACCGGGTTGTCAGCGGTCGTCACATCGCGCGAACGGGTGATGGTGGTGTCGACCAGATCTTCGGCGACGCCTTGCGACACGCAGATCACCGGGTTGGGAATCAGCCGGTACAGCCACGGCGCCAGCCAGTAGGCGAGCTTGACCGACAGGGCCGGGTTGACATGCTTGTCCCGCGAAAAGGCATTGCGCTCGCTGACATGCAGCCGCGCCAGCGTCCCGGACAGCGCGGCGGCGGCAATCGCCACGACGTTGACATGAGTGAGCACCGCCAGTTGCGCGTCGTAGCGATTGCTGCGCAAAAAGCGCATCAGCGCGGGCACGGCAGCGGCGCTGCGCGGGCTGTCGAGCAGCACTTGCCTCACCCGTGGGTCGAGCGCCGGTTGATTGATGCCGGCACCGGTGAGCATCAGCAGCGTGACTTCATTGCCGGCCTCAACCAAGGCGCCGGCGAGGCGCACCATCATTTTCTCCGCGCCACCGGCGCCGAGGTCCTGGAGGATGATCAGCAGCTTTTTCATCGGTTCCACACCTGGTAATAGGCCTGGGCGGCGTACTGGCTGGTATAGGGCAGGATCGCTTCGCTGACTGAATGTCGTGCTGGAGCTGCCGCTTCGCGGTTGGCCAGACTGTCGAGCATTGCCTCGGCCAGGGCCGGCACATCATTGACACCGACCAAACGCCCGAGGCGTCCATCATCGAGCAACTCGCGCGGCCCGCTGCCACAATCGGTGGAGATCACCGGAGTGCCCAGCGCCAGCGCCTCGACCAGCACCGTCGGCAAGCCTTCGTGCAAAGAGCTGAGCACCAACAGCTGCGCATGACGGATCAGCGGATAGGGATTGCGCAGATGGCCGGTGAAATGCACCAGACGTTCGATGCCCAGCCGTTGTGCCTGCGCTTCAAGCTGAGCGCGCAACGGGCCGTCGCCGGCAATCACCAGATACGGCAGCGGGCGTTGTTGCGCCGCCAGCGCGTAGGCTTCGAGCAGCAGATCAAAGCCCTTGGTTTCCACCAGTCGGCCGATCCCCAGCCAGTAATGATGGGGCACGCCACCGGACAGCGGCGCTTGTGCCGCACGCATCAGTTGTTCGCTGATCACTGCGTTCGGGCAATAACGAATGCGCGGTCGCCCCCACGGCATCAACCCGGCAAGCGACTGGCGCAGACCGTGGGACACCGCGACCACCTTGCCGCTGCCGCACAGGTACAGCGCGTACAACAGCCGCAGGCTGGCGCGCCCGGTGTTCTGCTCGGCGCAATCCAGCGCGGCGTGGCGGGTGTAAATGACTTTGCAGGGACTGCCCAGGGTGGCGAACCAGGTGCAGAGATTGGCCTGCTCCTTGGCGCCAATCAGGTGCGTCACGCTTTCGCGGCGAATCAGCCGGCGCAGCAGCACGATCGATTTCAGCCAGCCCGCGAGCCCACTGCCGCCACCGGCCATGCTCGGCGCGCCGTCGACGTTGGGCGAGTCGCCGTTCATGACGAAAAAACTCACCCGCCGACCGTCCGCCAGAAACTGCTCGGCGAGGCGTTGCTGCACGCACTCGACGCCGCCGCCAGTCTGGTAATCCTTGAGCGTGAACAGAATATGCATCGGCACAATCCTCATGGGGCAGTGACATTGATTGCCACTTGCTGGCGCAGAATCAGTTCGGTCAGGCGCAGGGCATTGCTCGGGTAGTCGAGCAGGTAACGCTTGATCGTGTGCGGCTCGCGGTACATGCGGTAAAAGGCGCGCAGGTGCAGGCGATTGATCGCGTCGGGGTAGTAACGCTCGCTGGCATTGGCCTCCTGACGAATGAAACCGCCGCAGGTGAACGCCACGCCGCTGAAACCACCGCGCAGTGCTTCGAGGATAAAGCGCTCCTGCAGACCGGCGCCGAGGCCGACCAGCAGCAGATTGGTCCGCTGCCGGCGGATGTCAGCTTGAATTGCCGCACCTTGTTCGGCGTCGAAGTAACCGTTGCGCGCGCCGACCAATTGCAGGCGCGGGTATTGCGTGCCGAGCTTGTCAACGAAACGATCAAGCTCCGCTTGCCGCGCACCGACCACGTAGACGCGTTTGCCGCGCTGCTCGGACTCGCGCAACACCGGATCGGCAATCGAGGTGAAATCGAAACTGACCCGCTGCACCGCGCGCCCGGTGATGCGCGACATGAACCCGGACATCAGCATGCCGTCGCAGAAATACGCCAGCGAAGGCGGCGGCTGGCGGATGAAACTGCCGATCGAGGCGAAGTTGAGAAAGGAGAAGGCCCGGTTGGAGTCCAGCAGGGCTGGCGAATAACGGTCGAGCAATTCCAGGCGGATCATGACGCGAGATCCTGTGCTTCGGCGGCGCAGGTCGGGCGACCAACGCTGATGTAGGTGAAGCCGCGTGCGCTGAGGCGTTGCGGATCGAACAGATTGCGGCCATCGAAGATCAGCGGATTTTTCAACTGGCGGGCGAGCAGTTCGAAGTCCGGCGCGCGAAACGATTGCCACTCGGTGACGATCACCAGCGCGTCGGCATTTTTCAGCGCCGCCTCTTTGGTCCCCGCCAACGTGAGGTCATCACGCGGGCCGTAAAGCTGCTGCGCCTGCTCCATGGCTTTAGGGTCGAATGCCTGCACATTGGCGCCGGCTCGCCACAACGCCTCCATCAGCACGCGGCTGGGGGCTTCGCGCATGTCGTCAGTGTTGGGCTTGAAGCTCAGGCCCCACAGCGCGAAGGTTTTGCCTTCCAGCTCTCCGTTGAAGTGCTCGGCGATCTTGTGGAACAACGTGCTTTTCTGCTCGTTGTTGCGCGACTCCACCGCGCGGAGCAGGCGCGCATCGATGTCGACGCCGTGGGCGGCATGGATCAACGCCCGCACATCCTTGGGGAAACACGAGCCGCCATAACCGATGCCGGGGTAGATGAACTGGTAGCCGATGCGCGGATCCGAGCCGATGCCGTGGCGGACCATTTCGATGTCGGCGCCAAGCTTTTCCGCGAGCCCGGCCATTTCGTTCATGAAACTGATCTTGGTCGCGAGCATGCAGTTGGCCGCGTACTTGGTCAGCTCGGCGCTGCGCACATCCATGACGATGATTTTTTCGCGGTTGCGATTGAACGGTTCGTACAACTCGCGCATCAGCGCTTCGGCGCGCGGGCTGTCGGTGCCGATGATGATCCGGTCGGGGCGCATGCAGTCGTCGACCGCGCAACCTTCCTTGAGAAATTCCGGATTGGAAACCACATCGAAGGTCAGTGCACCACGGCCACTTTCGCCGAGGATGGCGCTGATGCATTCGCGCACCCGGTCCGCTGTGCCCACCGGCACCGTGGATTTGTCGACGATGATCTGCTCGCCGCGCAGGTGCTCGCCGATGGTGCGGGCGACGCTGAGCACATGTTTGAGATCCGCCGAGCCGTCCTCGTCCGGCGGCGTGCCGACGGCGATCAGCAACACATCGCCATGCTTTACGGCGGCGGCCAGATCGCTGCCGAATTGCAGGCGACCGCTGTGATGATTGTCCCGCACCAGGCTTTTCAGACCCGGCTCGTAGATGGGCAGGCTGCCGTCATTCAAGGCCTGCACCTTGGCCGCGTCAACATCCACACACAGCACGTTGTGGCCGACCTCGGCCAGCGCGGCGCCCTGGACCAGTCCGACATAACCGATACCGAATACACTCACATTCATGGGAAAACCTCATGCGTGGCGGGGTGGGCCAGAGCGCTGGCCGCTGTCAGTAAATGTTTTTCGAGAACAGGGTGAAGGGCGTCTTCAGCAGGATCTTGATGTCCAGCCACAGCGACCATTGATTGATGTAATTGAGGTCTTGGGCGACCCGGCGCTGCATCTTTTCCACGGTTTCGGTTTCGCCGCGATGCCCGGTGATCTGTGCCAGCCCGGTGATGCCAGGCTTGAGCCGATGCCGCGCCATGTAGGCGCGCACCTTGCCGGTGTAATAGATGTTGTGGGTGACCGCGTGGGGGCGCGGGCCGACCAGCGCCATGTGGCCGAACAGCACGTTGAATAGCTGCGGCAGCTCATCGATGGAGCTGCGCCGCAGAAAGCGTCCCAGCGGTGTGACGCGGTCGTCGTCGCGGGTGGCCTGACGTACTTGCTGATCGTCGTGCACGCGCATTGAGCGGAATTTCCACACGCGGATCACTTCGCCGTCGCAGCCATGGCGGTTCTGCTTGAACAGCACCGGTCCCGGCGAGGTCAGCTTGACCGCGATGGCTACTCCGAGCAGCAGCGGGCTGAGCAGAATCAGCGCCACCGCAGCGACGCTGCGTTCGAACAGGTCCTTGCAGAACAGGCTGCCGGGGTGCGAAGTGAGCAGGCTTTCGTTGAGATAGATCGCCGGCATGCGCTCGATCTCGGAGATCGAATGATTGAGCAGGACCATGCTGCCCAGATCCGGAATCCACACCACGTCGACGTTCATGTCGAGCAGGTTGATGTACAGCGCTTCGATGGTCGCTGCCTCGGCCATCGGCAGCACGATGTACACGCGCCGCGCCTGCAACCGCGTAATGATTTCGCGGATGTCCTCGACCTCACCGAGCAGCGGCAGAATGCTCGGCGCCGGGCCGCTGTCGGCTTTCGCCGCGACAAAACCGAGCAGCAGCGCACGATCCGGGTCGAGCAGTTTGCGCGCCAGTTCATGGGCGGTCGGGCAGGTGCCGATGATCACCGCGCGCCGCTCGTTGCAGATCATCTTGGTGTACATGCGCACGAACAGGTGCAGGGGCAGAAACGTCGCCGCCTGGGCGAGAAAACCCACCACGGCCCAGACAATCACCACCTGCCGCGAGAACAACGCGCTGGTCTGGGTGACAAAGGCGATGCTCATCAGCAGCCCGAGCAGAATCAGCCAGCCGGCGAGCAAACGCCCGAGCCCGACCAGCAGACCATGGCGCTTGTGGTAGACCTGCACCAGGCCGTAGACCGGCATCGAGCCAAGCACCGTGAGAATGATCAGCAGCCGATATTCACTGGGCAACTCGCCGATGCGCCAGTGCACCAGCACGATCAGCAACAGGTTGACCAGGGTCATTGCGCACAGCCATTGCACCCAGAAGGTGAGGCCGCGACGGTGTGCCATTTGCGCGGAATATTGCGAGGTCATCGGCGCGATCTCCGATTCGTCGAACAGGGAAGGATTTGCTGTTGCCGGGCGGCACGGCCCGAAGGATCAGCGCGGGGCGAAGTCGTAGTCGTAGAAGGAACGGGAATGGCCATGGCCGTACTTGCGCGCCTTGCGCAGATCGACCTGATTGAGCACCACGCCGAACACCGGCGCCTGGCTCTGCTGCAACACGGCAATGCTCTTGCGCACTTGGCCGACCGGCGTGCTCTGCGCCTTGACCACGTAGATCACCGCATCGGAATGCTGGGCCAGCAACAGCGCGTCACTGACAATTTCTGCCGGCGGCGAATCGATGATGATGTGCCGGTAGCGCGACTTGAGAATCTGCAACAGCCGGCCGAGGCGTGGAGAGCTGAGCAAATCCTGCGCCGGCGCCACGGCATTGCTCGAACTGCTCGAGGCTTTCAAACGCGGTGCCTCGAACGGGTCCAGCGCCGATGGCGACAGGCAGCCGGCCGGGAGCATGTCGAGATTGCCGACGCTGCGGATGCAGTCTTCCAGCCGCGCGCTGCCAGCCATGAGGTTGGAGAGGCCGGGGCTCTGCGGCGGGAAATCGAAGTTCAGCGACAGCGTCGGCTGCCGCATGTCGGCATCGATCAGCAGCACCCGTTCCAGCGGCGCCAGCGACGAAGCGAGATTGTTGGCGATGGTGCTCTTGCCTTCGCCGGACACCGAAGACGTGACCAGCACCACCTGCGCCGGCCGTTCGTTGTTTTGCAGCATCAGCCAGGTGCGCAGGTTACGGATGGTTTCGCAGAACCGCGGGTGGTCGTTGTCCTCGAACAGCCGCGCCAGCTGCCGCCGGCTCTTTTTCATCACCAGCGGCACGACGCTGAGCAGCGGCACATTGAGCAGGCTCTCGACGGTGTCGTCGGTCTTGAAGGTGTTGCTCAGGGTATCGAAGAGGAAGGCGAGGGCGACGCCGACGACCGCCGCGACCAGCGCAACAATTGCGAGAATCAGGTTCTTGCGCGGTTTGCTCGCTTCCAGCGGTGCGATCGCCGGGTCGACGATGCGCGCCTTGGCCGAATCCATGTCCGAGGTGGCAGCGGTTTCCTTGAGTCGGGTGACGAAGGTTTCGTACAGCGCTCGGGTGCTGTCGACTTCACGCTGGAACTCGCGCAACTGGAATTCCTTGCGCGAAATGTCCTGAATCTGCGCCTTGTTGCTGTTGAAGGATTTGCGCAGCGCGTCTTCGCTGGCCACTGCCAGCTGATACTGGCGCTCGATACCGGCAACCACTTGCTGCACTTGCAGGCGCAGGCTGTTGGCCGCCGTACGCTGTTCGGAACGGGCGGAGATCAGCGCCGGGTGCTTCGGCCCGTAGCGGCCCGACAACTCTTCGACTTTGGCCTGGGCCTTGGCCAGATCAGCCTGGAACTGCTGAATCAGCGGATTGCTCAGCACTGCCGGCACGCTGGACAAACGGCTGATATCGCCGTTGCTCAAGGCTTGCGCCTGACGGAACTGGCTCTCCGCTTCAGCACGGTCGCGGCGCGCATCGATCATGCGGTTGCCGGTCATCTGCAGCTCGTTGGCACTGATGGTGGCGACACCGTCGACATCGACCAGACCCTGTTCCTCGCGGTAGGCCTGCAACTTGTTTTCGGCGACGCGCAGGTTGTCGCGCAACTCGACCAGGCGGGTGTTCATCCAACTGGTGTTGTTTTGCGAGGACTTGAGGCTGGTGTCCTGCTGGCTGTCGATAAAACCTTGGGCGAGGGCGTTGGCCACCGCCGCAGCGAGTGCCGGGTCGGGCAGTTCGACGTCGATTTCCAGCAACTGGCTCTTGCCGACGAATTTGACGCTGGTGTGCAGCATCAGGTTTTGCGTGACGTCGTTGAACACCTGTTCTTCGGTCGCCGGCGGCTTCGGCGGCGGCAACAGGTCCAGCCATGGCAGCCACTGGTCACGATTGAGGTCCGCCAGCCATTGGCGCGGGGTGAACCAACTCTGCGCCTGCTGGCGTGGATCGGTGATCGGGTTGGTAGTCAGGCCAAGTTTGCGCACGGCGCGCTCGGCCAACTCCCGCGATTGCAGCAGGGCTTGCTGGGTCTGCAAGTAATCAGTGGTGGTGGCACCGCCGGATTCGGCGGCTTGCTGAAAACTCAACACCGGCGGCGTCTTGTCCTTGATCAGCAGTGTCGCACTGCCGACGTACTGCGGCGTGATGAACGACAGCGCCGCTACGGCCAGCGCGCAACTGAGCAGCACCAGCCAGGCGATGTTCCACTTCGCCGACCAGATCACCCGCCACAGGTGCAGCAGATCAAGGGTGTCCGACTCGTCGGCGGCTTGCGTTGGCAAGTGGCCCTGGAGCGGACGTTCGAGGTAGGTGCTTGGGCTGTTGTCCATGATCAGAAAAAGCCTTGTGCAATGGAAATGGTGTCGCCGGGGGCGATGACGGTGGTGCGCGAGATGTTCTCGGTGACCGGTGGGCCGCCACTGCCGCGCAAAATCGTCACGCGTTTCATTGAGGCGCGTTCGGTCAGGCCGCCACCCAGGGCGATGGCTTTTTCCAGAGTGAGCCCGGGCTGGAAGGGATAACTGCCGGGCTTCTGCACCTCGCCGTTGATGTAGAACGGGCGGTATTCGATCTGGCTGAGGCTGACTTTCGGATCGACCAGATAGCCTTGCCTCAGGCCATCGACGATCTTCTGTTCGACCTGATTGGGCGTCAGGCCCTTGGCGACGATTTCGCCGAGAAACGGGTAGGAGAAGGTGCCGGCATCGTTGAGGCGGATCTTCTTGAAGCTCAGTTCCGGCTCGCCGAACACGATGATGCGCAAGACATCGCCAGCGGCCAGGCGGTAATTGGTGTCGGTGTCCGCCGCCTCGACCGTGGGCACTGTCCAGAGCAGCAACAACAATAAAATCAGGCGCGTATGCATGGCCCAACCCTCCTACAGACTGACGTCGAACGTGATCTGGAAAACATTGCGGGTGAAGCTTTCGTTGTCGGCATCGGAGTCGTTATCGCGGTGGCGGTAGGCGACTTCGACGTCCAGCCAGCGGCGCATTGCGTAATTCACGCCGAGTTTGTAGTCCTGCAAATCGTCGCTACGGTCCTGGCCTTCGTAGACGTAATGGCCCATGCCGACTTCGGCAACGCTGGTGATGCGTTCGGTCCAGCCGTGACGCCAACCGATCTGGGTGAAGGTGGCTTTCACCGCGTCGGAGCCATCGTCGCCTTCGGCCATGGCCTGGCGGGCGAGAAAGGTGAAAGTCGAGTAGGTGCGCGGTTTCCACGCCAGATCCACTTGCCAGGTCGGGTTGCTCAGGTCGTCGGAACCACTCTGGTCGAAATTCTTGCGCTCGTAACCGACGCGCAATTTGCCTGTGGTTTTCGCCGTCATGTCCCACTCGGCACCGGCCAGCACTGCGTCGGAGCGGCTGCTGCGCGGGCTGTTCGATTGCAGGTAGTCGAAGCGGATGTGGTCGTATTCGAGCAAGCCACGGGTTTTGCTGCCGAGGCGGTGATACCAGGTGCTGGTCAGATTGCTGGTGTTGCGCTCCTTGTCATCGTTGATGCCATCGGAGTTGTCGTAGCGCAGCTGTGCGTAGCTGGCGCCGAGGTCGATCTGGTTCAGCGCACTGCGCGCGCCAAAGGTGTAGACGCCGCCGACGCGCTGACTCTCGATCTTGTCGTTGATGCCGTCGACGGCGGTCGAGGTGGTGCGCTCGTATTTACGCGCCTCGGCTTCGAGTTTCAGACGATGCCGATCAGTGAACTCCATGATGCTGTCGGCGCGCAGGCGCTGGGCGGTGTTCGAAGCGTCTGAGGCGCTGTGATAGATGTAGCGGGTCGGTTCCCAGATCACCCGCGTGGCGCTGTTGCGGTCCTCCGCCTTGAGCTCGAAGGCCGGCGCCAGACGGGTGACCATGGTCGATTCGACATCGTGTTCGACTTCGCGAAAGTTGTCGTCGTAGCTTTCCGACAAGGCAAAGGTCGGGGTGAAATCGAAGCCGTAGACATTGATCGCTTGCGGCTCAACGCACCAGGCAGCTTCGGGGGCACAGCAGGCGACGACTAAAACCAGGGAACAGCGAGGCTTCAGAGCCATGGATCACGCTCCTGATTAAGGGGGTCGGGGTCAGGGCGAAGCGGATCCGGACTATTGTCGCTGGCGTTCGAGGTAACTCAGCGGGACGCTGACGTGCTGTTGGCGGTTGAGAAAATTGAGCAGCATCATCACGCGCTCGTCGCCCTGCATGGACAGGAACACGCCTTCAAGCGGGGACAGTGGGCCCTGGACGATTTGCAGAGGTTCGCCGGGCTTGAGTGTCGGTTCGGCAGGAAAACCGAGCGACTCCTGGCTGCGTTCGCGCAGTTGCGCAATCACGTCTTCGTCGACCCGGGCGGGCACATGGTTGAATTCGACGATGCGGCTGACACCGCGGGTCGAGCGAATCGGTGCCCAGTTATCGTCTCGGCTCAGTTCAATGAACACGTAGCCGGGGAACAGCGATTCCAGTGTTCGTTGGCGTTTGCCACGAATACTTCGCTCGCTCATCAGCTGCGGCCGAAAGGTCGAATAGTTCTGTTGCTGCAGATTGAGTTGTGCCCGTTCATCCTGGCGGGGCTTGCACTGCAATAAATACCAGTTAGAACCGTTGCGGCAAACCGTTAGCATGCTGGAGTACTCCATACATAGCGATCGTGTAAGCAGGGCGGCCGATAACGTGGGACTAGCCGTCATGCTGCTAGTAGGTAGTAGGCTGATCAAGGCAAAGTGCCGAGCCAGATGCATCAATGTTTATTGGCAGAAGAAGTGTTTCAAAAATGAATCAACTTGATTGGGTTGTTGTTATATCCATGGCCGTCTTGGCTATAACGAGTCCGCGCTTTTGTTTGAGCAAAGCTACCGCACGGTTCGCAGTTGCGACCTTCAGGATCCAATTACATAAATAGCCGGAGAGCAGAAAAGTGCGCGTCGGCGCGAGCTCGTCGGGCAGTGATTAGTTATCGGCCAGTCTTTGCAAGCTGTCAATTGCTAACAGTCAAAAACATTACCTTTCATCCGCTGATGATGGCCATCTCACGTAGGTTATTGATTGGTAAAGGTGAAATTTATTCGTCGGGTTTTTTAAACTTTTCGAAGTTGTTGAAGTCGCGGAGGTTAGATGGTGCGCGTGATAGCAAATTATTTTCAATCTTACATGTTTCGGTTCGTAAGAAGTTTTGATTTTAGATGCCTCGCGTCGGATGCTGCTGGCCCGAGTAACTAAGGTCGTCTATGAATAGTTACGGTCGTTCGCGGGTAAATGTTCGTGCTGCATATTTCTTGAAGTCAAACCGGTGAGCCGAGGCAATCATGAGTGTTCTGGTAACGGGTGCCGCAGGTTTTATCGGTTATCACACGGTCATGCGTTTATGTCGCGAAGGGCTAGAGGTTGTGGGTATCGACAATCTCAATCCTTATTACGACGTCAAACTCAAACAGGCGCGTTTGCAGAGATTGCAGACGCTGGTCAATTTTACGTTCCAGCGGCTGGACATTGTCGATCAGAGCGCTTTGACCGCGTTGTTCGAACACGGCCACTACAAACAGGTCATTCACCTCGCTGCGCAGGCCGGAGTGCGCTACTCGCTGGACAATCCTGATGCCTATGCGCAGTCGAATCTGGTCGGGTTCCTCAACGTTCTGGAAGCGTGCCGTCGTCACCCTCCAGAGCACTTGATCTATGCATCGAGCAGTTCGGTGTATGGCGCCAATACCAAGATGCCGTTTGCAGAAGACGATCCGGTCGATCAACCGGTTTCGTTGTACGCCGCGAGCAAACGCGCCAATGAACTGATCGCGCACAGTTACTGCCATCTCTACGGCTTGCAGGCCACCGGCCTGCGCTTCTTTACCGTGTACGGCCCGTGGGGGCGACCGGACATGGCGCTGTTCAAATTCACCGAAGCGATGCTCAACGGGCGCGCCATCGACCTCTACAACCAAGGCGAAATGGCGCGCGACTTCACCCTTATCGACGACATCGTCGAAGCGATTTTCCGACTGCTCGACAAACCGCCCGCAATCAGCGCCGAGCGCGGCATCAACCGGTTATTCAATATTGGCCGCGGCAGTCCGGTAGCGCTGATGAGCTTCGTCGAATGCCTGGAGCAGGCACTGGGCATCAAAGCCCAGCGCCATTATCTGCCGATGCAGGAGGGCGACGTGCTGAAGACCTGGGCCGACGTATCGGCGCTGGCACGCTGCATCGACTTCAGCCCGCAGGTGCCGATCGAGCAGGGCGTGCAAGCGTTCGTGCAGTGGTATCGCGAGTTTTACCAGGTCTGATTCAGTGCAGGGTGACGGCCCTGCGACTTTCCCCGATGCGGATCCGGTCGAGGGCGCGGTTCAACGCATCCAGTGCATCGAGCAGCGCCTTGGCCTCGGCCTCACGCCCGTCGCCCCACAGGCGTTCGGCCATTTTGTTCAAGGCCTGAATGGCGCGTTCGATGTCGGCTGCGCTGGCGGTGTTCTCAGGGGCTGGTGGTTTTTTCGGCATTCAGGGTTCCTCGGCGGTCGGCAAACCACCATACCGCCAAGGCGCCGAGCTATACAGCGACAAGTGTCCCCGATCAGCAGCGGACGCAGTTTGGTCAGCGATTAGCCTCAGTCAATCCCGCCTCGATAAACCGCACCGAACTCTCCAGCGCCTGCTGCCCCTCGGCCAGCATGCCCGCGTAGAAATGCCAGGCGTGAAACATGCCGGGCCACACTTCAAGATTGACCCGGACGCGGTTTTCCGCCAGGTGATTGGCCAGACGCATGGCGTCACTGAGCATCAGTTCGTTTTCGCCGATCTGCACCAGAATCGGTGGCAGTCCGGTGACGTCGGCGAACACCGGCGACGCCAGCGGATGGTTGGCCAAGGTGTCGCCGAGAAAGGCTCGCGCGAGGATGTCCAGCACTGGCTTGGAGTTTAGCGGGTCAAGGCCTTCACGATTGCTCATGGAGGCGCCGGTGTGTTCAAGGTTGGCCCAAGGCGAGATTGACGAGCCCACCGCAGGCAAGGGCAAGCCTTTGGATTTTGCCGCGACCATCACGCTGACCACCATCGCGCCACCCGCCGACTCGCCTGCGAAGGCAATCTTGCTGGCGGCGATGTTCTGCTCAAGCAACCACTCATAGGCGCGCAAAGTGTCATCGATGGGGGCGGGGAACTGATGCTCGGGTGCGAGGCGGTAATCCGGCATGTACACCCGCGCGCCAAGCATTTTTGCGTAGTTGCCGCCGATGCCGTGGTAGCCGTCAGGTCGACCGACGATGTAGGCACCGCCGTGGATGTACATCAGCACCGCATCGGTCTTGAGCTCATCCGGAGTCACCAGCGTAGCGGGCACGCCGCCCATGTCGACTGCTTCAAACCCCACGCCAGCAGGCGGCTGATTCTGCCCGAGCATTTTTGCGTAGGCATCGCGGATGTCGCTCATCTTAGTGGTGGTATCGATACCCTTCAGCACGGGCACCAGATCGCTGAGGCTGTTGGCCCAGGTTTGTACAGCTGCTTTTACTTCAATGTTCATATGACCTCGATCAGACGTTAGTGATGGCTTAACTAATCGAGATGGTATGCTCATGATTGGGGAATAGGGTTCCCCATAACCGGTGCCAAGCCGCTTGAATGCCAAACCCGGAGGCCTCATGGAACTGCATAACCTGAACGACATCGCCGCCTTCGTCGCCTCGGTGGATACTGGAAGTTTTACGGCGGCGGCCAGGCAACTCGGGCTGACCCGCTCGGCCGTCGGTAAATCGATCGTGCGGCTCGAATCGCGTCTGCAGGTCCGTCTGCTCAACCGCACCACCCGCAGCCTGAGCCTGACCGACGATGGTCGGGTGCTGTATGAGCGATGTGTGGGCATCTTGCAGGATCTGGACGAGGTCGAAGAGGCTTTGGCGTTCCGCCGTTCGACGCCCAGCGGCCGCTTGCGCATGAGCCTGCCGGTAGCACTGGGCCGGCTGCACGTTGTGCAGCACATCGAGCGCTGTCTGAGAGACTGGCCGTCGCTCGCCATCGACGCGACGTTTTCCGATCGGCTGGTCGACCTGATCGACGAGGGTTTCGATCTGGCGATTCGCATCGGTCCGCCCAAGGAAGACTCCGGGCTACTCACACGCACGGTGGCTTACCAGCAAATGATCACCTGTGCCTCGCCCGATTATCTGAATGAACATCCGGCACCGCAGACACCCGAAGATCTCGCCGGGCATGCGTGCCTGCACTTCGTCAGCGGCGGCCGATTGCTGGCGTGGAATTTTCGCGTCAATGGTCAGCCTGTGCCGGTCATTCATGCCGGACGGCTGCAAATGGACAGCGCCGAAGCCTTGCATCAGGCGACTGCGGCCGGCCTCGGTATCGCGACATTGCCATCCTATGTGGTCAACGATGACCTGCGCAGTGGCAAGCTCGTGCAGTTGCTCGCTGAGTACGCCGAGGCTGCCGAGCCGATCCGGGTGATTTACCCGAGCAAGCGACACCTGTCGCCGAAGATTCGCCTGTTCATCGACAGGCTGGTGGAAGCGTGGTCACCGGCGCCTTGGGACTGATCAGCCCCCATAGGAGCTGTGCCGCAAATTCACAGCAGGTGTGCTTTTTCAGCTATATCCAGCCAATCTTGGCGAGCCGTACTCTTGCAAACAGTGGCGCAGAAACTTGCGTGTCATCGCCACTGTAATCCGACGATGTCTGTGCTCGGCACGGATCATTTGAAGGAACAATAAAAACAATATCTGCGGGAGATGAATCCAATGAGACTCGCTCAAGAGGAAGCCGTGGCCGTGGCGGCTACCGCGAAAAGCTGGCTGAAAGCTGCCGGCATCCTGCTTTGCCTGTCCACCCCGGTCGCCGCGCTCGCGGACATCAGGATCGGTGCGCTTTATCCCCTGAGTGGATCCCTGGCGTTGCTGGGCGACGAGAGCTTCCGTGGCCTCGAACTGGCCGTCGCCGAACGAAATGCTTCGGGCGGTTTGAAGGGCGAGCCGATCAAATTGCTCAAGGCCGACGCAGTCGATGCGGGACAAGCGGTCGGTGCCGCGCGCCGGCTAACCTCTGTTGAGAACGTCACTGCTGTATTTGGCAGCTATTCCTCGGCGCTGTCATTTGCGGCCACGCAGGTGACGGAGATGGCGGGGGTGCCATTTTTCGAATTGGGTGCGGTGTCCGACCACATCACTGAGCGTGATCTGAGCTACGTGATGCGCATCAACCCGACCGCCAGGAATTTTGCCGAGGGCACCATCACCGCCATCACGGACATTGTCAGCCCGTCGCTCAAGGTCGATCCGAAACAATTGAAAGTCGCGATCATCCACGAGGATGCGCTGTACGGTACGACCATCGCCGGGTTTCAGAAAAAAATCGCTCAGGAGCAAGGTCTGAATGTGGTCGAGGTACTGCCGTATTCGGCCAAAGCCGTCGATCTCTCATCGCTGATCCTGCGTTTGAAAGGCGCCCAGGCGGATGTGGTATTGCAGACCAGTTATCAGAACGACACGACGCTGTTTTTCCGCCAGATCCGCGAAGCCGGTTTCAGGCCCAAAGCCGTTATCGGTGCCGGCGGCGGCTATTCCATGCAGGACACGGTCAAGGTCGTCGGCGCAGCCAATATGGAAGGCGTGCTCGATGTCGATTTCCCACAGTTCCAGACCAATGAAAACGGCGCTCCCGGTATCGGGGCGTTCGCCAAGGCATACAAGGATCGCTACGGCAGCGAACCGCGCTCGGGCCACAGCCTGATCAACTATGTCGGGGCGAAGATATTCCTCGATGCCATGGAAAACAGTACTTCGCTGGACGCCGATGCGATCCGTGCCTCGGTGGCAACCATCGATATTCCTCTCGGCGGTACGGCTGCCGGCATCGGTGCCAGGTTTGGCAAGAACGGCCAGAACCAGCGCGCCAATACGGCAATCATGCAGTGGCAGAACGGACTGCTGAAAACCGTTTACCCCCAGGCAGCCGCCGTTGCCCAAGCGCGTTTTTCCGACCAACCCTGATACCTGAACCCCGCAATCTGCTGAAGCTTGATCATTGAGCTTCACGGGTTCGTTCGCTCGCAAAGAGGGCGCCAACCGTGGAAATTTTCATCCAGCTCCTGTTGAACGGCTTATTGCTCGGTGGCACGTTGGCCATCATCAGCATCGGCCTGACTTTGATTTTCGGCATCGTGCGTGTGGTCAACTTCGCCCATGGCGAGTTTCTGATGATCGGCCTGTATGCCGTGTACTTGCTGAATTCGCACTTCGGCATCCACCCGTATATAGCGATCATTCCTGCGACGATCCTGTTGTTTGCCGCTGGTGCGGTGATGCAGCGTTTCATCATTCAGCCGTTGCTTGGCGCTGAGGGACATATCCAGATTTTCGCCACCGTGGGCATCTCGATTGCTCTGATGAACGGCGCGTTGCTGATCTTCGGTGCCGACGTCATGACGGTGAAGAACATCAGCGTCGGTACCACAACCGTCAGCTTTGGCGCCTTTCGCGTCAGCAGCGGTCAGTTGATCACTTTTGTCGCGTCGCTCGCACTGGTCGCGGGGCTGCACTGGTTTTTGCAGAACACCTTTCTCGGCCGGGCCGTCCGCGCTACTGCACAGCATCGCAACGCGGCGCAACTGATGGGCGTCAACGTCAAGAACATCTATGTGTTTGCCTTCGGCCTGGGTTGCGCCTGCCTGGGCGTCGCCTCGGGACTGATCGCTCCGCAATATCCGGTCTTTCCAACCGTTGGCACTTTCTTCGTGCTGACGGCGTTTGTGATTGTGGTGCTGGGCGGTCTGGGCAGCCTGTCCGGCGCACTGATCGGTTCAATGCTGATCGGCATCGTCGACAGTCTCGCCGGTTACTACATCGCGCCAGACCTCAAGGAGGTCGTCTATTTCACGATTTTCCTGGGAATCCTGGTGTTTCGTCCGACAGGTCTTTTCGGCGCCGGTCGCGGGTCTGAGTGAGGAAAATGGTCATGAATATTTTGCACCCGCGTGTCTATGTCAGTGCACTGGCCCTGGCGCTGTTACTGATCATTCCATTGAGCGTTGGCTCGCCGTTCGTTTATCACCTGTTCATCCTCATATGCAGTTATGCGGCACTGGCCAGTGCCTGGAACATCGTCGGCGGGTTTGCCGGCCAGCTGTCGTTGGGGCATGCCGTGTTCTATGGGGTGGGCGCTTACACGACGACGCTGTTGATGATGAAACTGGGCATCAGTCCATGGATCGGCATGTTCGCTGGCGCAATCCTGTCGTCGATTGTCGCGGTGCTGATCAGTTGGCCATGCTTCAGATTGCGCGGGCCGTTTTTTGCCTTGGCGACCATTGCGGTGCTGGAGGTCGTGCGTCTGGTGGCGATCAATCAGCATGACGTGACCGGTGGTGCGGCAGGGCTGGGCGTACCGCTGAAGCTCGGTTTCGAGTGGATGTTGTTCCGCCCGCGCTGGCCATACCTGCTGATTGCCTTCGCCTTTCTGCTCATCACATTGGCAGTGTCGTGGAAGATCAAGAATTCCCGACTGGGTTATTACCTGATCGCCGTGCGTGAACGTGAAGACGCCGCCCATGCGGTGGGCGTGAACTCGGTCAAGGTCAAGCTGATCGCCGTGGTGTTGTCCGCATTTATCACCAGCCTGGTCGGCAGCTTTCACGCGATGTACCTGACCTTCATCGAACCCGGCTCGATGTTTTCTCTGGAGATGTCGATTCAGATCGCCATGTTCGCGTTGATTGGTGGACTGGGCACGGTATCGGGACCGCTGATCGGCACTTTGCTGGTGCTGCCGCTGGCTGAACTGGCACGCGGCTGGCTGGGCGATCTGGGCAGCGGTGTGCACGGTCTGGTCTATGGCATCGTGCTGGTCGCGGTGGTGCTGACTATTCCGCAAGGCGTGGTGGGGCGTTTTGGGGCTCGGATATTTGCCTGGATCGACTCATTGCCCGGCGGCCGTCGTTCGATGGCAAATGCAGAAGCACCGATCGGGCCGTCCTTGGCGCGAGCTCACTCGGCCACGCACGGTGAGCCGGTTCTGGTCGCAGAAAACCTGCACAAGTTCTTTGGCGGACTGCACGCCACCAACGATGTTTCGCTGAGCTTGGCCGAAGGCGAAATCGTGGGTGTGATCGGCCCGAACGGCGCCGGCAAAACCACGGTGTTCAACCAGCTCTCCGGGTTTCTTCTGCCGTCCAAAGGCCTAGTGAAAGTGCGCTTGCTCAATGGCGACTGGGTCACCCCGAGCAGCCCGGCCGAGTTCGCCAGGGCAGGCATTGGCCGGACCTTTCAGATCGTGCAGCCATTCGCTGATTTGAGTGTCTGCGAAAACATCATGCTCGGTGCATTCATGCACACCGCCGACGCGAAGGAGGCGAGGGCGATCGCCGAGCAAGTCGCCGAGCTGACCGAACTCACCGCGCTGCTCGACACCCGGGCGCGCAACTTGACGGTCGGCGGCATGAAGCGCCTGGAAATGGCCCGCGCCCTGGCGACGCGCCCGCGCATCCTGCTGCTCGACGAGGTCATGGCCGGCCTCAACCCGACGGATGTTGCCAAGGCCATCGCAGTCATTCGCCGGGTGCGTGATTCGGGTGTCAGCGTGTTGATGATCGAGCACTTGATGCAAGCCACCATGAGCCTTTCTGACCGCATCGTCGTGATCAGTTCCGGCACGCTGCTGATGCAGGGCGCGCCTCATGATGTGATCAACGATCCTCAGGTGATCGAAGCCTACCTCGGCAAGGAGTACAGCCATGCTTAAACTCGACAACGTCCACAGCGGCTATGGCGGTACGGAGATCCTTCGTGGCGTGTCCATCGAGGTCAATGCCGGTGAGGTGGTGACTATCGTCGGCGCCAACGGCGCCGGCAAAACCACGACCCTGCGCAGCTTGTGCGGCATCGTCACACCGTCCCAAGGCACGATCGAATTCGAAGGCCAGCGCATCGATGGCAATCGCCCCGATCAGATTGTCGACGCGGGCCTGACACTGATACCGGAGGGGCGCCAGTTGTTTCCCTTCATCAGCGTGCGCGACAACCTCTTGATGGGCGCTTACAAACGCAGTGCACGAGCGGGCTACAGGCAGCGTCTGGACAATATTCTCGATCTGTTTCCGAGGGTGCGCGAACGCCTTGATCAGAACGCCGGGACACTGTCGGGCGGCGAACAACAAATGGTTGCCATCGCCCGGGGCCTGATGGCCGAGCCGAAATTGTTGATGTTTGATGAGCCGTCGCTGGGCCTGTCACCGCTGCTGGTGTCGCAGGTCTTCGAGATCATCGACAGGATTCTCCAACTGGGCACCACCGTGTTGATCGTCGAGCAGAACATCGTTCATACGCTGCGCATTGCTCATCGCGGTTACGTGCTGGAGAACGGCGAGGTGGTGCTCAGCGGCACCGGCCAGGAACTGCTGGAAAACCCGCACGTCAAGCGTGCTTATCTGGGGCTCTGACCCAATCCATTCATCTGCAAGCGAGAGAAGGTCATGACTCATTCCAGACACGCCGGGCGCACCGTATTGGTCACCGGCGCCGGGGGCGGCATCGGTGCGGCGATCGCGCGGTTGTATTGCGAAGAAGGTGCAGCCGTGGCGCTGCTCGATGCTGATGCCGACAAGGTGCAACAGCAGGGCGTGGCGTTGCGTAATGCGGGTTTTGCGGTCGCGTGGGCGCAGGCTGATGTCGCGAATTTTCAAGACTGCGCTGCTGCCTGCGAGCGCTTGCAAGGTGAGCTCGGCCACATCGATACGCTGATCAACAACGCCGGCATTTCGCCCAAACACCACGGCGCACCCGCGCCGATCTGGACCATGGCGCCGGATGAGTGGCTGCGGGTGGTCGATATCAACCTCAATGGCTCCTTCAACCTGGTGCGAGTGCTCGCGCCCGGCATGGTCGAGCGCCGGTTCGGGCGCATCGTCAATATGTCTTCGGTGGCGGGCAGCGCGTTCTTGCCGATTGTCGCAGCGCACTACAGTGCGACCAAAGCCGCAATCATCGGCTTTACCCGCCACCTGGCCGGCGAACTCGGGCCGTTCGGTGTCACCGCCAATGCGCTGGCACCGGGACGAATCGAAACGCCATTGCTCAAGACCGTATCGGCCCAGGCCAATCAAACCGTGGTCGACGAGACACCGCTGCGCAGGCTGGGCACACCGCTTGAGGTGGCGAGGGCGGCGTGTTTTCTCACGTCAAGTGAAAGCGACTTCATTACCGGCCAGGTGATTGATGTCGCGGGCGGCTGGTTGATGCGCTGATGACTTCTTGCGAGGACGTTTGTCATGGTTAAAACGATGGGATTTCCCGGGCGCTACGAGCAGGGTCCGAATGCATTGCAACAATTGGGCAGAGTGCTGAACGACATGGGCCGATCACGGCCGCTGGTGCTTTGCGATGAGTTTGTCGCCCGGCATCTATGGCCGCAGGTTGGCGCCGCGTTGCAGGACCAGGGATTGGAACCGTTGCACATCGAGTTTCCCGGCGAGTGCACGCGCGCTGCCATTGCGCAGTTATCCGAGCAGGCATTGCTGCACGCCCCCGACACGATCATTGCGCTGGGCGGTGGCAAGACCATCGATACGGCGAAGGGGCTGGCGGCCAATCTCGACGTACCGATCATTGTCTGCCCCACGATCGCTTCAAGTGACGCGCCAACGAGTCGGCTGATCGTGCTTTATGACGAAGAGCACAAAGTGGTGGGCGTGGAGTTCCTGAAGATGAATCCCGCTGCGGTGATTGTCGATACAGAGGTCATCGTTCAGGCGCCGGCACGGTTCTTCGCGGCCGGGATCGGCGATGCCATCAGCAAGAAATTCGAAGCCCGACAGTGCTACGCCGCCGGCGGCCACAACTCTTTCGGCACACCGCCTCTGCACACGGCGTTGATGCTCACCAACCTGGTTTTCGACACGCTGATGCAGTGCGGCGTCCCGGCTTATCAGGCGGTGTGTCGTCATGAACTCACCGATGATGTCGAGCGGGTCATCGAAGGCACCGTGCTGATTAGCGGTGTCGGTTTCGAGAGCGGTGGTTTGTCACTGTCCCATGCCCTGGTTCGGGGGCTGACCGCGATACCGGCGATGGCGTCGATGCTGCACGGCGAACTGGTGGCGTTCGGCACACTGGTGCAGATGGCGGTGGAGGCGCGACCGGTCGACGAGATTGAACAGGTCGCGCGTCTGCTGCACGCGGTGAAGCTGCCCGTGACGTTCGCTGAGCTGGGTCAGCGCACGCCGTTGACGACAGCGCAGATCACTATTCTGGTGGACGCGACCTTATCGGCGGCATACGCCAGAAACATGCAGCCGCCCTTGACCTACCAGCGCCTGGTAGAAGGATTGGCGGCGGCTGACAGCCTGGGTGCGCGGTTGATCAGAGGCTGCGCGAAGCCGCCCGCGACGCTGTGATCCTGTGTCACAACAGGTATGACCAAGTAGCTGTTTTCTCCCGTACAGCGACGCCATAACCTTTCCCTCAAGCGAAATCCTGGCGCAATCAAGTGCTGTGAGTTCGTCAAGAAAACCTAGAGGCCTGACAATGAATACTCCTGTTAAACCTGATGAGCTCGCCATTGCGTACCAGTTGCCGCAAGTTCCATTCATGACGCCCGACATGGTGCATCCGGGCGTCATGACGCAGTGGCTCGAAGACGATGCGCTGTGGGTGCCGGTAACGAAATCTGTCTCCTTCAAGCCGTTGCTGCTCAACACCAGCGGCGGCTACTACATCAACCTGTTGCGGGTGCGTCAGGCCGGCGTGCTGTCGCGTCACCGCCATACCGGCGGCGTGCATGCGATCGTGCTCAAGGGTCGCTGGTACTACCTGGAGCATGACTGGGTCGCGGAGGAGGGGTCTTTTGCCTATGAGCCGCCCGGTGAAACGCATACCCTGTTCGTCCCCGAGGATGTGAGTGAAATGATCACCTGGTTCCACGTGCAGGGTGGCTACACTTACGTCGATCCGCAGGGCGTTGCCGTGGGTTACGAAGATGTGTTCACCAAGCTTGAAGCCGCCCGAGCGCATTACAAGACGCTGGGTTTGCCGGACGACTACATCGAACAGTTCATTCGCTGACCCGGACCCCAGGAAAAAGCGCGCTTCGGCGCGCTTTTTCATGAGCGTTGAGACAACATGCCTTCAAGCTTTTCGCCAGGACCGGCCATGGACAATTATTCGCAGCTACTCGCTTTTATCTGGTCTACCGAATGTGGAAGTTTTTCTGCTGCCGCGCGCGCCCATCACCTGACGCCATCAGCGGTCAGCAAACTGATCACCCGCCTGGAAGATCGCTTGCAGGTCCGGCTGTTCCAGCGCGGCTCGCGCGTGCTTACGCTGACCGAGGAGGGCGCCGCTTACCTGCGCAGCGCCAAAGCCGTCGTCGAAGCCATGAACGAGGCGGACTCGCTGGCCGAGGCGTTGCCCTCCAGAGTCAGTGGCACCCTGCGCATTCACACCATGACCTCTTTCGCCAAACACCAGATCGTGCCGTGGCTGCCGGAATTTCTGGATTTGTATCCCTCACTGGACGTTGAGATTCAACTCGGTGCGCAATTTGTCGATCACTTCGAGCAAGGTCTGGATATCGCCATCCACAGCGGCGTATTGCCCAGCTCATCACGCATTGCCAGACGCATCGGCGAATGTGAATGGCTGATCTGTGCCTCGCCGCGGTACCTGGCTGAACACGGCACACCAACCACACCCGCAGATTTGCTGAATCATCGTTGCTTCAATTTCAGCTTCGTCAGCCCGTGGAACAAATGGTCATTTTTGCAGGATGGAGACGGCGTCTCGGTACCGGTGACCGCCAGCGCGTCTTTTACTCAAGGCGATCTGTTGCGCGACATGGCGCTGTCAGGCGCTGGCGTGGTGAAGCTTGCGGACTTTCATATCGGGCTTGATGTAAAAGCGGGAACACTGGTGCCGTTGCTTGAGGATTTCAAAACGGGTGTGGTCGAGCCGATCTACCTGCTTTATTCGGATCGCAAGCATTTGAGTCCACGGATACGAGTGTTCATCGAGTTTTTTCAGAACAAGTGGCGTGAGCATCCGTGGAAGGTTTCTTGACGTTCAGCTCTGGGGCCAGCGTATTGATCAACGCGATGCTCAAACTGCGCGTTAAAAAGCCCTGAATCATCAGGGCTGTGTTCTGGCTGAGGGGGCGCAGAGTGACAAGTTCGCGGTCGGTCTACTTCGGGCTCGAAGCGCAAGCCAACCGATATTGCTCGTAGTTCAAGCCTTCGACCTTTTCCGGCAGCTTGTATGGCACGGGGCAGCTTTTGCCCTGCCACTTGATGGTGATGACACCGTGATCTTTGGTCACCAGCGCCAGGGCCTTGCCCGTCGGATCTGACAATGCCAGTTGTTTGCCGTCGCTATCCAACAGCACCGCGCCGAATGGAATCGGCTGGCCGTTGGCATCGTACAGTTCAAACTGGACGCGTCTGCCTTTGCTGCCTTCGAAGCGTGCAAGAACCACCGAACCTCGTCTTGGCACCAGTTGTTGGGTGGCATTGTCCAGCTCGATCTCACCGCCCAGGTTACGCGTGTCCAGCGTTACCCAGTTCACGCGGTACGGTTGCGCGTTAGGCAGAACCGCATAGCCGTTCAGGCCGGTTTTCACACCCGAATAGCTGCTGACTTCGACGCCCGACATGCCGGGGACTTCCACCAGGCCGAACGTTTCACCGACGGTCTGGCCCATATTGATGCCGCCGGCATGAGCCACGATCGATCCGGCCGCACTCAGGTTCTGCGACTCATAGCCGCTGCCTCGATTGTAGCCAAAGCCCAGATCGCCCATCGACGTACGGGTACTCAGACTGAGCGAGCCAGAGCGCTCGCCCTGGACGCTGCGCCCGGTCTGCACGGAATAGTAAGTGTCGCTGTCCTCGGTCAGATAACCATTGATCCCGGCTTGCGTGCTGGTACCGGCGTTCTGATGGTTACTGGAAACGTAGGCACGCGGTGCGCGTGGTGTCGATCCGAGCGGGAACGAAATTGAAACGCTTAATTGCGTGTCGTTGCTGGTGTCACCGCGTGCGCCGAATTCCTGGGTTTTGCTCAGGCTGATGTTGTAGTTCAGGTCGCGCCAATTGTTGTTGTAGCCGGCGGAAAAGCTGCGCGAGCCACCGCGATCCCAATAGCGCTGGTCACTGGCATTCAAATACAGCGAGCCGAACTGGCGCGCTTCGCCAAGGGTCTGGTTGACCGTGAGGTCGGTACGGGTTTTGGCATTGCCCGCGCGCCGCGTAGCGCCGGCGCTGGTGTCCTGCACATGGTCGGTCAGCGTGCGGTAACCCTCGGTCGAATAACGATAGGCGGCGAGGGTGAAGCTGGTATCGGTACCGGTGAAGGTCTTTGCATAAAGCGCGCGGACACTGCTGCCCTGGGTGGTTTTGCCGAATGCCTTGCTGGACGATTGCGTAACGTCCAGGGACATCGCGCCAATCGAGGTGTTCTTCGCCGCACCGATGGACAGCGCCTTGAAGCCGTTGCTCGCCTGAATGCCGGCAATGCCTGTCAGATTGCTGGTCAAGCCGTAGGCGAAAGTGCCGCCGAGAAAGGCTGGTTTGTCATAACCCTCGCTGTTGTTGTTGAATTTACCGCTCGACAGGCTGTACTTCAGTTGCCCCTCACGCACCATCGTCGGCAGGGCGGAGAACGCCTGGCGGGTGACCTTGCGCCGACCATCCGCTTCGACAATGGTGATCTCCAGGTCACCGTTGGAGCCCGATGGGTAGATATCACTGATCTCGAACGGACCCGGCGGTACATTGGTGGTGTAGAGAATGTAGTTGTCCTGGCGGACCTCGATCTTCGCATTGGTTTCCGCCACGCCACGAATGATCGGTGCATAACCGCGCTCACTGTCTGCACGCATGCCTTCATCAGAAGCGATCTTGACGCCTTGGTAGCGCACGCTGTCGAACAGATCCGAATCGGAAAAGATTTCACCCGCGCTCAGTTGCCCCTTGATCGCCGTGAGGTCGCGCTGAATGAACGTGCGGTTGCTGACAAAACGATTGGGTCGGCCGGTGGAGCTGCTCAGATTGGACTCGTTGCGCAGACGCCAGGCGCCAAAGTTGATGCCGTTGCGCAGCCCCAGGTTATTGGAGATTTGCGTGGTGTAATCGGTTTTGCTGCGGGTGCTGCTCAGCTGGTAGTTGATGAAACCGGCGGCCACACCTTGGTCCCAAAGCTCTGGATCTACATAGCCGCGCATGCCACGCGCCATGGCGACCTGCGGCACACTGATATTGAGGCGCAGGCGGTTGGCATCGAAATTGAGACTCGCTTGCTCGATCATTGCAGGCAGGTCGTAGTGATCGGCAGGATGTTGCTCGTCAACCAGACCCTGCTCACGCAGTTTGCGCATGTCCACACCCAGCTGCTGCAACAGTTCCAGGGTGATGCGTGGCTCGACTTTGCCGTTGACCGGGTTGGCCGCGAAATCGATATCGCGACGCCCGACCAGCGTGCCGTTGCTGAACACGTCGACGCGGTATTGGCCTGGCAAGACGCTGTTGGCATTCAGCAACGGTTGCAGATCGACCGCCGATGAACCTTCAAGGAACAGCGTATTGAAAGATTCACTCGCCACTGCGGCCGGGGCTTCGGCGCCCACGGCGAATCCGCAAATGGCCATGTTGATAGCAAAGCACAATGGATGCAGGCAGCCCAACGCCGCTTTGTTTTTCTGGCGCGCAACATGATGCTTAACACAACTTTCAGATGTGTGGTGTTGGGAGGAAAACATGCAATTTGCCTTATCAGTCCGTGTTGCTTCAACCGGAGTCCGGAACTTTTGAATAGCTTGTAAGTTGGCAGGGTGGGACGGGGGATTTACTGGGCGGAGGCATCTTTCACGCGCTCGGCATGGCTTTCGGCAACGCTTAGTGGTGCATCGAATCGTTGTTGTGCGCCGTAATCGTTAATTGCTGAAAAACTCAAATGCGAAGTGCCAGCTGGCAGATCTTTCAGATTGAATGAGCGAACTTCCCCTGGAACGATCATTGTCGAATCAATTACCAATTCCGCTTTTTTCCCTGCAACGACTTTCAGATCCGCCAGCGACACGTGGTAGTTGCTTTGGTTTTTTACTTTCAGCACCGACTTGCCAGCCTGAGTGACCAATTGCCATGCAAGTTGCTCCGGTGCCTTTGCGGCATCACCGGTGAGTCCGTCCGGGCGGAAGAAGACCTTGATACGCTGACGTACCGCCAATTGCAGCGTGTTGACATCGGCAGCACTGGCCTGGGGGATTTCCTGCACGTTCAGCCATACCACCGACTCCTTGTCCGCAGGCATGCCGCGGCCTTCATAAAGAATCCTCAGTAATTGCTGTTGATTGGGCTCAAGTTTGGCCAGTGGTGGAGTAACTGCGAAAGGCGGTGCGCTGCCAGCCGTGTCGCCGGCATCCAGCCACGATTGCGCCAGAATGGTTTGTCCGCCGTTGCGCACGGTGACATTCGCCTCTTTGTGCGCGCCATCGAAGATAACCCGGGTGGAGCTCAAGGAGATGCTGGCGAATGCCGAGTGCGTCATCAACACCCCGGCAAGCCCCAGGCAAAGCGGAAAGTAGCGACTTAACATAGATTTCACCGATTAATCTGGTCGGGAAGGACGAGGCACAGCGGCCCCGTCCAGGTATTGCGGGCTGCTTATTCGTATTCGAGAACGAACGGCAGAGTGGCGTTACCGGTACCGGCAGTAGCGGTGGTCTTGTCGCCGGTGGTGACGTAAGCGGCTGCGAACGACAGGGTGCCGTCACCGCCTGTGGTTGTGTCGCCAGTCAGGTTGGTCTGCACTTTGGCAGTGGCTTCGGAGCTCAGGTCGATCAACTGGCCATTGCTGTCCAGCAGTGCGATACCAACGCCTTTGGCCGCGTCTGCACCCTGCAGCTTGAGAACTTTCTTGCCATCAACCAGGCCCGAACCGCCGTTTACGGTTGGTTTGAACAGCATCGAAACCTTGGTGCCAGCGTTGCAGTTCACTTTCAGGTTGAAATCGTTGGCGGCCACACGACCGGCGCCCGGAGCAGAGTCGGTGCCCATGTCTTTGATCGACACGCTGCCCATGTCCACGGCAATCATCTTGTCGTTACCCAAGGCGCCATCTACCGAGCAAGCGTCGTTATTGATAACGCCGGTGAAGCTGATTTGACCGCTGCCGCCCTTGACAGCTTTGGCCGCTTCTTCTTCAGCCACTGCGCCAGTGGAGGCAGCCAGTACGGAAAGAGTGAGTACTGCGAAAGCGAACTTTTTCATGTTTATATCCGAAGTTATTGTGAAGTGCTGCATTGAAATGCCAGGCCATATTAGGTGTGCGATGGTGGCGGGTCTTTGGGATTTGTCTTAAAGCGATAAAGGTGCGAGCCAGTCAGTAATATGGCAGTGGCGTATTCATATTTGCGGTAATGGTGCAGCGAACCAAATGAGACAATTCTCAAAGTCGTGCGGTCTTTGTCTGGCTAGTATTCGCGGATGCAGAAATTCTCAGTCAACGCAAAGTTTGTGAGCGGGCGTCCTGCTTGAAAGATTATTCAAACTTTCGCTATTAACGACTGATAGAAAGAGGTTCCAGGTTTGTGAACACGCTTCGTATATTGGTCTTGGAAGATCACGCCTTTCAGCGCACGGCGGCAGTCAGTGCGCTTAATAGTCTGGGGTACAAAAATATCTTTCAGGCGGCTGACGGCAAGGATGCGCTGGCTGTGATATCCCAGGCTGGAGGCGTGGACGTTGCATTGTGTGACTTGAGCATGGCCGGGATGGATGGTTTGACGTTCTTGCGCCTGGCGAGAGAGGCCGGTTTGATTCGTGCAGTGATCATCTGCAGTTCACTGCCTGAAGACTTGTTGCGCACGGTTGACCGGATTGTCACGTTGCAGGGGCTGGAATTGCTTGGCAGTGTCGGCAAGCCTCTGATGGTCGATGTGCTGGGGCCATTGTTGGCGCGTTATCGGCCGCACACGCCGGGCGATGCCAAAGTGGTGGAAAGTCATCTCGATCAGCCTTCGGAGAACGAAGTGCTCGAAGCGATACGCCGTCAGGAATTTCGCGCCTACTTCCAGCCCAAATTTCATCTGCGCAGTGGTGAAGTGGATGGCGCCGAGGTGCTGGTGCGATGGCAGAGTCCCAGTCGCGGTTTGCTTTCACCGGGCATGTTCTTGCCGACGATCGAGCGCTGCGGGCTGCTCGATGAGATGTTTTTCAGCCTGCTCACCCAAGGCTTGAGTCTGCAGCGCTTCGTCCAGTCTCACGGCAAGCCGTTTAAGCTGGCGTTCAATCTCGACGTGACGCAGATGGCCAATCCGAATCTTGTCGACCGGATCAAGGCGCTGTTGCGCATCCATGGCGCCTCGCCAGCTGGGCTCATTTTCGAGCTCACGGAAACCGGCCTGCTGCAGATGCCCGAGATCAGCATGGAAAACATGGTGCGTCTGCGCATGCTCGGCTTCAGTCTGGCAATCGATGATTTCGGTGTCGGCTATTCTTCACTTGAGCGGCTGTGCCAGATGCCGTTCAACGAAATCAAACTCGACGCCGGCTTCGTGCAGAATTTCCATCAGGCGCGCTACAGCGCGGTCATCCACGGGGCGTTGGCCCTGGCGCGGGAATTGGACATGCGCGTGGTGGCAGAGGGTATTGAAACCGCAGATCAGGTTCAGCATCTGGCGCGGCTTGGTTGTCAGTGGGGGCAGGGCTTCTTCTATGCTCGCCCGATGAATTGGGCGCATTTGGTCGACTGGCGTTTCGAGGGTCAGAAGTCATCCTGGCGCCGCGCAATAGGCACATCCGATCGTTGATGCAAGCGGCATTCTGACTTTTGGGACAAAGCCCTATTTCGTCACGCCTTTAAAACACTCATCATGTGCCGAGAAATCAATCAGATGCACCTGAATGCTTCGGTGATGCCCGGGATTTGCTGCGGTTGCCAAGTGCTGATGGTCCTCCAACACTCTTCATCATGGAGCTGTTCATGCATTGGTCAGTCGTGAATCCGTTACGCGTTGCCATCCTTGATGATCACTCGCTCATACGTCTGGCGATGAAGTCGCGGCTGACGCGCGAAGCCGAGTTCAGTGTCGTAGGTGTGTATGGCAGCAGCGCGCAGTTGCTCGCCGGATTGCGCGAAATCGACATCGACCTGCTGATACTCGATTACAAACTGCACGATGGGGAGCTGGACGGGCTCAATCTGATCCGCCTGCTGCGCAAGCAATATCCGGGCATGCGCATCCTCGTCTCTTCCTCAGAAGAGCGCCCGGCAGTGGTGAACATGGCGGTCGGGGCGGGCGTCAGTGGATTCTTCGGCAAGTCACAGTCGGTCGATGACCTGATTACTGCCATTCGCTGTGCAGCGTCCGGCCAGTTGTACCTGTCTCCCACCATGGCCTTTGAGCTTGACGTGTTGCCAGCATCGATCGAAGAACCCGCCGGTGCCAAAGACGAGAGCGCGGCGCACAGCGACGATTTCCTCAGTAATCCTCTGCTGTCACCTAAAGAGAAAGAAGTCTTGCGCTGTTGTCTCGAGGGGATGGGGGTGACGCAGATTGCCTTGAAGTTCTCGCGCAGTCGCAAAACCATCAGTGGGCAAAAACAGGCCGCTTTCAAAAAGCTTGGCATTCGTGGTGACGCAGAGCTGTTCAAGTTGCAGCACAGCCTGACAGCCGACAACCAGGGATAACACGCTTATGTTTCATCTGTTGCGCGGTGTTTTGCTAATCAGTGTGCTTTTCGTATTCAGTAGTGGTGTGTTATTGGCAGCAGAGCCGCGCACCTTGCAGGTGTTCGGTCGCTCTGACTGCAAGGAGCTGCAAGTCGATCTGGCCAATGAAGACTGGAGTTGGCTGCGGCAAAAGCGCAGCCTGATATTGGGTTCTGCGCTTCCGGATTTCCCGCCTTATGTCATGACCGCCAGCGGTACGCGCTATGAGGGGATTGCCGCCGATATCGCGTGCATTATCGGTCAGGCACTGCATGTTGAGATTACCGTCAAGGCTTACCCTGACCGGCGTGACGCCATGGCCGCACTTGAGCGCGGTGACATTGACATGTTGGGCAGTTCCAACAGTTTCGAATTGATCGATGGCCTCGTCACGCTCAGCAAACCTTATGTCGAAGACGTGCCGGCGATGTTCATGCGCGGCGATGATCGACGACCGATGCCGGCCAATCTGGCCGGTTTGCGTATTGCGGTTGCCGACGATTACCTGCCTTCCAGTCAATTACACGCGTTATACCCCAACGCCGAATTCGTGCTTTTTCCATCGAACGAGTTGGCACTGGCTGCGCTGGCTTTTGGCAAGGTCGACCTGTTTCTCGGCGATACGGTGTCGAGCAATTACCTGATCAACCTCAACTACTTCAACTATGTGCGGCTGCACTCTTTCGTCAAAACCCAAACCAGCGGTTTCAGCTTTGCCTTGCGCCGGGGCAACGACCAATTGCTGCGTCTGATCGATTCGACCCTCGAGTCGCTGGGTGATGCGAAGATTGCCGAAATTACCAAGCGCTGGTCGGGCGGCGGCGGGGCGCTGACGCCCAAACGCATTGACCTGACACCCGGCGAAGCACGTTGGCTTGAGCTGCATCCGGTCGCGCGGTTCGTGATCAATGACGATCAGGCACCGTTTGCATTCTTTGATGGTGACGGCAACTTTGGCGGGATCGGCGCTGATCTGCTCGAGCTCATCCAGCGGCGTACCGGCTTGCAGATCAATGTCGAGCGCACCGACAGCTTTTCCAGTCTGAGCACGCGTCTGCTGGATGGCAGCGCGGATATTTCTCTGCTGACACCAACGGTCTCGCGGGAAGTCGGCATGCGTTTCACTCATCCGTTCCTTGCCAGCCCCTTTGTGATCGTCACCACCAAGGACGCAGGCGCGCCTTCAAGCCTGCAGGAGCTGCGCGGCAAGCGCGTCGCAGTGCCCGAAAGTTCGGCTGAGCGTGAGCTGCTCAAGGACTACCCCGACATCGAGATCGTTGATAACGAAACAGTTCTGGGCGCCTTGGCTGACGTGAAGGACGGTCGAGCGGACGCGATGATTACCACGTTGCACAGTGCGCGCTACTACATTGCCCACATCTACAGCGACAGCTTGCGTATCTCCAACATCGTCGGCATGAACAAAGGCTTCCTCGCTTTCGCCGCGCGGCGTGCCGATACCGAACTGGTCAGCATTCTGAACAAGGCGTTGCTGAGCATTCCGCCGGATGAGCTGGACGTAATCCTCAACAGGTGGCGTCCCATTGCAGCGTTTTCGGGGTTGTCGTGGCGCGATTACAAGGCGCTGATCTACCAGATCAGCGCTGGCGCGTTCCTGATTATCCTGGGATCGCTGGCGTGGAATTTCTATATTCGCCGGCAGATCCGCGAACGCAGCCGGGCAGAGCGCTTGCTGGGCGATCAGTTGAAGTTCATGGGCGCGTTGATCAACGGCACGCCGCATCCCATCTACGTACGTGATCGTGAAGGTCGGCTTGTCACCTGCAATAATAATTATCTGCAAACATTTGGCCTGCTGGAAAAGGACGTGATCGGCAAGACCGTGCTCGAAAGCGGCAAGCGCAATCGTCAGGAGGCGTTGCAATTTCACGACGACTACCTGCGCGTCATCGAGCAGGACGAACCTTACGAGGTGGATCGCACGCTGCATGTCGGTGATACGCGGCTGATCATTTACCACTGGATCCAGCCGTATCACGACACGGCGGGTGAAGTCAGAGGCGTGATCTGCGGCTGGATCGATATCAGCGAACGCCGTGAACTGATCGAGGAGTTGCGTTCGGCGAAAGAGCTGGCTGACGAGTCGAGCCGCGCCAAAACCACCTTCCTGGCGACCATGAGCCACGAAATCCGTACGCCGATGAGCGCCGTGATCGGCATGCTCGAACTTACCCTCAAGCGTGCCGAGCAGGGACACTTCGATCGGCCGGCGATTGAAGTGGCATACGACTCGGCAAAAGGTCTGCTGGAACTGATCGGCGATATCCTCGATGTGGTACGCATCGAATCGGGCCATGTCAGCCTTTCGCCGAAACGTGCCAACCTGCGCGAATTGGTCGAATCCGTGGCGCGGGTGTTCGACGGCTTGGCCAGGCAGAAGAGTCTGGTGCTGAAGCTCGACATCGACGCCACTGTCGGCTGTGACGTATTGGTTGATCCGATGCGCTTCCAGCAGGTGCTCTCGAACCTGGTGGGCAACGCGATCAAGTTTACCGACACCGGTCATGTCAGCGTCTCGATTCGCGGCCAACGTCTCGCTGACGAACGCTTACAGGTCGACCTCAAGGTCGAGGACACCGGCATCGGCATTTCCAGCGCCGATCTGCAGAATCTGTTCCAGCCGTTTTCCCAAGCCAATCATGGTCCCTCCAGCAGAGGCGGCACCGGTCTGGGACTGGCGATCTCCCGTTCATTGTGCGAATTGATGGGCGGGCGGCTGAACATTACCAGTACGCTTGGCAAAGGCACCTGCCTGGAAGTGTCGCTGTTCTTCAATATTCTCAGCCCGCTTGGCGGCAAAGTGCTGCCTGTTTCGGTTGTTCAGGACAAACCGGTACCGACACTCAGGATTCTCGTAGTCGATGACCAGAGCGCCAACCGCCTGCTGTTGACGCAGCAGCTGAGTTTCCTTGGCCAGGCGGTGCGTGATGCCGCCGACGGTGCCCAGGCATTGGCGCTGTGGCGCTCGGAGCCGTTCGACATTGTGATCACGGACTGCAACATGCCGGTCATGAACGGCTATGAGCTGGCCCGCACCATTCGCCAGGACGAACGCGAAAGTGGTGGATCGCCGTGCATCGTACTGGGCTTCACGGCCAACGCGCAGCCGGAAGAAAAAGTGAAATGCCGGGAGGCCGGGATGGATGATTGCCTGTTCAAACCGATCAGTCTCGGCACCTTGTCGATCATGCTTGCAGGCTGGGAAAAAAATGTTGAAACCCAGCCATTTGAAAGCCCGCCTGCGGCGACTATCAAGGAGCTGGGTTCGATTCGCGAGCGTCTTGACGAGCTCACCGGGGGCGATCTCGACATGATGAAAGAACTTCTGCGCGAGGCGCTGTCGAGTTGCGAAAAGGATCTGGAGGAGTTGCATTCGCTAATACCCGAAAGCGATCCCGGGCTGTTGGCTGACCTGGCGCACCGCATCAAGGGGGCGGCGCGCATTGTTGCCGAGCATCAGGTCATTGAGGCGTGTAACGAGCTTGAGGCCGAGTGCGAGGCGCCTGTTATCGATCCGCTGGACCTCAATCGCAGTGCATTGAAGCTGGAGCATGCACAGGCTGATCTGATCAAGAAAATCAAACGGATCGAGCTGTAAACGTATCGGCTCATGACCATCCGACTGGCCTTGCATTGAAGCTGACGTTAAAGATCATTTTGCAGCGGGCGATACCTTGGTTAATAACCATGGAGTTTCGCGATGATCATTCGACGTCCTTTATTGATTGCCTGCCTTTGCCTGCTCGGTTTTGACGCCGTCAGCGCAGCCCAGTCTGCGCCGGTCAGCGGAGTGATTCGCTTCAGCGGTCGAATTGTCGAGGCAAGTTGCATTGTCAGTGGCGCCAGCCATTCTTCTGTCGAGTTGCTTGATTGCCCCCAGGCAAGCACCGGGCAGATTTTTACCGTGAACAACGTCAGTGCGGCAGGGCGAGGTGAGTCGCGCCAGCAGGTGTTTGTGAAGGTGATTGCCGATACTCATGAGCAGGACGATTATTACGACCAGCGCTTGCTGCTCACGGACAACAAGGGTCACCAGATAACGAGCGGTAATTACGTAGTGACGATGACGCTGCCTTGATGGCTTGGAAAGAATGAGTCTGCGCCCCTTGTTTCAAGGTTACTGACAAAAAGGGGCGTTAATAATGAGAATTGTCTGGTTCGCACAGAACCGTCCCGCGCTTCTGGCTTGTCGCGACTCCCCTGCGTTGCAAAATCCCTCCTTCAACACTTTCTGAGCCAGACCATGCGCCGATCGCGTGGGCTGTCGTCAAGGTGTGGCTTTTTATCAGCTATCCCTGCGTTCATTTTTGAGACAAGTCTCATATCAGGCAGATTGGCCCTTGGTTATTTTCTTGAAAGGAAGAATGGAGCTGCCAAAGGTGTCCGATGTTTCTTGAAAATAACCGCAGTAGATCCTTGCGGATCCTGATCGCCGATAGCGATGTGCGCAGAGGTCAGTCAATCGAACAGCAGTTCAACAAGCTGGGCTGTCTCAGCGTCTTGAACGTTTGCACTTATCGTGACCTGAAAATACTGACGTATTACTGCCCTCAACGGTTGAGCCTGGTCGTCGTCAATGCTGAGTTGCTCAGCGAAATGGCGATGGATCCGCTCGACTTTTTCGGGGAAAACCCGCTGATTCGTCATCTGCTGATTTTCAATCCCAACGATGATCACCAGTGGTCGAAGACCTTCTTCAACCCGCATCCGCAACGCTGGATGCGCCTGGTCTCGAAAATCAATCTGCCGCGACTGGCAGATTTTCTGATGCTGGCCGACCCGGCGCTCAAGGAAATTGCGGAGCCGGCCTCGACCAACTCCACACTCTCTCCGTGCGCCAACCGCTAGCTACCGCACCTTCCCGCGTTGATCCAGGTATGCGCCGAGGCGCTATACCGCAGCGCCGCTCTGCTGCCCACTCGTTTACCCCATTGTCTTGAATACACTCTAAGGTAAGGCATCATGCTGCTTCGTAAACTCAATCTCGCGCCGCGTTCGGCGCTGTGTTTCGGCTTGTTCTGTCTCATGATTATCGCGATCGGATTGATCGCTCTGCAGCAAGTCGACTTGCTCAACAAGGCAGAAACGTACGTCGAGACGACGATCGTGCCGAGTATCAAGCTGCTCGGCCAACTCGATCGAGAGTTCGTCGAAATCAAGGGCAACAACGCTCGCTTGCGCAATCCCATTGAAACGAGTGAGCGCAAAGCGCAGGCCCTGATTGACATCCAGCAGTCGCGTCAGATGATCAAAAATCATCAGCGTGCGCTCATTGACCTGCTGGCGACTGACGCCGGGCGCGAGGCGTTCGAGGAGTTTGCCAAAGCACAGAAGGTCAACGATCAGGCGCAGGACCAATACCTTGAAACAGTGGCGAACGGGCAGCTTGAAGCGGCCATTGCGCTGTCCAGGAATCAGATGCGTGCGGCGTCGGATGGCGTACAGGTCGCGCTCAAAAAGTTGATTGCTCTCAACGAGATAGAAGCTTATGAGGCGGGCAAGCAGGCCGACAATGTCTATGAGCACACGCTGTTGATCGTCAGTGTGTTCATTCTCATCGCGATCGGTGCTTCGTTGGCCCTGGCCGTGTTGTATACCCGCAGCCTGACGGTACCCATTGCAGGCTCGCTAAGGGTTGCCGAATGCATCGCCGCCAATGATCTGAGCGAAACCATTGCGCTGGATGGCTCCGATGAGGCGGCGCAAATGCTGTCGTCATTGGCGGCGATGCAAACCAGTCTGCGAGATGCCTTGATCATGATCCGTGATTCGTCCACGCAGTTGGCCGAGACCTCGGAGGTCATGCACGGCGTCACTGAAGATATCTCGCGTATCACTCAACGTCAGAGCCATGAAATCGAAATGGCCGCCACCGCCGTCACTGAAATGAGTGCAGCGGTGGAGCAGGTTGCAGACAACGCCGCATCGACCTCGCAGCTGACGTCGGAATCAAGCGCGGCAGCCATTGCCGGTCGAAGTCAGGTCAGCGACACGGTCGCCGCAATCAACCTGATGGTGTCCAGCGTGCACAGCACCTCGGCTGAGGTGCAGGCGCTATCGACCATGGCGAGCGATATCAGCAGCGTGCTGGACGTTATCCGAGAGGTTGCCGAACAAACCAATCTGCTTGCCTTGAACGCAGCGATCGAAGCAGCGCGGGCGGGGGAGGCGGGTCGCGGTTTTGCCGTGGTTGCCGATGAGGTGAGAGGGCTGGCGCAGCGTACTCAGAAGTCGACCGAGGACATCGAGTCCATGGTCAGCTCCATTCAGTCGGGCACCAGCCGCGCAGTTTCCTCCATGAGCCACACCCGCGCTCAGGCCGAGAGAACGCTCGAAATGGCCAATATCGCCGGCGAAGTGCTGACCGACATCACTGGCTCGCTGAATCTCATCAACGAGCGAAACCTGCTGATGGCAACCGCTGCAGAAGAGCAGGCTCAGGTTGCGCGTGAAGTGGATCGCAGCCTGATCAGCATTCGCGACCTTTCGTGTGAAACCGCTGAGGGATCGAAACAGACCGCAGTCGCATCGGCGGAGCTGTCGCAATTGGCCGCGTCGCTGAACAAACTGACCAAGGAATTCAAACTTTAATCAGTAAACGTAAAGCCCTGGCTACCAGGGCTTTTTGATCAGCGCTCGATCGGCGCAGCAAAGTCCTGCGCATGGGGTGCAGAGTCAGTTTGTGCTGGCGATGCGGTTTGTGCTGTCAACTGCTCAATGCAGCTGGCGAGTTGTTTTTCATAGCTTTCAAGTACCGCTTCGGCTTCAGCTTCGCGCTCATCACGCAGGCGGAAGAAATCGTCGCGATTGAGTTGGTCCGCAACAAGTCGGATGTTTTGCTCGATGATCGCGCACAGTGAATCTTCATCCTCTAACGCCGCGCTGGTCAGGGCTGCCTGTCGATTGTTTTCGAGTTCGGTTTTTGCGTGCTCAGCGGCCTTCGCCTGTTCCTTTGCGCTAAGCAGGTCGGTTTCCAAAACCTGTTTCTGTTCCGCCAGGCGCTTCAGTTCTGCGCTCATCGACTGGATTGCATCGGCGCGTTGGGTGAGTTGGACCTCCTGTTGTCGCACCACAGCCTTCAGTGGAAACAGTTCATTGAGTTGGTAGCCGGCGACCACAGTCATGGCGATCAGTGCCAGCGCAAGAATGGTCAGGCAGTAGATGGCGGCGTTGCTCTGGGGTTTTGAGCTATTGAGGGTATCGAGGGCTCTCACGGAATCGTTTCTCCTATCAAGAGTAGACAGTGTAATAACCTCGATTCGCTGGGCCTTTAAGACGAGTCTTAAATTGTGCTCTATTTGCGTATGTCGATAACGACTAACATTTGTTAACGAATTCGCAGAAGGCTTCTTGTTTAAACCGACTATCTAAAGTTTCTTGTGGGTCCATGAGAATTGTCTTGTTTGCGAATAAATAAACTTTTTGCTCAAGCTCCTTTTTTTCATTATCGTCTGCTGCCGCTTTGGTGGCGTTTACTGCTGATAGTTCACGCAATCGTCCGCCATTCAAATGTTTGCAAACACGGCGAGTTCAGAGAGATTGCTATGAAGTTTTCCCATGTTTTAATTGTCGGTTTTTTGTATTTACTGCCATTTAACGCAATGGCTGCAGTTTGCGAATTTTATCCCGACCATTCCAAGGGCAGTGTCAGGGTGGTTCTTCCAGCCACGATCTCGGTGCCTCGTGACACGCCCAACGGCACGGTTATCTATGAAAGCCCGATCGTGACCCTGGGCGCCATACCCAGCTCATTCAGGTGCTCTGCGGTACACAACGAAGGTGTACGCAATACTGTCGGCGTTACTCAGCCGGGCGCGGAGATTTTTCCTATCGGAAATACCGGAATCGGCTGGCAATGGGTCCGACCGCCATCGGGGAAAGCGTGGAAAGGCTTTCCAGGAACTACCGACACTGCTGGCGGTTGGGGTTGGAATGGTTCTGAGCACATCTTGCGTTTTGTAAAGACGGGAACTATTTCCGGCAGTGCGACGATACCCTCAGGCCAACTTGGGACCTTCGTCGCTGCAGAAATCGAGCCTCTGGCAATGAATACAAATGGCACGCGGATCGTCTCGCAGTCTTGTGAAACACCTGATGTGAAAGTGGATATGGGCAGCTACACCATGAGCGATTTTTTGCAGAACGGTGACTATGCGAAGGAGAAATACTTCTTTCTTGATATGAAAAACTGTCCTCCCGGAATCAATAACTTCAGGTACTCCTTTTTGCCCACTGCGGGCAGCCCTGCATGGAGCGCTGATACCGGCGTGGTACACCTCAACAGTAATTCCACTGCCAAAGGGCTGGCATTGCAAATGCGCTTCAGTGACAGGACGATACTCAAGCTGAACCAGAATTACATAATGAAAGCGCCAACATCGAGCGGCGGTAATGCATCCGTTTCCTTGCAAGCCCGCTTCGTGCGCATCGAGCCTTCCAATGCGCAAATGCGAGCGGGCGATGCCAATGCCGAAATTGCCTTTGTCGTCGAGTATCTATGAGCCCAACAGCCTCTTTACCTCAGCCACAATCACCGCAATATCAAACGGCTTGGGCACTACCACATCAAACAGATCCGAACGTTGCATGCCGATGTGCGCTTGCGCGCCACTCATGAGAATGATCGGCAAGTGTTTGACGGACGGCTGGGCACGCACGGCTTCGGCGAATTCGAGGCCGTCCATGACCGGCATCATGAAGTCAGTGATGACCAGGGCTGGACGTTCTCTTTCCAGCACTTCGAGAGCCTTCTTGCCATTGCTCGCGGTCACAGTCATGAAGCCCTCATCCTCAAGCGCAAAGCCAAGAATGTCAGCAATCAGATACTCGTCGTCGACTACCAGGATGGTGGTCATGTTATTTCAACCCGCTTGCAGACTTACGAAATTGAACCAGGCAATGACTCAGCTGTGACTGAAGGTTCATTTTTCAAAGCCTTTTCCAGGAACACATCTTGATCACGGATAACCACCTCGAACCGCGACGGGTTGTAGGAGCTATCGCGTACCTTAAGAATGGAAAGCGTCCTGCGAAGTTCAGCGTGATTCTCAAAGAAACGCATGAGGATCAGGTTGTCGACAATACTGGACAGGTCAGAGTTCGGTGCGCTGACCTCGGATCCGAACAAATCGCGCATTTCCCAAGAGGCAAAGACCGTCACGCCTCTGGACCGCAGCTCATTCATCAGCGCGCTGAAAAAGTCGGTGATGCGTTCCGGAGTGGTTGAAACCCGAGTCATGCCGCTGAGGCTATCGATGAACAGGCGCTTGATGCCTTTTTCATCGACCAGGCTCAGCAGGCGTGCGCCGAGTCCGTCCAGCAAGCCTTCGGTAGTTGGCTGCCAGGCAATGCTCAGCGCACCGCCGTGTTCCATTTGTTCGATATCGATGCCCAGCGAACGGCCTTTCAGCCGCAGCCGCTGCGGGCTTTCATAGAAACCAAAATGCAGGCCAGGCGCTTCGGCCGTAGATTGCGCGAGAAACTTCAGGCCCAGCGTGGTTTTGCCGATGCCGGAAGGACCCATGACCAGCGTGACGCTGGAGCTGTGCAAGCCGCCACCGAAAATCTCGTCGAGCGACGCAATGCCGCTTGGAATGCGCGTCATGTCCGCGCTGTCAGGGGCGGAAGGGCGCTTGTAGAGACTTTCGAGGCGCGGGTAGACGACCAGGCCGTTATCGGTGATCTCGCACTCGTGAAGGCCCGTCAACGCGCCGCTGCCGCGGGTCTTGCGCAAATGAATGCGGCGCACCGAACGGGTACCGAACAGCTCTTCACCCATTTCGATGACGCCGTCGACCATCGTGTGCTCGGGGCTGCCGTCGTCCAGGCGCGAGCTGGTGAGAAACAGCACGGTGCAACCGGCAAATGCGGCATGGCCTTGCAGTTCAGAGATGAATTTTTTCGTGTCGATCGGCGAGTCGGCTTTGGAGCGTGCATTGAGCAGGCCGTCGACGACCATGACGGTCGCCTTCTGCCGAGTGATTTCGCGTCGCAGCAGCTTCACGACTTCATCGAGGCCTTCGTTTTCCAGCGTATCGAATGCGCTGACAAACTGAATTTCCGCGCCGACTCGCGAAGCGTCGAAAAAACTCATGGTCGACAGAAACTGGAACAGCCGGTCGTGGGACTCGGCCAGCAACGTGGCGACCAGCACACGGCCGCCGTTGCGGGCATGGTGAAATCCTAGCTGGTTGGCAAGGATGGTCTTGCCGGAGCCCGGGCGCCCTTGAATGATGTATGAAGCGCCGGCGACAAAGCCCCCCTGAAGCAGCGCGTCGAGCCCTTCGATCCCGCTTTGAAGGCGTTTTAGCTTTTCCACAATGCGACCCTGATCTGAATAAACAGGCTTGTTCAGCCGAATGAGTGAAATGCTAACGCCATTTCCGATTGACGGCCATAAAGGCTGGGGAAAAGTAGCGTTTTTGCAATGTGAACCTGGCGCGTGACTGCTCGGGATCAGGGGGTAATGACAAGCGCGGCACAGGAAAATTCGATTTTTCGAAACCCGCAAGCGATTACGTCCATATGCGGTGCTGCGGACCATGAGGGTAACGCTTGCCACTTTGCTTTCATGAAATCGTCACAAAACTGCTGCAGAGTTCGGGAGCCCGTAATCACTAGGTGTCATTTAATGAAAAGTTTGATGAAGTCTGCTGCGCTCGCCATTGCGGTATCTCTTTGTGCCACCTCGGCCTCCTTTGCAGCAGAAAATGTTCGCCTGACGGGGTCCGGAGCAAGTTTCCCGGCGCCGATCTACCTGACCTGGTTCAAGGATTTCAGCAAGAAATCCGATGGCGTCACTGTCGATTACCAATCCAAGGGCAGTGGCGCGGGCGTACAGGACTTCTTGAACAAAACCGTGGATTTCGCTGCCAGTGACTCGGCAATGAAAGACGAAGATATCGCCAAGGTCGCCGAAGGCGTGCAGTTGCTGCCAATGACCGCCGGTGAAATCGTGCTGGCCTATAACCTGCCGGGCAATCCCAAGGGCCTGAAGCTGCCACGCGACGTCTATTCCAACATTTTCCTGGGCAAGATCACGCGCTGGAACGATCCGCAGATCGTCGCAGCCAACCCGGACCTGAAACTCTCCGATACGCCAATCACGGTTGTCGTGCGTGCAGATTCCAGCGGTACGACCGCGGTATTCACCAAGCACCTGGCAACCGTCAACGCCGAGTTCAAGCAGGCGTTGGGTGAGGGCAACACCGTCAACTGGCCGGCCAGTGACAAGTTCATCAAATCGCCGAAAAACGATGGCGTGACGGCGACCGTGCGCCAGACCCCTGGAGCGATTGGTTACATCGAATATGGCTTCGCCAAGCTCGCCAAAGTCGACTTCGCCCAGTTGCAGAACAAGGCTGGCAATTACGTCGTGCCAAACGCCGAAAGCGGTGCCGAGGCCCTGGCGGCGGTGAAGATGCCGGAAAACCTGGTGGCCTGGCTGCCTGATCCGGACGGCGCCAAGTCCTATCCGATCACCTCTTATACCTGGATGATTTTCCGCAAGGACAATGGCAACCCGGCCAAGGCCAAGGCCATGCGTGAAATGGTCGAATACAGCCTGACCGAGGGGCAGAAGATTGCCGATTCGATGGGTTACATCCCGTTGCCACAATCGGTCGTCGAACAGGTTCGCAAAGCGTCCGCCAACATTCAGTAACGCCGTGAGGTCTCTCGGCGTGTGCGTCTGCGCCACGCCGGGAGAGTTTTCCCCCTGTTCCGGACTTAGCCCATGAACAAACCTTTTGTCGTACCGGTTAATCCCGACTCTGCCTGCCAGCCACCCTCGACGAAGGATTTTCTGGTTGATCGTACCTTCCGCGCGCTCGCACGCATCGGTGTGGTACTGATTCTGGCGCTGGTATTTGCACTGGTGTTCGAAGTCGGACGCAAGGCACTTCCCGGTATGGAGAAGCACGGCTTCGATGTGCTTCTGGGCAGCGTGTGGGACGTCAACCAGGGCAAATACGGCATCCTGCCGGCCATCTGGGGCACGCTTTACAGCGCCTTCATCGCGTTGCTGATCGCCGGTGTCTTTGGCGTGAGCATGGCGATTTTCCTGACCCAGGATTTCCTGCCGACCAAGCTCGCTGCGCTGTTTCGCACCATCGTCGAACTGCTCGCAGCCATTCCCAGCGTGGTCTATGGCCTGTGGGGGATCTATGTGGTGATTCCGGCGATTCGGCCGCTGACCACTTGGTTGAACAGCGAACTGGGCTGGATACCTTTTTTCGGCACGTCCCTGAGCGGTCCGGGCCTGCTGCCCGCAGCGCTGGTGCTCGCCATCATGATTCTGCCGACCATTGCCGCCGTGTCGCAGGACGCGCTGACGGCTGTGCCAATGAAAACCAAACAAGCCGCGTACGGCATGGGCACAACCCATTGGGAAGCGATTCTCAAAGTGATGGTGCCTTCGGCCGCCACCGGCATTTTCGGCTCTCTGGTGCTGGGCCTGGGCCGCGCGCTGGGTGAAACGATGGCGCTGGCCATGCTGGTCGGCAATGCCAACAACATTTCCCTCTCGTTGTTTGCACCGGCCAACACGCTTGCCGCTCTGCTGGCGCTGAACTTCCCCGAAGCCGGGCCGAACGAGATCGAGGTGTTGATGTATGCCGCGCTCGTACTGATGTTGATTACGCTGATCGTGAACATTTTCGGCTCGATGATCATGATGTACGCCCAACGGGGTAACAAGTGATGACTGATCTGACCGCAGCAACAGACCTGACGGCGCCAACCGGTGCGATGCCCAGTTTGCAACGCAGGTTCGAAGGCCGCGCGCTGCGTAGCCTGATCCTGACCACCCTGGTCTGGGCAGGTGCTTTGCTCGCCAGCGTACCGCTGATTTCCGTGCTCTACATGCTGATCACTCGTGGTGGCGCGCGTCTGAACCTGGAAGTCTTCACCGAACTGCCGCCGACCGGCTTCGAGATGGGCGGCGGTTTCGGCAACGCGATGGCGGGTACCTTTGTGATGGTCGGTATCGCGGCAGCAATCGCGGTGCCGGTCGGAATCATGGCGGCCATTTTTCTGGCTGAACTGGGGCCGGATAGCAAGCTGGGCAACGCCGCGCGTTTTGCCGCCAAGATGCTTACGGGCCTGCCATCAATCCTGGCAGGTGTATTTGCCTACGCCTTGGTAGTGATGACCACCGGCACGTATTCGGCACCGGCAGGTGGCGTGGCACTCGCCGTCCTGATGCTGCCTATCGTGGTGCTGACCGCAGAAGAATCGATGCGGATGGTGCCCAAGATCATGAAAGATGCTGCTTATGGCATGGGCTGCACCCGCTCGCAGGTCATCTGGAAAATCATCTTGCCGACCGGCATACCGGCGATCCTGACTGGTGTGATGCTCGCCGTGGCGCGTGCCGCAGGCGAGACGGCACCGCTGTTGTTCACCGCGCTGTTCAGCAACTACTGGATCTACCACCAGGGCAATCTCGATGTCATGAACCCGACTGCCTCGCTGGCGGTGCTGATCTACAACTTCTCCGGCATGCCTTTCGATAACCAGCTCGAGCTCGCATGGGCGGCCTCGTTGGTGCTGGTGATGATCGTGCTGTTCGTGAACATCATCAGCCGGATTTTCGGCAAGCCCAAGTATTAAGAACGGGAGCATCTGATTTTGAACGTATCCACTGCGCAAATTGCCGCTCCGTTTGTCACCCAGGCGCCTGTAGTCATGGACTGCAAACTGGACAAGATTTTCTACGGCAACTTCATGGCAGTACGTGACAGCCACGTGCCCATCGAGAAAAACAAGATCACCGGATTCATCGGTCCCTCAGGCTGCGGCAAAAGTACCGTGCTGCGCAGCCTCAACCGGATGAACGATCTGGTGAAGGGCTTTCGTTTCGAGGGCCATGTGCATTTCCTCGGGCAGGATGTCTATGGCAAGGGCGTCGACCCGGTGGTCGTGCGCCGCTACATCGGCATGGTGTTTCAACAGCCCAACCCGTTCTCGATGAGCATCTTCGACAACGTGGCGTTTGGTCTTCGCCTCAATCGCTACAAGGGCGATATCGGCGACCGGGTCAAGCATGCGCTGCAAGGCGCCGCGCTGTGGGACGAAGTCAAGGACAAGCTCAAGGTCAGCGGCCTGTCGCTCTCCGGTGGCCAGCAACAACGCCTGTGTATCGCCCGGGCAATCGCCACTGAGCCGGAAGTCCTGCTGCTGGATGAACCTTGTTCGGCACTCGACCCGATCGCCACCCGACGCGTCGAAGAATTGATGGTCGAGTTGAAGAAGGACTACACCATCGCACTGGTGACCCACAACATGCAGCAAGCCATCCGTGTTGCTGACACCACGGCGTTTTTCTCGGTGGATATTTCCCAGGGCACACGCACCGGTTATCTGGTCGAAATGGGGCCGACCGCGCAGATCTTCGACAACCCGCGTGAACAGATGACCGGCGATTACATCAGCGGCAAGTTCAGCTGAGCCTTGCCACCGGTCACGGCCGCCTACCTGCACAAGCCAAATGGATTTGGCGGGCATCGGTGGACATTTACCAAGCGTTTCCAAGGAGCTCCAATGCCTGCCACGCATCGCCTTGATTTGCCTGCGATTGAACGCGCACTGCGGAAAGTGCAGAGCCGTTTCGCCGAGCTCAGCCGGCACTTCACCGAGCCCCGAGACCCGTTGACTGATGAAGTGCTGCACAACGTGCTTGAAGGCTATGCGTTGGTTGACGAGTATGTTGCCCGCGGCGTCGACCTGTTCGATCTGCAGCAACTGAACCTGATGCTGGAGATCAATGCCACAGTGCTTTGTGGCCGGGATCCAGCGCGCCGGCTGGAATACGCTCAGCATCTGTCAGCCACCGAGGCGCATTTCTTCAACAACGTCGAGGGCGGCATCAAGGACTTGTACAACTGGTATTGCGCTTATCGCAGTGAGTCAGTCTGGAAGCGTGCAGCGGGTGTCTATGTGCGCATTCTGAGCAAGCCGCAGCTGTTTATCGAAGGCAACAACCGCAGTGGCTCGCTGATTGTCAGCTACCTGCTCATGCGGGCAGGGCTGCCTCCATTCGTGTTGACCCTGGAAAATGCCGAGGGCTATTTCAACCCGTCCTCGGTCATCCGCAACTCCGCCAAACATGGCGTCAAGGCGTTGTACGAATTGCCCAAGATCAAGAAAAAATATGCAGCATTCCTGGAAGAACAGGCGCCCGATCCAATGAAATTCTTTCTCAAAGGCAAGCCTTTGCCTCTCTCTCAGGGTGGCCATTGATGAACTGGGCACCAGCATTTGCCAGATTGAGAACCTTCGGCAGCCGGGCAGGGCAGGCTATCCGCTGCGCTTTGCCGCAGTTGTTCGAACGTCAGCGCATACGGATTTCGTTCGATATCGATGACACGCTCGCTTGCCAGCTTCATCACTGCGCAGTCGAGAACAGTCGACTACCGGCCTGTATTCATCGTTGGCTGGGTGAACCGTTGCGGATGGGCACACGATCGCTGATCCGAGAGCTGCGCCGCCAGGATTGCAGTGTCTGGGTCTACACCTCATCCGGGCGCACGCCGTCCTATATCAGGCGTTGGTTGGCGCTTTATGGCATCCGCGTCGACGGCGTGGTCAACAGCGTACTGCACAACCGTGCCCTCACGGCGCACGGGATGTCGAACGCGCCTTCCAAGTATCCGCCAGCGTTCGATATCGACTTGCATGTTGATGATTCGGAGGGCGTGCAGATTGAAGGCAAGGATCATGGCTTCCGGGTGGTCGTGGTGCATCCCGAGGATGATCGCTGGGCGCAGAAAGTGCTGGATTCGGTGGCCAAGGTCCAGGCGCAGCTCGCCTGGCAGCAAATGCTCAGACCTCAGGCGCCGGTGCAACAGCGTGCGGAGGCTGTCTTTGAGTCGCTTGGCTGAGGGAGTACGCATTGGCTATCTGGACAGCAGCGCCTCAGGTGTACGAGGCACTGCTGAGAAATGACTCAATAGATGCGCAAACGCGGCTGCGCAAAACATGTCTCGCAGAAACGACAAAGCCCTGAATAATCAGGGCTTTGTCGTACATAAGATGGCGGAGGCGATGGGATTCGAACTCATGGACCTGTTACAGTCGACGGTTTTCAAGACCGTTGCCTTAAACCACTCGGCCACACCTCCGTTTGCGTTGCGGGCGCCATAATACCTGAATGAAACACACTGTCAAACTCTCTGCATGGCTTGTTACAGAGCGTCTGTTATGATCTTTGCGACTGAACGTTTCAAACCAACAGGAGTGTCGCCATGCGCGAACAGGATTACGCAGTTAATAACAGCGTGCAGGCTGAGCAGCTAGAGGTTAGCCGCGTCCTGCGCAACACTTATGGTCTCTTGGCTCTGACCCTCGCATTCAGCGGCGTGATGGCCTTCGTAGCCCAGCAGATGCGTGTCGGCTACCCGAACATTTTCGTGGTGCTGATCGGCTTCTACGGGCTGTTCTTCCTCACCAACAAACTCCGTGATTCCGCGTGGGGCCTGGTGTCCGCCTTCGCGTTGACCGGTTTCATGGGTTTCCTGCTCGGCCCGATCCTCAACCGTTACCTGGGCATGCAGGGCGGCGCTGAAGTGGTCAGCTCGGCTTTCGCCATGACCGCACTGGTGTTCGGTGGTCTGTCGGCCTACGTGCTGATCACCCGCAAGGACATGAGCTTCCTCGGTGGCTTCATCACTGCCGGTTTCTTTGTCCTGCTGGGCGCTACGCTGGCGAGCTTCTTCTTCCAGATCAGCGGCCTGCAACTGGCGATCAGCGCCGGCTTCGTGCTGTTCTCGTCGGTCTGCATTCTGTTCCAGACCAGCGCGATCATCCACGGCGGCGAGCGCAACTACATCATGGCGACCATCAGCCTGTATGTATCGATCTACAACCTGTTCGTCAGCCTGTTGCAACTGTTCGGCATCATGAGCCGCGACGACTGATCGTAATGGCTGCAATAAAAAACCCGCTTCGGCGGGTTTTTTATCGTCTGGAGAAAAGTGTCTGCTCAGTTGATGACGATGCTGCCGTCCACTTGCTGACGGTAGATCGTGTAGGGCAGGAGCAAGGTGTCGAGCGCGCCGGAGACCACGGCGTCCACCAGCACCACCGGAATGGCCGCGTTGCGGTGATCATCGGGATCGATGCCTGAGGCCAGCGGAGCGTTCAGCGTGCAGAAGTCATAAGCGAGGCCGCTGTAGATTCTCGGTACCGCGCCGCAATAACTTTTCTGCTGCTTGAGCCCGTCAATGGCAGCCTGGTCGTCGCGCGCCACCGTCTGAATCGTGCCACAGCCGCCGAGCAGCATGCCGGCCAGCAGTATTGCCTGAATTTTCATAGCGCCATTCCTTAGCCGCGAAAAACCCCAATCTACCCTGATCATTGGTAAAAGACACCTACGCCATCGGTGGCAGGCGTCGCTTGACCGGGGTCTTCTTGACGATCGCGGTGTTGGTTTCAGCCAACGTATTCAGTCGGTCGAGCAGGGTATCGAGCTGTTCCATCGAGCGCACGTGCAGGCGGGCGATAAAGCAGTCGTCACCGGTGACCTTGTCGCACTCGGTGAACTCCGGAATCGACATGATCTGCCGCTCAACCTCCTGCAGTTGCCCTGGCAGCGGCCGTACGCGAACGATCGCCTGCAACTGATAGCCGAAGCATTTCGGATCAATCTCCACCGTGTAGCCCTTGAGCACGCCGCGTTCTTCCAGCCGCCGCAACCGCTCGGCCACGCTGGGCGATGAAAGGCCGCTGATCTGCGCCAGCGCTTTGAGCGAGCGCCGCGAGTCTTCCATCAGCGCGCTGATAAGTATCTGATCGATATCGTCAGTCACAGGCAAACTCCGAATTAGGCAAAGGGCGCAAATCACCCTCGATAAAAAAGGCGCAAACCAAGTTTAGCCTGCTTTATGCGCTGGAGCAGCCCGAGGTGCGCTTGGCATACTTTTGCCACGCTTCGCTCACAGCCTCAGGAGAACAATAATGGACAACACAATCCGCCGCGGCTCGCTGGAAATGACCGCCGCCATGCTGATATCCGGGACGATCGGCTGGTTTGTGCTGGTGTCCGGGCAACCGGTGCTTGACGTGGTGTTCTGGCGCTGCGTGTTCGGCGCCGGCACGTTGCTGTTGGTCTGCGCCGCGTTCGGATTCCTGCGTCCGGGGATTCTGACCCGCACAACGTTTCTGCTGGCGGTGCTCAGTGGCATGGCGATTGTCGGCAATTGGGTGCTGCTGTTCGCATCCTATTCTCGCGCCTCGATTGCCATCGGCACCGCAGTCTATAACGTGCAGCCATTCATGCTGGTCGGTCTGGCGGCACTGTTTCTCGGCGAGAAAATTACCCTGCAGAAGCTGTTCTGGCTGGCGATTTCGTTCATGGGCATGCTGGCGATCGTCAGCGCCCATGGCACGCAAGGTGAGGAGGGTAACGATTACTTGATGGGGATTGCCCTGGCGTTGGGCGCCGCCTTTCTGTATGCGATCGCGGCACTGATCATCAAGCGCCTGACCGGCACGCCGCCGCACCTGATCGCGCTGATTCAAGTCTGCACCGGGGTGTTGTTGCTCGCGCCGTTCGCGCATTTCGATGCGTTGCCGCAAGGCGTCGATGCCTGGGCGAGTCTGCTGACTCTCGGGATCGTGCACACCGGTCTGATGTACGTTTTGCTGTACGGCGCGATTCAAAAATTGCCGACGGCATTGACCGGCGCGCTGTCCTTTATCTATCCGATCGCGGCAATCTTTGTTGACTGGTTCGCCTTCGGCCATCGCCTCGAATTGCTGCAGTGGATAGGCGTTGCAGCGATCCTGCTGGCCGCCGCCGGCATGCAACAAGGTTGGGGCTGGAAAACCCGGCGGCTGGCGGCGCAATAAAGATCAGATATTCCAGCGCGGTGCGGTTGCTGCCAGGCGCTGGCGCATCTCGCTGATATTGGCGGCGAGTTGTCGGGTCAACATCCGGTAGCCGTCGAGCGTGTTGGCGACCGGCGCATCAAGGTCCGCTGCTGGCAGCTCCATCGGCCGCTCCAGCCGTTGCGAGGCCCCGGTTTTCAACGCGCGAGCCATGCCGATCAGCTGCACACGAATCTGCCGGTGCTCAGCCTTCAGCGCCGTTTGCAAATGGGCTGTGGCCTGCGGGTTGCTGGCATTGGGACGGATATTGCCGAGGATCTCCAGCGTGCTGATGCACATGCGCAGGTTGCGCTGAATGGCGTCGAGCTCGGTCATGGAAATCTTCACTTCCTTGGACACTGATGGCATCAGCGAGCGCAGCTGCACCATCACCGCACCCACCTTGCTCATCAGCCGCACATGCTCGTCGGCGCTGACCGCTTCACCGTTGATGATGCGCCCGTACACCGTGGCGCAATCGCGCAAGGCATCGGCGAGGTTGTAACGCCACGAGTAGACCGCGTACAGCGGCAGGGCGAAGGAAAACGCCAGGGCGAGGGCGATGCCGATCAGGATGTCGACGCCGCGCCACAGACCATCGGTGATCGGGTTGTCGCCATGCCCGGCGACGATGAACACCGTGATCGCCGAGAGCAGGGCGGTGTAGCCGCCCTTGCCAATCGCGTGATACGAGAAAAAACCGCACACCACAGCCATGGAAAAGTAGGTCAGCCACGGCAGGCCCAGCCATGCATGTTGCGCCACCAGTGCCAACCCGACCCCTGCACCGATCAAGGTACCAATGGCGCGCTCGGCGGCTTTTTTGCCGATATTGCCGTGATGCTGCAAACCGCCGATGACCACCAGCATGGTCACTGACGCCCATTCGCCGTGGGGCAGATTGATGCCAGTGGTCAGCAGAATCGTCGCCAACAATCCCAAGGCCACCCGCACGGAATGGATCAGTCGGGCGTGACGGTAGCGCCGATACGGGTCCAGTAACGGACGCAGGATACGGCGCAACAGCGGTGGCATGCGGTGGGTGCTGTAAGTAGTCAGTGCGAACCTCGTGAGTCAGTCAAATCAATGGAAGGGGAAAATGTAATTCATCCAGGCGGACATGCGCAGCAGGATTTTGCGCATCGCGCCGATGTGATGAAAGTGCTGACTGTAAAGCGCCGCTTGCCCGTACGCGCCGCCCGGCATGAGCGCGCTGTATTCGGCGAACGCCGGGTCAGTGATTTCAATGATCACCGGCACGCGTCCGGCCGGTGGCGAACCGGTGTAGCTGATCAGGGTACCGGAAGGTTGCACCTGGCCCTCGGCGATCACCCCGATGACACTTTTCACCCGACCGGCGAAGACCTTGCCGGGAATGCCATCGAAGGCGACTTCGGCCTCGTCGCCCACGGTCAGACGCAGCAGGCTGTTCTGACGCATCCAAGCGGCGAAGTACTGACCTTCCTGCGGAATAAACACCATTGACGGGCGCAGCGGCAGCTTGCTCGCCATCATCCCCGGTCGCAGCGAAACGTGGGTGACGAAGCCTTTGCTCGGCGCTCGAACCACGGTGTTGTCCAGTTCAAATTGAGCGTTGTCCAGTTGCGCCTGCAGATCGTCGGTGCGGGCAATGGCCGCGTCCAGTTCACGCTGGGTGCCGAAGTTGCGGCGTATCAGTTCGGTGATGCGGTAGCGGTCGCCCTTGGCTGCAACCAGTTGCGCCTTGAGCGATTTCAAGCGGTTCTGGAAAGGCGTGGGATCGATGCGGAACAGCACGTCGCCTTTTTCCAGGGGTTCGTTGCCCTTAACCGGCACGTCGATCACCTGGCCACTGATGATCGGAATGACCGGGACCGAGACAAAGTAGGAGCGCGCCACCTCGGAATAGGGATGGTTGTAGTTCATGGTGAAAATCAGCGCGCCGATGATCAGCACGCCACCCAGGACAGCGGTGGGCACCGTCCATTTATTCAGCGGAATGCGGAAGATCTTGAAGATGGCGACGCAGAGTGCGGCGTACGTGAGGATGAGCAACAGATCCATGCTCAGATCCCCCGGCTGTCAGAGTGAGGCGCAACCGGCGACTGCGCTTCGAGCCGCTCGATCCGGGCTTGCAGCTCGACGACCTGCTGCTCCAGTTGATTGACGTGATTCTGGATGGGTTTGCCATCGCCGAAACCCCAACCGCGATCCTCGCGATAAGCCATCGCCCAAATCCACAGAAACGGCCAGAGTGCATGCAAGGTGAACAGACTGACCCAGCCCGTGGCATGGATTGCGTCCTGGTGCGGGTGGTTGCGATGAACGGCGATTTCGTACGGAATGTCATGCAGCACGATGATCCCGTAAAACAGCACGAGACCGACAAAAACCAACAGACCCAATGCGAAGTAATCGAGCATGGTCAGCCTCCCGGGCATCCAGCAATGCTGGGCTGAGTGTAGTCACTGAATCGCCCGGGGGGGGCTGACGGATCGGCAGGATCGTTCAATCCTGCCGATCATCCGTCAAAAGATGTAATCGGTGGTCAGGAAACTCGAATCACGCCCGCGAATGATCTCGCTGATCAGGTCCTTGTTGCTCTCCTGGAACTTGGTCGCCACCAGCGTCCGAATCGAAAACACTCGCAAGGCATCGTGAACCGAGAGCGTGCCTTCGGCGGAGTTTTTGCGGCCATTGAACGGGTAAGTGTCCGGGCCGCGCTGGCACTGGGCGTTGAGGTTGATCCGCCCGACCTGATTGGCGAAAGTGTCGACCAGCCGGCCGACCGCCACCGGGTTGGTGCCGAAGATGCTCAACTGCTGGCCGAAATCGGATTCCAGCACATAGTCAATCACGGTATCGAGGTGGCGGTACGGCACGATGGGCACGACCGGGCCGAACTGTTCTTCCTGATACACGCGCATTTGCGGATTCACCGGATACAGCACTGCCGGGTAGAAGAACGAGGCGTGGGACTCGCCACCATTCGGGTTGACCACCTGGGCGCCTTTGCTTTGCGCATCCGCGACCAGCCCGTGCAGATAATCGACCTTGCCCGACTCCGGCAGCGGCGTCAGCGCCACGCCGCTGTCCCACGGCATGCCCGGTTTGAGCGTGGCCAGTCTGGCATTGAATTTCTCGATGAAGCTGTCGACCACGTCTTCATGCACGAAGAGGATTTTCAGTGCGGTGCAGCGCTGACCATTGAACGACAGCGAGCCGGTGACCGCTTCGCTGACTGCATTGTCGAGATCGACTTCGGGCAAAACGATGCCCGGGTTCTTGGCGTCCAGACCCAGAGCCGCGCGCAAGCGGTGTGGTTTCGGGTGCAGCTTTTTCAGGTCACTGGCAGCCTTGTTGGTGCCGATGAAGGCAAAGATGTCGATCTTGCCGCTGGCCATCAAAGCGCTGACGGTCTCGCGGCCGCTGCCGTAGATGACGTTGATCACGCCGCTCGGGAAGCTGTCGCGGAAGGCTTCGAGCAACGGGCGAATCAGCAGCACGCCGAGCTTGGCCGGTTTGAACACCACGGTGTTACCCATGATCAGTGCCGGAATCAGCGTGGTGAAGGTTTCGTTCAGCGGATAGTTGTAAGGCCCCATGCACAAGGCGACGCCGAGTGGCACGCGGCGGATCTGGCCGAGGGTGTCCTGCTCCAGCTCGAAACGGCTGGAGCGGCGGTCGAGTTCTTTCAGGGCATTGATGGTGTCGACGATGTAATCGCAGGTGCGGTCGAACTCTTTTTCCGAGTCCTTGAGGTTCTTGCCGATCTCCCACATCAGCAGCTTGACCACGGCCTCGCGCTGCTCGCGCATGCGGCCGAGGAATGCTTCGACGTGCTGGATGCGCTCGGCCACGCGCATGGTCGGCCACAGGCCTTGGCCGCGATCGTAAGCGCGAACGGCAGCGTCGAGGGCGGTGAGCGCGGTGTCGGCATCCAGCAGCGGCGTGCTGCCGAGGATCACCTGTTCTTCGCCGTTTTCGCTTTTCAGATAAACCGGGCTGCGCACCTGCGCGAGCGGGCCGTCCCAGCGGCGCAATTGACCATCGACCAGATATTCACGCTGCTCGACCTGAGCGTCGAGGCGATATTTTTCCGGGATGTCGCTGACCGAAGGGAACAGGTTGCCAATGATGTTTGCTGTGGTCATGTCACTACCCTGTGTTGAAGTCGGCGTGCCGATTGAAAGTCTTGTGAAGGTTATACGCCTGAACGGGCCGGGATTTAACCCCGTGAATGTCGTTCGCACGTCACGCAAATGTCCAGCTCAAAGGGCAGTAAGAGCGGCAGTTTTTCGGTGGTTCGGACATGAATCCGCGCCGGATATGGCAGCAACTGAGGGGCCGTTTCACATTTTCAAGTGCAGGTCTACTGTCATGTTTGACAGTAGACCTGCTACAGGAGCCGGCGTATCAATCGCAATGGCCGTGATAGCCGCGGCTCATTCCCATATTGTTCATTTACTGAATGACCAAGCTTTCTCTTGTCGGAGGAATTCATAATGGCGACTAATACAAAATCAGCTACGAAGGGCCTTTTCAAAGTGCGTACCGATCAGCGAAGCGACGTTAGGGCTGATGTACTTTCGTTTGAAGATTCGGGTACTGGCTATAAGGTCTCCTTCAACGAAGGGGTTGGGGGCATCATGGAACAAAAGACGTATTTTGTGTTGGGGTTTCCTGACAAATCACCTTCTGGTAACTACGATGTCAAACAACTGACGGAGGCTATATACAAGGAATGGTCCGAATATCACAGTTACGATTATGCCGCCAAATCAGGCTTCGTTACTGTTTCGTATTCAGACTCCCCTCGCACAACCGAAGGAAAATTCGATATCGATATGGAGTTGCAAGGTAACCCTGTTCCACCCGGACCAAGACATTTGAAAGTTAGCGGAACGTTCAATTTGCAAAGAACCTGATGTGGCAGGGCTGCGGGTTTCAATCCAGTATCAAGTCCCACGCGTAAGCGTTATAAGGCGCTGCGCCGACTGTAGTAGTCAGTGACTCGGCGTAGCGCCATTCGCATACCTCTTCTTTCTCTCAATAATCAATTTGCTCCGTATTCTTCGCAATCACTCGTTTAAATGAAGCTTTTATGACAAAAGTTCGGTAGCCCTTTGCCAGTCCGGTCATGCCTGTGTAACGCGCTTGAGGGGCCTTTCGGGGCGTACTTTGCAAGCCGAGGCGGGACGCCGGGAGTGAGGCAATGGGGACTATGGAACGCTATTCGAAAGTGGGCATGCAGGAGCTCGATCAACGCCTGTCGAAGATCGTCGAAGCCGCGCGCAAGAAGCCGGTTTCGGTGTATCGCTACGGCGCGCCGTGGGTCTGGATCGTCTCGCAGGAGGACTGGCAGGGCGCTCTGAAAGAAGTGTCCAGCTACATTCCGCCGGGCCATTCGCTGGTGTTGCTGCGCCCGCAGATCGACGATCTGCTCGACGCCCACCAGGACCTGCTGCACGACCTCAATGCCGCACCCGGCATGCTCATTCCCGCGCAGACGGTGATGCACATCCTGCTCCTGCAATTGCTGTATTCGGTGCCCAGCGAACAGCAGCTCTATGAACAGCTGAACTACAACCTGCTGTTCCGCTGGTTTGTCGGCCTCGGCCTGAACCAGAAAGTCTGGAGTTTCACCGCCCTCAGCCGTGACATCGCCACGCTGCTCAACGAGCCGCGCGCGGTGCTGCTGATTCAGAAAATCATCGGCGAAGTGTTCTGCGGTGCCTTGCTGCAAATGCCCGAGTTCTCGCTGAACTTTGCGCTGTTGCACACCTGGCTGGGCAAGCACGCCTGCGCCACAACGATCAGCAATTGACGCAGCACACCGGGCGCTAACGCCCACAGGTCATCGCGAATTTCAGGGGGTAATGTGGAACGGATTTTCACGTCACGGCTGGCGCTGTGGGGCTGGCTGCTGGTGACGGCGGGCGCGCAGCCGGCGCTGGCCGAGGAGGGCACAGAAGCGCCCGCCGCGCAGCGACTGGTCGACGTCAACGAATACTTCGTGCGCGGCAATACCGTGCTTGATGCGCGGGCGATCGAAGAAGCGGTGTACCCGTTCCTCGGCCCGCAGAAAGCCTTGAGCGACATCGAAGGCGCCCGCGATGCGCTGCAGAAGGCCTATCAGGAACGCGGCTATCAATCGGTGTTTGTCGAGCTGCCCGAGCAGGCCGTGGCCGATGGCATCGTCTATCTGCAAGTCAGCGAAACCAAGGTCGGCCGGGTGCGCGTGGTCGGCGCCAAACATTATTCGCCGCTGGATATCCGCGACAACGTCCCGGCGCTGAAAGAAGGCGAGGTGCCGGACTTTGCCAAAGTCCAGGGCGAACTCGCGCAGCTCAACAAGACCCCCGGTCGCCAGGTCATGCCGCTGGTGCGCGAAGGTCAGCGCCCCGGCACCATGGATGTCGACTTGCAGGTCGAAGACCAGAACCCGTGGACGGCCAGCGTGGGCCTCAATAACGATTACAGTGCCGACACCGAAAAGCTGCGCAGCGTCACCAGTCTCGGTTACAACAACCTCTGGCAGCTCGGCCACAGCGTCAACCTGACGTTCTTCACCGCGCCGCAGGAAACCGACAACGCCAAGGTCTGGTCCGGGTCCTACACCGCGCCGCTGAGCGAGCGCTGGAGCGTGCAGTTCTCCGGTTACCAGTCCGACAGCAACGTCGCCACCATCGGCGGCAGCAACGTGCTCGGCAAGGGTCACAGCTACGGCGTCGCGGCGATCTACACGTTGCCCTCGAGCGGCAATTGGTCGAACTCGTTGTCGGCCGGCATCGACTTCAAGGACTTCGACGAGCGCCTGAGCCTGTCCGGCGAAAGCGACAAGGTACCGCTGAAATACGCGCCGTTCACCTTCGCCTACAACGGCTTTCGCTACAGCGAAAAGAGCCAGCTCGGCCTCGGCCTGAGTCTGGTTGCCGCGACCCGCAGCGTGTTCGGCTACGGCAGCGACGACGAAGACTTCGACTACAAACGTTATCGCGCCAAACCGAGTTTCGCCGTGCTCAAGGGCGACACCAACTTCACCTGGACTTTCGACAGCGACTGGCAGAGCGCAAGTAAAGCCGCATTCCAACTCGCCTCGGGGCCGCTGGTTTCCAACGAACAATTCTCCGCCGGTGGCGCCACCTCCGTGCGCGGCTATCTCGCGGCTGAACGTACCGCCGATGACGGCTATTTGCTCAGCCAGGAATTGCGCACACCGTCGCTGGCGAAATTCGCCGGCACGTGGATGCAGGACTGGCGCTTCTATGCCTTCGCCGAAGGCGCGCAGTTGTACTTGCGCGACGAACTGCCGGATCAGGACGCCAATTACGCCCTGGCCAGCGTCGGCCTCGGCACCCGCGCCAGCCTCAGTAAATGGCTATCCGGCAGCCTCGACTGGGGCTACCCGCTACTCGAAGGGCCGAACACCTCAAAGCAGGAATCGCGCCTGCACTTCAACCTCCAAGCCACTTTCTAACGGAGCACGTCCATGCAACGCCTTCTCCTTTCGTTGTTGATCTGCCTGGGCTTCGTGCTCCCGGCCACGGCTCAGGCCTGGTGGCAGGACGATTGGCATTACCGCAAACAGATTGCCGTCGACACCACGCCACAAGGCGCGGCGATCAATCAGGCCCTCGGCCGCACCGCGCTGCTGGTGCGCCTGCACACCGGCAACTTCACCTTCGACGGCGTGAAAGAGGACGGCTCCGATCTGCGCTTCGTCGCGGCGGATGACAAAACCGTGCTCAACCACCAGATCGAAAGTTTCGATGCGCTGATGGGGATGGCGCTGATCTGGGTCGATGTGCCGAATGTCGAGGGTGGTCAGCGTCAGGACATCTGGATGTATTACGGCAACCAGAAAGCCCCGGCTACCGGCAACGGGCAACTCACTTTCGATCCGAATTACACCGCGCTGTATCACTTCGACGGTGCCACCGGCACCCCGGCGAAAGACACCACGGCGTACGGCAACACCGCGCAAAGCGCGACCGGCACAGCGATCGATGGCGTCGTCGGGCGCGCCTTGCAGTTCAGCGGCCAGCCGTTGTTGCTGCCAGCCAGTCCGTCGCTGCAACACAACGCCGGCAGCGCGTTCACCTTCAGTGCCTGGCTGCGTCTGGATCAGGCGAGTGGCGAGCAAGTGATACTGGCGCGTCGCGAAGGCACGCAAAGTCTGCTGATTGGCGTCAGCCAAGGCCTGCCGTTCGTAGAGATCGACGGCCAGCGCGCCGCTGCCACCCAAGCGCTGGCGCCGGGGCAATGGCAACACCTCGCACTGACCGCCGAGGGCTCGAAAGTCACCCTGTACATCAACGGTCGCGAAAGCGCTGCGTTGGCTCAGGCGATGCCGGCGTTCAACTCGGTCATGGCCATCGGCACCGATCTGCAGGAAGGCGCGTTCCAGCCATTCGCTGGCGCAATTGATGAGCTGCGCCTGTCGAAAGTCGCCCGTCCGGCCGCGCTGTTGCTGGCCGATGCCACCTCGCAAGGCGCCGAGTCGAAACTGGTGGCTTACGGCGTCGATGAAGAACAATCCGGGTTTGGCTTCGGTAGCCTCGGCTTCCTGCTCAACGCGGTGCCAGTCGACGCCTGGGTGATCATCGCCGTGCTGGTGCTGATGATGTTCCAGTCGTGGATCATCATGTTGCGCAAGAACCGCAGCCTCAGTCGCGTCACCGCTGCCAACGAAGACTTTCGCGTGCAATTCGCCAAGGTCGGCACGCGTCTGGAAATGTTCGCCGACGATGCGCAACTGGCTCAGCGTCTGCAGCATTCGTCGCTGTGGCGCCTGTACCTGGTGGCGGTCAAAGAGATCCGTACCCGTCGTGAGCAGGGCGCCGATACCTCCTCGGTTTCAGCGGCAACCATCGAAGCCATCCGCTGCTCGATGGACGGCGTGCGCACCCGCGAAAACCAGCAGCTCAGCTCGAAACTCTCGACCCTGTCCAACGCCATCGCCGGCGGTCCGTATATCGGCCTGCTAGGCACGGTGCTGGGGATCATGGTGGTGTTCCTCGGTACGGCAATGGCCGGCGACGTCAACATCAACGCCATCGCTCCCGGTATGGCCGCCGCGCTGCTGGCCACGGCGATGGGCCTGTTCGTCGCGATCCCCGCGCTGTTTGGCTACAACCGCCTGATCACCCGCAACAAGGAAGTCAGCGCCGACATGCGTGTGTTCGTCGACGAGTTCATCACCCGTCTGGCGGAGATGCACGGCGAGAGCCAGTTCAGTGAGGCGTCGCACCAGCGCGGCCATCACGCCAACCACTCCGTACCGGCCTGAGGAGCACTGCCATGGCGTCCGTAAATGCCTCCCACGACGATGATGACGATGCCGCGGTCGACAGCATCAACATCACTCCGCTGGTCGATGTGCTGATGGTGGTGCTGGTGATGTTCATCCTCACCGCCACCGCGCAGGTCTCCGGGATCCAGATCAACCTGCCCAAGGCCAGCGCGTCGGTGTCGCTGTCGGAAGCCAAGACCAAGGCGATCTCGGTCAACGACGGCGGCCAGGTGTTCCTCGATGCCTATCCGGTCACTTTGGCCGAGCTGGAAGAGCGCCTGCGCATCGAGAAAGCACAGAGCCCGGATTTTCCGGTGATCGTGCGCGGCGATGCGACGGTGCAGTACCAGAAAGTCATCGAAGTGCTCGACCTGCTGCGTCGGCTCGAACTGTCCCAGGTCGGTCTTGTTACCGGCAAACCGAGTCAGGGCTGAGTCATGACCGCACAACTCCCGATCGAACCGCCGCCCGTGAAAAAGTCGCCGTTGCGCTATGTGAAGTGGGGCGCCGGACTGCTGGTCTCCGCGCTCGCCGCGTGGTTCCTCTGGCAGTGGGCCAACGACATGGCTGGCGTGCGCCGCGAAGCGCCGAAAGTGCCGACAATCATTCCGTTGCCGCCACCGCCACCACCGCCGCCGGAGAAACCGCCAGAGCCGGAAACGCCGGTGGAAGAAAAAGTCGTCGAGCCCGAGCCAACGCCGGAGCCGGAGGAGGTCAAGCCTGAAGAAGAGGCGCCGCCATCGCCGGCGGACGATCTGGCCAACCCGATGCAAATGGACGGTGACGCGCAGGCCGGCAGCGACGCTTTCAACATCGGCGCAGGCAAGGGCGGCGGCATGGCCGGTGCCGGCGGCGGGCGTTTGGGTACGGGCACGTACAGCCAGTTTCTCGCGTTCACTTTCCAGCGTTTGCTGCGCGAGAACCCCGAGCTGCGCAACCTCGCATTCTCGCTGCAGGCCGACGTCTGGCTGAGCAGCGTCGGCGAGATCACCCGCGTCGAGCTGATCAAGTCCAGCGGCAACCCGCAAATCGATACCCAGGTGCTGGCCGCTTTACGCGGTGCGCCAGCCCTCAGCGAACGGCCTCCGGCCTCCATCACTTTGCCCGTGCGCTTGTCCCTGCAAGGGCGGCGTCCGGGTTAATTCACTTATTCAAGCTTCGGCAAAAGGAGTTGTGTGCAGATGATTTCCAACGTGAATCGATTGTCCCTGGCGGTCGGCATGGTCATTGCGACCCTGGTCGGTCAGGCCGTGGCAGCGCCTGCGCCGTCGGAGAATGCCACGATCAATCTGATCCGCTTGCTGGTCGAGCAGGGCATTCTCAAACAGGACAAGGCTGACGCGCTGATCGCCCAAGCGCAGAACGAAGCGGCGCAGGCGAAACAGGCCGCCGCGTCCACCGCGGTCGCGGCCGGGCCGGTCGCCGCGCCGGGCGATGTGCGTGTGCAGTACGTGCCGGCAGCGGTGCGTGACCAGATCCGCGATCAGGTCAAAGCCGAGGTCATGGCCACCGCCAAACAGGAAAACTGGGCCGCGCCGAATACCTTCCCGGACTGGGCCTCGCGCATCAGTTTCGACGGCGACATTCGCCTGCGTGACGAATCGCGTTACTACTCGGGCAACAACAGCAACGAAATTGTCGACTTCGCCAAGCTCAACAACAATGGCCCGTACGACGTAAATCCCAACAGCAGCACCAGCCTGCCGCCGTTGCTCAACACCCGCGAAGACCGCGAAAACCTCTTTCGCCTGCGCGCACGCCTGGGCATGAAAGCGGTGATTTCGGAGGAATGGACCGCCGGCATTCGCATCGGCACCGGTTCGGACAACAACCCGGTATCGACCACGCAGAACCTCGGCGGCGGCTTCGCCAAGAAGGACATCTGGCTCGATCAGGGCTACCTGACCTGGAAGCCAATGGACGAATTGACCCTGACCGGCGGGCGCTTCGCCAACCCGTTCATGTCCACCGACATGCTCTATTCCAACGACCTGAATTTCGACGGCGTAGCGGCGATCTTCGACCACAAGCTCAACCGCGATTGGGGCGTGTTCGGCACCGTCGGCGCTTTCCCGGTGGATTACACCAACGACACCTCCAGCAGCAACGGTTTCGACAAGGAAGAGAGCGACAACAAGTGGCTGTACGGCGCTCAGCTCGGCGCGAAATGGGCGATCAACAGCAACAACCGCCTAAAAGGTGCGCTGGCCTATTACCGCTTCGACGACATTCAGGGCCAGCGCTCCAGCCCCTGCGAACCGTGGGCCGGCGCGCCGGGCTGCGACAGCGACGGTACCCGTGCGGCGTTCATGCAGAAGGGCAACAGCGTGTTTCTGCTGCGTGACATCACGCCGAACCCGCTCAACCCGAGCGCCACGCCGCAGCCGCAATTCGTCGGTCTCGCCTCCGAGTTTAACCTGCTCGATCTCAACGTGGTCTGGGATGCCGACCTGCCGCAGGACTTCAAACTGCGCAGCCAGGGCAACTACATCCACAACCTCAGCTACGACGAAGGCGACATGCGCAAGCGTTCCGCCGGGCAGATCGTCAACAACCTCGACAGCAACGGCGAGATCGAAAGCGGCGCCAATGCATGGATGGTGCAGTTCACCCTCGGCAACGCACTGGACCTCAAGCGCAAGGGCGACTGGAACCTGTTCGCCGGCTACAAGTACATCCAGCCGGACGCCTTGCCCGACGGCTTCAACGACTCGTCGTTCCACCTCGGCGGCACCAACGCCAAGGGCTATTTCATGGGCGGCAACTACGGCCTGGCGAAGAACGTTTCCGCCACGGGTCGCTGGATGAGCACCGAAGCGGTGTACGGCGCGCCGTTCGACATCGACGTCTTGCAGCTTGAGATCAACACGCGCTTCTAAGGCGCCGGGAGAGCTTTTATGAACACGCGTTTTCTCGCGCTGGGCCTGGGTTTGTTGATTGCCACCGGGGCGAACGGCGAAGGCATGGAAGAACGCTTGCGCACGCAACTGCGCAGCACCACCCAGCAATTGCAGGCCCTGCAAAGCCAACAGGCCCAGGCCAGCGCCGCACAACTGGCGGCGCAGAACGAAGCCAAGGCAGCGCAAGCGCAGATCAAGCAGCTGACTGCCGAACTGGCCAAAGCCAAAGGTCTTGCCGAGCAACTGGCCGGGCAACAACAGAGCCTGCACAGCCAGGCGCAGGCGCAAGTCGCGGCCAGTGCCGAGCAGACCGGCAAGTTCAAAAAAGCCTATGACGAATTGCTGGTCCTCGCTCGTGGCAAAGAAGCCGAACGCACGAAGCTGCAAGCGCAACTGGCGGAACGTGACACACAAGTGCAGCAATGTTCAGCCAAGAATCAGCAAATGTACGGCGTCGCCAAACAGATCCTCACGGCCTACGAAAACATCGACGTCGCCGAAGTGATGAAGATCCGCCAGCCCTTCGCTGGCAGCGCCCGGGTCAAGTTCGATGAACTGGCCCAGGGCTTCGGCGACGAGCTGTACAAAACCCAATTCGACGCGCCGCAAGCGGCGATCGCTCACTGATAGCAAGGAAGAAAGCCATGACTCAATTGATCACCCACGTTTCCCCGCAATCGCTGACCGACGTTCTGCAAGCCGCCGGTTACCGCGTCAACCAGAGCGAACAGAACGGCATCGTCCAGTTGCTCAGCGCCAGTCAGGGCATCGGCTACGCCGTGCGGTTCGGCAACCCGGCGATGGAGCAGGGCGGGTTCGTTGATTTCACTTTCAGCTGTGCGCTGCGCGTGCAGGGTGAGTTGCCTGAGGGAGTCGCAGAGCAGTGGAATGCTACTCGACGTTTTGCACGGTTGTCGTTGCAGGGTGAGTTTCTGGTCATGGAGATGGACGTGGTCGTGGCTGCTGGCGTGAGCAACGAGCACCTGCGCGGCAATTTGGAATTGTGGGATCGCCTGTTGCAGGAATTCATCGTTTACCTGCGCGATTTCAGCCAGACCACTGCTGTGCAAACCGCCAAATCGGCTATCGCCGAACAAGAGGAAGTCGCACTGTGAAGAAGCCTGTCATGGTGATCGGCGCCGGAGCGGTGGCGCTGTTGGTGGTGGCCGTGGCACTGGTGCTGCGGCCGGGCAGTGATCCGGTCGCCGCCCAGCAGCCGTCGCCGGTGATGGCGGTTGCAGCCGGGCCAGCGGTCGCGCGGTTGGGCAATCAGCAGGTTTCGCCAGAGGAATTGCAGGCGCTGCTGGCCACTGTCCCGGCGCAAACCAGCGAACAACTGCGCGGCAACCGTGAGGCGCTGGAACGCTGGATTCGTACGCGGCTGGCGGAAAAAGCCGTGCTGGAACAGGCCGATGCGCAGGGGTGGGCGCAGCGTCCGGACGTCGCCCGGCAGACCCGTGCTGCGACTGAGCAGATCGTGTTTCGTGATTATTTGCGCTCGGTGAGTCAGGTGCCGGCGGATTATCCGAGCGCGGCCGAGTTGCAGCAGGCGTACGACGCGGGGAAGGCCAATTGGCAGACGCCGGCGCTGTATCGGGTCAGTCAGATTTTTCTCTCTGTCAGTGATGCTTCTAATGCGGAAACAGTGCGCAAGCAAGCAGTTGAGTTGAGCAAGAAAGCCCAGTCAGCGCCGGGCGACTTTGCCGCGTTGGCTACGCAATATTCGCAGGATCGAGTGACGGCAGAGCGGGGCGGTGATACCGGCCTGCAACCGTTGCAACAACTGGTGCCGGAAGTACGGGGCGCCGTGGCGCGCCTCAAGGTGGGCGCCGTGTCTGATCCGGTGCAAAGCGCCGCCGGTTTCCACGTGATCAAACTCACCGAACAGCAACCGGCTCGCACCGCGACGCTGGAGGAACTGCGCGACCAACTGACCCAGGCCCTGCGCGCACAACGCCAGGAACAGATCGCCCAGGCTTATCTGGACGGCATGCTCAACACCGCCACCCTGAGCATCGACGGCGCTGAACTGAACAAAATCCTCGAGGAAAAACACTGACGTCAGCCAGAACACCATTCACCCCAGTGGGAGCGAGCCTGCTCGCGAATGCGGCGGGTCAGTCAGCGAAGATGTTGAATGTGCTAACGCTTTCGCGAGCAGGCTCGCTCCCACAATGAGATCCGGTGTATTCAGAGCAACCACATTAGATCGACAGGGAGTCATCAATGTCATTCACCGAACCCGCAGGACGCGACGCCGCCAGCGTTTACCTTTCGCCGCGAGACAACTCCGAACCCTGGCTCAACCAGGCCGCGACCATCGACAGCGAAGTCGCCCGATACTTCCTCGTCAGCGCCCGCTGCGGTTGCTTCATGCAAGCCGCGCGCAGCCTCAATGTGCGCTCGACGCTGCTGCGCAAACAACTCGCGCAACTCGAACAACAACTGCAACACAGCCTGTTCAGCTTCCAGGGCAGCGCCCTAACGCTCACCCGCGAAGGCCAACAGTTGCAGGCCCGACTCAGCACCCTGGCCCACCAACGCAAACTCCCGGTCATCGAACAACCACTGATCCGCCTCGCCATCGCCGAATCCATCCTCCACGACATTCTCGGCCGCGACCTCATCGCACTGCTGCGGCGCAACGCCAGCCTGCGTCTGGAAATTATTGCTCTGGATAGCAAACTGGCCTTGCGTGCGGTCAGCGCCGACATTGTCCTCTGGCTGGCGCCCAGCGATGCTTCAAACCCTGGTCCCACCTTCGCCACAAGCGCACCGCAACACCTCGCGCGAATTGAATATCTGCCGCACATTGCCAAGCGCTATTCGAGGGTGACAGCGCGACCGGAAACGCCGGAAGATCTGGCGGACTTCATGCTGGTGCAGTGGCAGCATGATCGGCGAGTTGAGAGTTTTCGGCAGTGGAATGAACTGGTCGAACAACGGTTAGCTGGAGTGGTGCAGATGCAGTCCTATGAATTGATGCTCGAGATGATTCGCTGCAGCGCCTGCATTGGCTTACTGCCGGCATACATGAGCCGCTTCGACCGTGGCCTAATCGCATTGCCCGGATTATTCGCCGAACCGATGCAGCTCCATGCTTGGCTCGCCGTCAACACCGACTCGCAAAACTGCCCCGAAATCCAAGCCCTCATCGACCTCATCCAGCAAACCTTCAACGAACGCCACGAATGGTTCCAGCCTTGACCCGCCCCTCCTGTAGGAGTGAGCCTACTCGCGAAAGCAATCCGCCAGTCGAAGCCAAAGTGACTGACAAACCGCATTCGCGAGCAGGCTCGCTCCCACAAGAATCTTCACTGCTTACGCGTTGATCGTTCCCACGCTCCGCGTGGGAATGCAGCCTGGGACGCTCTGCGTCCCCCCAGAGCTGGAACGCGGAGCGTCCCTTGAGGCATTCCCACGCAGAGCGTGGGGACGATCATCAACTGCACCCGTACCGCATCAACAGTGGGAGCAAGCCTGCTCGCGAAAGCAACCCGCCAGTCGAAGCCACAGTGACTGACAAACCGCTTTCGCCAGCAGGCTCGCTCCCACAGGAATCTTCATTGCTTACACGTTGATCGTTCCCACGCTCCGCGTGGGAATGCAGCCCGGGACGCTCTGCGTCCCCCCAGAGCTGGAACGCGGAGCGTCCCTTGAGGCATTCCCACGCAGAGCGTGGGGACGATCATCAACTGCACCCGTACCGCATCAACAGTGGGAGCAAGCCTGCTCGCGAAT
>NZ_JAFGYL010000005.1:309602-310448 GCF_017491835.1 Pseudomonas sp. 67(2021)
AGTCGAAGCCACAGTGACTGACAAACCGCTTTCGCCAGCAGGCTCGCTCCCACAGGAATCTTCATTGCTTACACGTTGATCGTTCCCACGCTCCGCGTGGGAATGCAGCCCGGGACGCTCTGCGTCCCCCCCAGAGCTGGAACGCGGAGCGTCCCTTGAGGCATTCCCACGCAGAGCGTGGGAACGATCATCAAAACCTTCAACGAACGCCACGAATGGTTCCAGCCTTGACCCGCCCCATGTAGGAGTGAGCCTGCTCGCGAAAGCAATCCGCCAGTCGAAACTTCAGTGACTGACCCACCGCATTCGCGAGCAGGCTCGCTCCCACACGAGTCTTCCCTGCTTACGCGTTGATCGTTCCCACGCTCCGCGTGGGAATGCAGTCCGGGACGCTCTGCGTCCCCCAGAGCTGGAACGCGGAGCGTCCCTTGAGGCATTCCCACGCAGAGCGTGGGAACGATCATCAAAGGCCCGCTACTGCGGCAACTCCAGATTATCCAGCACCCGATTCACCGCCAGTTCGGCGAGCATGATCAGCTGCGCAATCCCCATCAGCGTGCGGCGTTGCGATGGCTTTACCAGCCCGGCAAATTCCTGGGCGATGGTTTTAGCCGAGGCGAGGGTTTCGCAGGCGTTGGCCAGCAGGTCTTCGTTTTTGGTGTCGGCGGTGACGGCGTACATGGCGCGGGGGCTGAACGGCGGTGGAGTAGAGCCGGGTGGGCAGAGGTAGTGGTCGAGGGCGCGGTCGGCGGCTTGGTGGAGTTTTTTTGAGTCGAGGGATTCGTAGGGGGAGGTGGGGTCGGTTTCGGGTGGGTTGGGTGTTGGTTTGATCATGGTGAAGCTCCT
>NZ_JAFGYL010000060.1:0-587 GCF_017491835.1 Pseudomonas sp. 67(2021)
TCCTCCGCGCTCGCACGCGGAATGCGGTCGGCAAGTTGGATCGTCATCCGGTTGTGCCGATCGATTGTCATCCCTGTGTAGAGATTCTCTCTCTGGAGTGGGGGCACGAACAGCCGGTTGAGGAGTTCGCTGGACGACCCAAAATAGAAGCGGATCAACTCCATGCACGGTACGACAAGGAGCTTTCCGTCAGGTAGCGTGACCCGGACGCAATAGGAGTGCGTGTTTTCGCGATGTCCCGCATGCTCTTGGAGCGGCAGCATGAAACTGCCGTCGTCGAAGCTCGATCCGGCTTTTAAGAGCTCGCAGGTGTCTCGGCTGATCGCCAGATCTTCACAAAGCAACTCTTCGTCAGCCGCGCGGGATTCCAAGCCCTGCTCGCGCCACAGGTCACCGATGCGCAAGAGCATTGTGGTTCCGACTGAAACCCAGCATCGGGTTGCTTGCCTTTCAGTTTGGTGGAGCGATAGGAGCGATAAGCGACCGGCCCCATCTTGGGCGTTGGCTTTGGATAGCGAGACCAACACGGATGGATGCCGCCGCCGCAACATGCGATCGGGGAAGGCGATTGGGCCGAACCAGTCGAC
>NZ_JAFGYL010000061.1:0-564 GCF_017491835.1 Pseudomonas sp. 67(2021)
GCGACGCGGCGACCGAGTGATCGGTCTCGGGCGTGTCGTCCTCGTGGTCGCGGAGCACGACGAGCGAACGCGCGTCGAGCGCGATGACATCGCCCCCCGAGCGCGGCCCGGAGTCGGCGAGATGCCCGGCGGTGTCCACCACGACGTCCCACCGCGGGCTGTACTGCGCCGCCGGGATCGTGAAGTCGATCGGCTCGTCGCTCCCGTTGAACAGCACGAAGAAGTGCCGATCGGTGATGGGCTCGCCGCGGCGATCGCGCTCGCGGATACCGTTGCCGTTGAGGAACACCCCGATCGCGCGGCCGAACCCGGAATCCCAGTCCTCGGGCTGCATCTCGGTGCCGTCCGGCCGCAGCCACGCGATGTCGGGCACCGGCGCGCCCTCCTCCCGGCGGATCGGGCGGCCGTTGAAGAAGCGGCTACGCCGGAACGTCGGATGCTCGCGGCGCAGGCGGGTGAGGGCGGCGGTGAACTCGATGAGCGGCTGGTCGATCTGCTCCCAGTCGACCCATGTGATCTCGTTGTCCTGCGCGTAGCCGTTGTTGTTGCCGCCCTGCGTGCGGC
>NZ_JAFGYL010000062.1:0-538 GCF_017491835.1 Pseudomonas sp. 67(2021)
GTGTATGTCGGGACGTTCTTGCGTGGGTACCTGGGCAACCCGACAGGGATGCGGTTGTTCAACCGGGTAATGGCGGCATTGCTGGTGATGAGTGCTGTGTATCTGTTGCTGCCCTGACCCGTACCTCGGCGAACGGGGTACGGGCGCGTTGGAATCCATTCAATCGAGCGTCATCAGAATATGCCGTTAAGCTCCCGGAATACATGAGGCGGCATCGGCGTGAATCTGTTATTGCGCAGTTGGCTGATCGAGTACAACGCACTGGCGGTGCGACCGTTGCCATCCCCAAAGCCCTGGAAACCGACGACTGCCGCGAGCAGGTGTTTGTCAAAGTGCTGATGGTTTACGTCCAGATGCTTCAAATGCTGCTCCAGCAAGGCGAAGCCGGTCGGGCTGCTTCCATATTTGGTCGGGGCCCCCGCATCGCGCACTCGGCCAACGGCATCCGGTACAAGTTTGCGATGGATTTCCCTGATCACATTCGGATCGGTCAAGGAGGCCTTGTTGCTGGTGTATTCGCGCAGCACGCCAAGAATAT
>NZ_JAFGYL010000063.1:0-537 GCF_017491835.1 Pseudomonas sp. 67(2021)
GTGAAGTCGTAACAAGGTAGCCGTAGGGGAACCTGCGGCTGGATCACCTCCTTAATCGACGACATCAGCTGCTGCATGAGCTCCCACACGAATTGCTTGATTCATTGAAGAAGACGATAGAAGCAGCTTTAAGCTCCAAGCTGATAGCTCTGAGCTAACAGTTACAAGCTCGAAATTGGGTCTGTAGCTCAGTTGGTTAGAGCGCACCCCTGATAAGGGTGAGGTCGGCAGTTCGAATCTGCCCAGACCCACCAATTTTGTTATGGGGCCATAGCTCAGCTGGGAGAGCGCCTGCCTTGCACGCAGGAGGTCAGCGGTTCGATCCCGCTTGGCTCCACCATAAACTGCTTCGAAGTTTGAGAGTTTAGAAATGAATATTCGCACTGAATATTGATTTCTAGTCTTTTGATTAGATCGTTCTTTAAAAATTTGGGTATGTGATAGAAAGATAGACTGAACGTTACTTTCACTGGTAACGGATCAGGCTAAGGTAAAATTTGTGAGTTCTCTTAGTTGAGAAATTCGAATTTTCGGCGA
>NZ_JAFGYL010000064.1:0-532 GCF_017491835.1 Pseudomonas sp. 67(2021)
CACCAGCACCAACTGGTTCGGTGGTGGTGGCGGCACATGGATGCACGCTCCTGGGTAAGGCACCAGGAAAAACAGCGTGCTGTTGCCCTTGGCGTCGCTCTCCAGGGGCACCGGGTAGCCGCCCAGGCGAATATCCTTGCCGTTCATGGCAGCCACAGTCTTGGTCGAGTACATCACCGCCGGCAGGCCCTTGCTCTGCTTCAGGCCGCCCTTGTCGGTAAAGGTGCCCATGGCTTCCGGGGAGTTGTGGTCGATTTCAGGCATTTGCTCGAGTGCCTGCTGGTCCGACTTTGGCATCAGCTCCAGCCAGTCGGTTTCAGGCAGTTCGGCATGAGCCAGGGTACTGACCAACAGCAGTGAGGCGAGGAAAAAGGCACGCATGAAAATGCTCGGCAACTCGAATGAATTGCCGGGCATTCTAACCAATATTCAGCGTTTCTTGATGAATCCGTAGATCACCAGGAGGACGACTGCCCCCACCAGCGCGCCAAAGAAGCCCGCGGCCTCTCCGGCCTGATAGATGCCCAGCGCC
>NZ_JAFGYL010000065.1:0-527 GCF_017491835.1 Pseudomonas sp. 67(2021)
GCCGACCAGTCCGCAGCACTCATCGCATCGTCGCTGTGCGAGAAGTTGATCTCGAACTGGCCTGGGCCCAGCTCCGCGGTGATGACGTTTGCCGGCACGCCCTGCTCGTTGGCGCCATCGACCATCTCGTGCAGCACCGGTGCGAAGCGCGACAGCCGCTCGATGTGCATGTTCGGCTGATCGTCGTGATCGTCGGTCGCCTTGTCGCGTGGGTACTGTGGCAGGCCGTTATCGAGCTTGCGGTCGAACAGGTAGAACTCCAGTTCGAAGGCTACCACCGGGCGAATGCCACGGCTGGCCAGGCGCTGGATCACCCGGGCCAGCACTTCACGGGGCTCGAACTCGATGGGCTTGGCGGTGCCGTCGGAGGTGATGAGCATCTGCGCGATCGCTTCCTTTTCCCAGCGCACCGGCTTGAGGGTACCCGGCACCAGGCGGCGGGCGGCATCCGGGTCGCCGTCGGCGAAGCAGTAGTCACCGATCGGGTAGAGGCCACCCTGGGTGCCCAGCAGCACGCAGTTCTGCGG
>NZ_JAFGYL010000066.1:0-519 GCF_017491835.1 Pseudomonas sp. 67(2021)
GGCTTGGGGCGGGAAAAATATAGAAAAAGTACGCTGTGTGGTTGGTTCAACTTTATTTATGACCTTGATTGGCGGCAGCTTAATTGCGCTTCTCGGGGTACTTTTTGCTGAGAATATTCTCTTGGCACTCGGCACAGCTCCGGATGTGATGCATTTATCCTTGCACTATGTGCAGTGGCTGCTGGCGGGTAGTCCCTTAATTTTTATCTATATTATTTATACCTCGATCTTGCGCGGCGTTGTTGATAGTACCACTCCCCTGTTCGCTTCCGCACTTACCATTGGGGTGGGTTTAGTGGTGACACCGGTCCTGATTGCCGGTTATTTTGGCTTTCCTAAAATGGGCATTATCTCGCCGGCGATTGCCACTATTCTGGGAAATCTGGCGGTCCTGTTGTTTTTAATCCTGTATTTGAATTATAGGCAACATCCGCTCAGACTGGACTGGGCTTTATTAAAAAATATTCGTCATCAGCCACATTTGAGCAGAATGATCTTGAAACTGGGGGTTCCTACGGG